>NZ_JBLKSS010000204.1:0-6104 GCF_047607725.1 Sodalis sp. (in: enterobacteria) | reverse complement strand
ACCGTTCAAGCATTCAAAATAAATGAAGTGCTCCTGTGTTTTTGCAAACAATTCTGGACTGTCCAAAATAGCCATTTTTTAGAGTTCAAAGGAGTCCAGAATTGACTGCAAATTAGTCCAGAATCTTTTGCATCGCTACATACCTGATTTTCGCCCGCAACTATATTACCAAAAGCGAAGAGCGCTATGGCGTTGAACAGGTGGAGCAATTATTGGATTCCTGCCATGCGCTGATGAATCACGGCGTCGACCGTTACAAACGCCCGCAAAAGATCTCGCTGCAGGAAGAAAAATCCCGCCAGAAGAAGCCGGGAAGAACATTTGCAAAGTCAGGTCAACGAACTGTGGCGCACGCTGCCGCACAAAGAAAAAGAGGAAGTGACGGAACAGCGCTTACGCTATCCCCTGGAGCCGCAGGAAAACCTGCTGTATTTCATGGAGAAAAACGCGCCGCTGCTCGAGCCCTGGCAACGGGAAATATTGCGTATCGTGCGCAAAGTCAGCCAGTATTTTTATCCGCAAAAACAGACCTAGGTCATGAACGAAGGCTGGGCCACTTTCTGGCACTATACCATTCTCAATCACTTGTATGATGAAGGTAAAGTCAGCGATAGGTTTATGCTGGAATTCCTGCACAGCCATACCAATGTGGTCTATCAGCCGCCGTACAACAGCCCGTATTACAGCGGCCTCAACCCCTATGCGCTGGGTTTTGCCATGTTCCAGGATTTAAGCGCATCTGCCAATCGCCCACGGCGGAAGATCGCCGTTAGTTCCCCGATATCGCCGGCAGCGATTGGCTGGAAACCGTGCATTTCGCCATGCACAACTTCAAAGACGAAAGCTTTATCAGTCAGTTCCTATCGCCGAAGGTGATGCGAGATTTTCGCCTCTTTACGGTACTCGACGACGATCACAACAACTATCTTGAAATCGCGGCCATCCATAACGAAGAAGGGTACCAGGCGATACGCCAGGAGCTCTCTTCCCAGTACAATTTGAGCAATCTGGAGCCGGATATTCAGATCTGGAATGTGGATCTGCGCGGCGATCGGTCGCTGACGGTGCGTTACACGCCGCAAAACCGCGCGCCGTTGGCGAAAAGCCGCCGAGAAGTGATGAAGCATATTCATCGGTTATGGAGCTTTGATGTCTATATGGAGCAGGTTAACGACGAGGGCAATGTCGAGCTTATCGAGCGCTGTCCGCCGCGCCAGCCGCCGCTCTGATGCCCCCCGAACGGCCGCCGTCCGGCTTAGGGCGGCGCCTTCGCCGAGGTCAAATCCCCACGATATCTTGGGCATCGCGGATTGCATGGCGCCCCAGATATCCCGGCTCTCTTTACCGTAGCGGCGTACCAGCTCCATGACCTGATCATAAAGCCCCGCTCGGCATAGCGTCGCTTGTTGGCTATAGAAATTGCGCGCCAGTTCGCGGTCCTGCGGATTAGTGAAATAATAGCGCCCCGCCCGTAAATAAAGCCCCTTCAGGCCGTTAAAAATAAGGCCATAGATGGGATTGCCTGAGGCAAACGCCAGGCCGTGGAAAATGCGGTAATCCAATTCGGTGAACGCATCCGCCTTATCCGCTTCCGCCTTATCGTCCACCGCCGCAGCCTGTGAGAGCACCGCCTGTGCTTTATCAGGATACAGCGACACCGCCAGACGAATAAAAATCGCGGCGATGTTGGTGCGCACCGAGAGCAGATTATCGATGAGCTGTGGCACGCTGTCATGATCAAGCCGCGCCAGCGTCTCCAGGATATTCAAGCCGGACGTTTCCCACACATTATTCACCCGGGTCGGCTTGCCGTGCTGGATTTTAAGCCAGCCGTCACGGGCCAATCGCTGAAGCACCTCCCGCAGCGTGGTGCGGGTGACACCGATCAGATCGGAAAGCTCCCGCTCCGCGGGCAGGATGGAGCCAGGCGGAAAGCGATTGTTCCAGATGCTTTCAATCAGAAACTCTTCCGCGAAACCGGCAAGACTTTGCGCCTTGATGACCATATTCGTTTGTTCCATAGCAACTCTAACAATTCACATGCCTATCACCCTCCCTCGCGAGCGGGCGCGGTGACTTAATCATGAACAAGCGAGTTAGTTTACCTTGCCCGCCGCCGGCAGACTATAAGCCATCTCCCGCTTATGACTATCGGCAACCAAAAGAACCGCTTTTTTCGCGCCGGGCACGGGGGGTAACTTCAATAATAGTAAAACAGCGCGGGCTCTGGGATGCCGTCAACGGAAAAGTCGCTGGTGTCTGTTGTTTTTTGATTTAGAATGCTCGTTTCACGCCACTTACTAACTGCTCTGGACAATCCTCTATGATGCAATCGTTAAACCGCTGCTCCAAAAATCGTGCAGCCTGGTTACTATTGGCACTGACCGCCTTCGCGCTGGAACTGGGCGCGCTCTACTTTCAGCATGTATTGCTGCTTAATCCCTGCGTCCTGTGTATCTATCAACGTTGCGCCCTGTACGGCGTCGTTGCCGCCGGCCTGGTAGGCGCCATCGCGCCCGCTACGCCGCTGCGTTTCGCCGGTCTGGCGATTTGGCTCTATAGCGCCTGGCAAGGCCTGCTGCTGGCAATGAAACATACCGATATTCAACTTCATCCCTCCCCCTTCGTCACCTGTGACTTTTTCGTGAATTTTCCCGCATGGCTGCCGTCGGTCTTTAGCGCCAGCGGCGATTGCGCCGTCCGCCAATGGCATTTCCTGTCGCTGGAGATGCCACAGTGGATGATTGTCATCTTCGGCGCTTATCTGGCGGTAGCGGCGATCATTTTGCTTGCGCAGTTCTTCCCTCCGCGCAAACGCGACCTCTTTTCCCGTTGATGGCGGCATGAGGGCATGACGGCGTCGCCACGCCGTCATGCGCCGACGATCGCCTCGCGGCAACGATAAAATCATCTGCCTATTTTATCACCGAATGACTAAAACAACGGCCTTTTTCATTTCGTTTTCACAATGCGCCTGCGCCATTAACCGTCAAAAAGAGATCGAACGTGTTTAACCCCGGCGCTTCCGTGCCGTCTTTTACCGGTAAGACGTCTTTCAATTGCCGGCTTTTATAACACCCCTGTATTAACCGTATTCCATTTTATTGTTANNCCCCCCCCCCCGCGCAGTGCATGACGTGTTTATCAACAGAGAGTGATATTCAGAGGTTAAGCGTCAATACCACTTTACTGGCTCATGGCGCGTTGAGCAATGGCAGGATACATAGGAAGTAATAAATACCTGCTTCACCCGCAACCCATTTATTTATGACCCACAGTATTATAGCCAAGGACAATCTTAAACTGATAATGATTATTGCAACGCCATGACGGCACCGTTCTCTTTATTTTCCAGCATGTTTATGTAATGTATTTATTGCTACGCATTACTTATGAATGGAATAAGCATGACATTAATAAGTCTTTGCACAATTAATCAATTCCTGGCGTCGGCTGTTTACGTTATTGTTATCCGAAAAAGGTATCATGGCTCCAATAGCGCTTGGTTTGTTCATCTCAACTACCGAGACCATAACAAGAGGAAGAATATGAATACAATTCCAGATAGCACGATAAGCTTAATAAACGAAAAGACAAAACATGACCAAACCCATAATTCAGATGCAACGTTAACAGAACGGCCCGTGTGCCAAACCCTCTTTCTGACGATGATGAACCGCAAGGATAAGTTAGAGGCGGTATCGAATACATCACACCCGCACAGGCCTCGGACCAGAGGCTTTCAGCAAAGCAGGATGCCGCAGAGAGCGAGGGAGGAACACAAGGCGGCACCGGAAGAACAGCAGCGGAATATTCCTGTTTCACCACAACATCATGAAGGAGAATGTTGCATGGAAACACCGCAGGCGAAAGCTGTTCGGCCAGCAGGAATAAAGAATGAGCATCGATTCCCTGACAATATCTTTTCTTTATTAAAGGCTATTGACCAAACATCCAATCCGGAAAAAGCCTCCCTAAAATTAATGGAGCGCTGGAGTGTCCCTCTCAATATCGCGGCCAATAATGCCAACTTATGGCGAAATGAGGCGATTGCAGACATCGAACGGCTACAACAGTTGTGCTTACAAACCGAGATAAATGAAGGCGAGATCAATATGGTCTACGCCAGACTGGTCAATAACATGAATGCGCATTATGATTACCTGCGCCAGCGGGATGGCTTACTTTTTCAGAGTAATTTATTGAGTAAAAAGATCCATTTAATCAGAAAAAGCAGGCAGACAAGTGTTGATAAACGAACCAGTGCGCCTGCGGGAGCAGGAAATTTATCGAGCGCTGATAGTACCGAGCCCCAGTCCGCTTATAATGAAAGTCGTGGGCGCCCTTACCAATGATGCAACAGTTTACACTGATGTCACCTCAGCAAAAAAACGCAAAACGGTGTGATTTAGCGCCAACGGCCGCATTGAAACATCCCTGCAGCATGCAGCACCGATTTATTCAAGCCCAGCGGAGGCCCGTGCCGGCGGCATAAACGGACACCCATCAGCCATACTGTCGAAACTCGTTATGACGTGAGGCCGCGTTATCAGAGAAGTCGTGTCAAAGGCCGGATGCTGACGAGTGCCCCAGGCTACGAGCCACAGCGAAAATACCCTCTCCTCTTTTCGCGCGGGATAGCCCGATCTCATCGTGAGTGAAAGCCCCCGTGCGTGCTGCGTTTATCCCTTGGCCCAATCAGGCTTATTCAATATATGGTCTTCCCAGTCGATGACGTCGCTTTCCCGGACCGCAATATGGCTGACCGAAATACGCTCACCGTGCATCACGGCCTTAGAACCGCTCAGCAAAGGATGCCAGTGGGGCAACGGTTTGCCTTCACTCTGCAGCCGATAAGCGCAAGTGGGGGGTAACCAGTCAAAGGTAGCCAGATTTTCCCGGGTCAACTTGATACAGGCCGGCTCATAGGCAAATCGGTTGGTATAATGTTGACACTGGCATGTTTTTAAATTGAGTAGATTACAGGCGACATTAGTGAAATAGATTTCATCCGTATCCGCATCGATCAATTTATTCAGGCAGCTGCGCCCGCAGCCATCGCACAGGGACTCCCACTCCTCATCGGACATTTCAGCCAGGGTTTTGGTCTGCCAAAAGAGGCGTTCAGGCATGGTGGTCTCCGTTACGTGAATCAAGGGGGCGTTATATAATGCTTTTCCCCTCCCCCCGGATGCAACTGTTTTCGGCGCGGGAGCAAGGCCGACGCCAAGCGGCCGCGCGGGCCGGGCGCTTAAAATCAGGCGCTAAATGATCCGCGTGCTCAGCTGATGCTGATTCAGGCTTAATGTGAGCGCATCGCCGGGCTTAAGCGCCGCGACCCCCTCTAGCGTGCCCGTCAGTACAATATCGCCGGGACGCAAAGTAAAGAAACGGCTCATATACGCAATGAGCGGCAGGATGGGATGGATCATGTCGCGGGTATTGCCCGTTTGCCGAACGAGATCGTTAACCGTTAGCGTCAAATCCGCCTGCTGGGGATCGCCGAATTCCGCCACCGGAATAAACCCCGAAATCGGACAGGCGCCATCGAAACCTTTTGCCTTTTCCCAGGGCTGCCCTGCTTTTTTAAACTGCGCCTGCAGATCCCGCAGCGTCAAATCCAGCGCCCCGCCCACGCCGGCAATCCCCTGAGAGACCTGTTGCTCGTTAGCCTGTTTCAACGGCGCGCCAATCAAGATAGCCAGCTCCACCTCATGATGTACTTCTCCCCGATCGGTAGGAATAGCAATAGGTTGACGAATATCGCACAGCGCAGTCTCAGACTTGATAAACAGCACCGCTTCACTGGGGGTGGCGCTGCCCATTTCTTTAATATGATTACGGTAGTTGCTGCCGACGCACACCACCTTGCTAACCGGAAAGTCCAACAGTGCGCCCTGCCAATTTCTATGCTGATACATTGCTCTCTCCTGCAATCGTTAACACCCTGTTTAACGCTGTTATGTGGGGTGGCAAGCATTTCTGGACTATCAAAGGGAACGTTGGATTAGTCGTAAGCCCTTTATTGGCGGGGCTTACAACGATTTTAAGGATTCTGGACTCATTGCAAAAAATGATCAGAAAATGATTTTTTTGCACTATAT
>NZ_JBLKSS010000203.1:0-6124 GCF_047607725.1 Sodalis sp. (in: enterobacteria) | reverse complement strand
AGTCCAGCGGGAAATTGGGACGACGTCTTGAGGGTTTTGGTGGGGTTTGTTTCATGAATTGTGCCCATTAAAAAAATAATGGACATCATCTTCAATAACTTGATGGGGAATTAACAGACGGCGCTGGGCGTACGCTTACGTGCAAATCAAACGAAATGTCGCGGATCGAGGGCTAGCGCAACGATGTGAGGTTGCACACTTCGAGCATGACCTCTCCCAGTTCACTAATACGATCGGGGAAACGCTGGCTCAGCGAACGGCCTACCATCATGGCAATAATTTGGTCCATACTCAGCCCTTCCACCGGCTGAGTGGCAATCCATTGTCCATCGCGCAAAATGGTGATTTCGTCGCACAGCTGAAAAATCTCTTCCATTTTATGAGAGATATAAACAATACCGCAGCAGCGCGCTTTTAATTTGCGAATGATACTGAAGAGGTGATTGACTTCTTTTTCGGTCAGCGACGAGGTGGGCTCGTCCATAATGACGATTTTAGCGTCATAGGAAAACGCCTTGGCTATCTCGATCATCTGCATCTGGGACACGGACAGGGTGGCGACTTTGTCACGTGGATCGATATCGATATCCAACTCTTCAAAAATAGTCTTGGTGTCCTGATACATTTTCTTATGGTCGACGAATATCCCTTTACGGGGATAGCGACCAAGCCACATATTGTCCATCACGGTACGCTGCAGCACCAGGTTAAGCTCCTGATGCACCATAGAAACCCCTTTTTCCAGCGCTTCTTTCGAGTTCTTGAAATTAACTTCCTGTCCCTGAAAAATGATGCTTCCCGCATCTTTACTGTAAATACCGAAGAGGCATTTTAATAACGTCGATTTGCCCGCACCATTTTCCCCCATCAGGGCATGAATAGAGTGGGGACGGACATTGAGATTTACGTTATCCAACGCTTTCACGCCAGGAAATGATTTGCTGATATTTTTCATTTCCAGCAGCCATTCGCGATGCTGTTCGGTCGTAATGTCGGCCATAGTTACACCAGCTCAAAAATAGACAAGTTTCATTCCCCCTCCGGGGTCGGCGGGGGTATCAGGTTTTATTTTTTGAATTGCGCCAAGTTGTCTTTATCGATGCCAACATAATGGATACGGACAACTTTATTGTCCAGCTTCCATTGGGTTCCGTCGGCGGCGCCTTTGCCTTCCGCCAGATTTTTCGCCAGATCGAACGTCGCTTTGGCCTGATTGTCAGCATCGTTAAGCACGGTACCGGCCATCGCGCCCGATTTAACCAGCTCCAGGGCTTCCGGCAGCCCGTCTACGCCAAATACCGGGATACTGCTCTTGTTATGGGCTTTGAGGGTTTCTACGGCGCCCATGGCCATGGCGTCGTTATTGGCAATCACCACTTCAATCTTGTTGGCGTTAGACCCGGAGAGCCAGGCGTCGACTTTGTCCTTCGCCTGGGCGGTGTCCCACATGGCGGTATCAAGCTGCAGCGGCTGGGTCTTTAATTTTTCCTGATCGTTTAGGGTCTTGATAACGTAGCTGGTGCGCGCCTCCGCGTCCGGATGTCCCGGTTCGCCTTTCAGCATGACATATTGGATGACGCCGTCTTTGTTCAGATCCCAGTCGGGGTGGGCTTTCCAATGTTTGGCGATCAGCTCACCTTGAATAATGCCGGATTCTTTGGAATCGGTACCGACATAGTAAGCTTTGTCGTAGCTATCCAGATCTTTACGGCTCGGCTCTTTATTGTAAAACACCACGGGAATATCATTGCCGCGGGCCTTCTGAATCACGACAGGCGCGGCCGCGGGATCCACCAGGTTGATCGCCAACGCTTTGACACCTTTGGCAATCAGCACATCAATTTGATCGTTTTGTTTGGACTGATCGTTCTGGGAGTCATTCATCAAAAGCGTCACGCCGGAGCTGTCTTTGGCGTCTTTTTCAAGCGCTTTGCGCACCACCGACATAAAGTTATCGTCATACTTATAATAGTCACACCAATACGCACGTTGGCAGCCTGCGCGGCCATGGAAAACATCAGGCCGGCTGCCAGAGCGGTAAGGGAAAATGCCTTCTTATTCATTAGTCTCTCTGGATATCAGTATGGTAGCACTCAGTGAGTCTCTAATAATACTTTCAGGTCATGGCAAAAGGGGCCAGGCCGGATAGCCCCGCCAGACGGCATCACGGACCGTTGCAGTCGCGCCATCCGGAGTCATTCCGAACGACGCGTTTATCCATGTCTGACGGGAGAACGGCTACAGCATATCGGGAGGGATATTAATATAATGTGAATGTTCTCACACTTTGAAACCGGTTACATTTCATCTTGTGACGAAGCAGTGATCGCCATCACAGTTTGACGCGGCGCCACCGAATGGCGACGTACCAGCGTCGGCATGTAGAGATGGGTTTGGCTCTGATCAAGTTGGCCGGCTGTCCCTTTTAACGCCAGTTCTGTCGCCGCTACCGCCATCATGCACACGGGATAACGCGCCGTGGTCAAATGTGGACTGGTGTAGCGGGACATGGGAAGGTCGTCAAAACCGATGACGGAAAAGTGCGCCGGCACGGTGATATCGTTTTCTTTCAGGGTCGCCAATGCCCCTACCGCCATACTGTCGTTATAGACAAATACCGCGCTTAACTGCTGGTTACGACCCAAGAGCTCCACCATCGCCTGTTCGCCGCCGTGGAGATAAGGATCCGCCCTGACCTGCCAGCTTTGCTGCGGCTTAATGCCCGCCTCATTCATCGCCAGTAGATAACCTTGGCGCCGCTGGTGCTGGTCTTCGATATCATGATTAGAACCGATATAGCCAATATTGCGGTGCCCTTGCTTGAGCAGCATCCACGTCGCCATCAATGCGCCGGCCACATTGTCCAGACCGACGCAGCGGTGTTCATAACCGGGCACGATACGATTGATCAACACCATACCCGGCTCGCTTTGCATGAAGGCGATTAGTTCCTCGTCGCTGAGCATTTTGGCATGTACCACCAGTGCGCTGCAGCGCTGGCGAATCAAAACCTCGATGGCGTAGCGCTCTTTATCCGCCTGATGATAGCTGTTGCTGATCAGGACGTTTTTGCGGTGCCTCTGCGCCACATCATCCACCGCTTTGACCAACGCGCCAAAGAAGGGGTCGGAGACGTCCATGACCACCACCCCGATGGTATCGCTGCTCTGATTAGCCAGCGCCTGCGCATTGGCGTTAGGACGATAGCCCAATTGGGATACCGCTGAGAGAACGCGCTCCCTCGCCTGCTTACTGGCAGACGCGCTGTCATTTAACACCCGAGAAACGGTTGCCACTGACACACCCGCCAGGCGGGCCACATCACGAATCGTTGTCATACAATCAGCTCTTCCCTCATGTTTATCACTCCTTGTGATAACAATTACGAAACATCTACGCCTATCCTAATGGGTTTAAATTAAACTCAGTGTGAATCAGCTCACAGGACAGAAAACGCTTACATCACTAAAGCCAGCTATCTGACCGCTTCAAGAAGGAGAAAGAAGATAAAAATGAAACGTCACAGTATGTTGTAACTATTTCCCTTTAGTGCCATAGCGGCCCGCTGGGTGGGATAAAGCGCCGAGCGTTGCCGTTGGCTCCCGGCCTATAGAGGCAGTGCCTACGATTGTATATCGCGCCAGAACGAGAAAGGCCCGCCCACGGATATACCGCGTTAGAACGAGAAAGGTCGCGCCACGGCTGTATTCCGCGCCAGAAGCAGAAAGGTCGCGTCCACGGTGATATACCGCGCCACATCTCAAGCGGGTCAGCATGATCGAGCGTCAGGAAGGACACACACCGTCGTTCGTGGACAGTTTCGCCGCGTAGCGGGAAGTCCAAAGACCTAAGTCTAGCACTATCGATGCCCCCATGCCCTGCTTGACACCTAAGTCAAAGAAAAATCTGATTTTGCCGGTCGCGTCTGCTGTGCCTGAAGACAAAAAGTTATACTCAAAAAGTGATAATTTTCAATGAACGTCATGCGTATTGCGTCGTAACAAGGTAAATAGCGTGATGCGCAATACCAAAATTGGTCCAGCAATAACGAAGCGTAATGGATACTTAAATTTTTAATGGATATCTTGACTGCAACTCATTGATTTTAATTTGAAACGGACTTAGTGCTGATTAGGCTTGCTTAGCGGTCCGGCCAACTGGTGTAAATAAAAATGAAAATATTCGCAATTTGTATGGTGAAAGATGAAATCGACGTCCTGGAAAGAGCGCCGCTCGCCGCGCTGCCTTGGGTCGATAAGATTTTTTTGATTGATCATGCCAGCACGGATGGAACCTGGGAGCTTATCAATCAAAAATTCCGCCATTGGGAGAAAGTGGAAGTCTACGGTCAGATCACCGATGAATTTACCGACGGGCTACAATCGCGCGCATATAATAAATTTCGTGAACAGGCGCAGGATGGCGATTGGTGGTGCCGGCTGGACTCTGATGAATTCTATATTGATGATCCGCGCGAATTTTTGGCCAAGGTCGGCAAGCATTACGATATTGTTCAATGTGCCAGTTTTCAATATTATTTCACCGAAAAAGACGTTGAGGAATATCAGCTCCATCCGGAACGTTATCGTGATGGTGCGTCGATCGATGCACTCAAATTTTTCGCCTGTAACAGTTCTGAGGCGCGGTTCGTTAAACATAGAAACCGCGAGTGGAAAGAAGACAGCCTATGGCCGGTCGGCAAGTTCCCCAACCTCATCTGGCCACATCATATACGGTTAAAATATTTCCAATATCGCTATCCTGAGCAGATCCAGCATCGTTTGGATTTGCGTACCGCCAAAGCGGCTAATAATCAATTCCGCCATGAAATCCGGGTGGATTGGGAACAGCGCATTGACAGCTCGAAGCGAATTAGCCGCGAGCAGGGTCAGGTACAAACCCACCAGAAATGGGAAAATCGAGTGGTGGATTCCAGCAAATTGCTCTTTGATGACGGCAAGCAGGACTATGTGGTAAATGCAGTATTGCTTGATCCCATTCGCCCGCCTCTGTAACAGAGTATTCGCAATACGGTCAAGCTGATTCTGGGCCGATAAAGCCTCTCAAGACGGCCAAGCCTATTCCTGGCTGATAAAGCACGCGCGCTCAGCCACGTTTCTTCTGGTTCGATGCGTGGCCGGCAGTCCTGCCTGCCGAAATTGATATTCAGGACCGCCGAACGGCATGTCCCGTTTATTACCGTTTCGACGGCCCCACCGCCCCAGGCAGGGAACTCGCCTGACGGAAATGCAAAGATGGCAGGCTGTGTCAGCCGTCAAGCTCGAGCCGTGCCAGGGTACCCCGTCTCTCTTGACGATTTCCCAGGCTGAAGCGGCCTTGATGTAATTGCGCAATACGGGTAACTATACTCAGCCCCAGGCCGATACCGTTATAACGCTGGTCCATTCGACAAATTGTTGGGTTAACTCCCCTGCTCGCGCCTCGTCAATACCGGGACCCTCATCCATCACCTGCAAAATACATCGACGACCAGACGATGTTTCCTCTTGCTCCAGGATGACCGTAATGGTGCTCCCTTCCGGGCAATAGCGATGGGCATTTTCCACCAGATTGCGCAACAACAGACGTAACAGCACCGCATTGCCCTGAATCACCGGATCCGCTGCCGGCAGTCGCCAATCCAGCCGTTGTCCGCGCGCCGCCGCCAAACAAGAGCTCGAACAAGGTGAGAAATTTCACCTGCGCCACCATATCCAGCACGGCCCAGGTCCAGGCTTCGCCGCGGGTAATGCTCCCGGCATAGGCGGGGTTGAGGTAAGCCGCTTTCGGCAGCCCAAAGGCGGTGATGTTCATCAGCAGGATACCCAAAATGGCAATCCCGCGCGCGCAATCCAACATCGCGATGCGCTGCCACATGGCTAATCTCTTCTGTCAGACGGCGCCAGCGACGCCGTAATTGCAGATTCCGACGTATCCGATCATCTGTTCCGGCGACATCCGATCAGTTATTCCGATATTTTCCTATCACCCATTCCAGTGATATTCGATCACGTGTTCGCTCATCTTCTGACTCAGTTTTAGTCTATTTTTCCTGTGCTGGCTACTCCTTGCTCTTTGCGTAGTGATTCGCCTTTAAGTTCCAGTCGATAGCTGGGGTGTACTA
>NZ_JBLKSS010000202.1:0-6197 GCF_047607725.1 Sodalis sp. (in: enterobacteria) | reverse complement strand
CTGATGTATACGCTGATCGGCAGTTGCAAACTGAACGGCGTGGAGCCGGAAGCTTATCTGTGCCATGTGCTGGCGATTATCGCGGATCATCCCATCAACAAAATCAAAGAGCTCCTGCCGTGGAACCTCACCATCCCTGCTGAATAACTGTCAATACGGCGCTGGGCGTACGCTTACGGCTGGTGGGGCCTTTTCGCGGCAGGTGCACGGGCTGGCTTGACGGCGGTTGTGTGGGGACTCGCCGCACTAGCGTTCCTGGCTGGTGCAATGGCCGATCTATCGGCGACGTCCACCGCCGGCGTTGTCTTTTGCTTGCGCGCACGGTGGGCGGCAAGGCACCGCCGGTGGCGGGCCTCCTGCCTTGGCCCATTATGCCGCGTCTGCTGTGGCCCCAGGGGGGCATCCTGCTCTCGATCCGGGTTGGCGGCAGCGCGTAGCGCTTGGCTCGTTTGATAACTCAATCCCGGGTCAACCGCCCGGGCGGGCGACAGCCCTTTACCCGTCAAACCGCGCATGCCGGTCATGCGGCTCTTCATCCAAGCGCAAGCGCCGGCGGCATCGACAGTGGTATTACCGCGGGTGCAATCACCCGCCGCCGGTTGACGCACTACGGCCCGGCCGCCGGTATGTGCCAGCGGTCGGTCGGGCAGCACGGCGACGGCGCCGATTTGGGTGATAATGCCGATAAGACTGAGATAACCCACGGCCCGCCAATATTTCTCGGCGTCGCCGGGCCGCTGCGCCAGGTGGTGTAATTCCTTCTGCAACGGCGGCTCAGTGCGCTTTTGGTGATGCTGGAATAGACTGGTGGTCGTACGATGGTGTTGTAGCGATGCAGGCATATTTACCCCTCCCTGGGTCAAAACCAATCATCGGCGCCGCGGCAGCTGGCGCTGCCGGCATCCAACTTGGACAGTATTATTGAACGCCAATGTTCCTGTTCGCGGCAGACGCGCCGCGCTTGAGAAGAAAAATCAATTCAGCCTGGCGGATTTTAGGAAGTGCGCCAGCCCGGTGCAATAGCGAACGGTTAAATAAGGCGTTAACAACATGATGTGGCGAAGGCGCTGTCGGTTGAAAGCGCCCCGCGGTCAGGGACGGGCTTTGATGCAGTGTTTTTTCATCATGCCGCGTAGTTGATGATAGCTCAGGGCCAGCATGTCGGCGGCCTGGTGTTGCTGATAATGCGTGCGGGCCAGCGCCTCTTCAATCCATCGTTTTTCCTGCTCTCGCAGCCAGTCGCGCAAATCTAGCGGCAGCGAAGGCGGGGAGGACGCTGGCGGCGAGACCGGCGCCAGACACACCGCCTCAAACGGGTTGATAATAATCTGGCTCAGGGGACGGTCGCTGCTGTCATGGCGATAGAGTGACCGCTCCACGACATTTTTCAGCTCGCGCACGTTGCCCGGCCAACCGTAGCCGAGCAGGCTTTGCCGTGCTTCGGCGCTGAAACCCGGAAACAGCGGTTGTCCCAACTCGCGGCACATTTGCATAGCGAAATGCTCGGCCATCACCATAATATCGTCCGGCCGCGCCCGCAGCGGCGGCAGGGCCACCACATCGAATGTCAGCCTGTCGAGCAAATCGGCCCGAAAATCGCCGGCCAGCGCCAGCGCCGGCAGGTCGGCGTTGGTGGCACAAACCAAGCGGACGTCCACCTGTAGCGGCTGGCTGCCTCCTACGCGCTCCAGCTCGCCATATTCAATCACTCGCAGCAGCTTTTCCTGGACCATCATGGGGGCGTTAGCCAATTCATCCAGGAATAGGGTACCCCCGTCGGCGCGCTCGAACCGCCCCTGGTGGCGTTTTTGCGCGCCGGTAAACGCGCCGGCCTCATGGCCGAAAAGCTCCGAGTCGAGCAAGTTCTCATTAAGCGCGGCGCAGTTAAGCGAGATAAGGGGACCTTGCCAGCGTGGCGACAAATAGTGTAACCGCCGGGCGATGAGCTCTTTACCGGTGCCGCGTTCACCCATGACCAGCACGGGTTTTTGCAGCCTAGCTAAGCGTGATACCTGCTCGAGCACTTCCAGAAAGTCATTGGACTGGCCAAGCAGGGTGTCATGAGGGAATTCAGACATGGTTAATTTCGCCAACAGTTAGTGTATATCACCACTATACTCCAAGCGGGTGAAGGGTCAAATTTAAAACACGCTGATTTTCAAAGAGATAATTCGATAAGCAACATTGGCACGAAAAATGTATTACTGTGCGGGACCGTTTATTTGCGACATCAAGAGGAAGTGAATTATGGGCATTTTTTCGCGCTTTACCGACATCGTCAACGCCAACATCAATGGACTGCTGGATAAGGCGGAAGACCCGGAAAAACTGGTGCGCCTGATGATTCAGGAAATGGAGGATACGCTGGTTGAGGTCCGTACGACCTCCGCGCAGGCGCTGGCGGAAAAGAAACAACTGCTGCGCCACATCGAACAGGCTGATAATCAGCAGGCCGAGTGGCAAAGCAAAGCGGAACTGGCGCTGTCAAAAGATAAAGAAGATCTGGCGCGCGCCGCGCTGATGGAAAAACAACGTTTGGTCAAACTTGCGGCGGCACTGCGTCAGGACGTGGCGGTTATCGAAGAGACGTTGGTGCGGATGAAGCACGAAATCGGAGAATTGGAAAACAAACTGGCCGAAACCCGTGCCCGCCAGCAGGCGCTGACGCTTCGCCATCAGGCCGCCTCGTCGTCCCGTGATGTTCGGCGCCAGCTCGACAGCGGTAAACTGGATCAGGCCCTGGCGCGTTTTGAACAATTTGAACGCCGAATTGATCAAATGGAAGCGGAAGCGGAAAGCGTCGGTTTCGGCAAGCAAAAATCGTTGGATCAGCAGTTCGCCGAGTTGAAGGCCGACGATGAGATCAACGAGCAGTGGGCGGCGCTAAAAAACAAGTTGCACCAAGGCTGAATGCCGCGCCGCTTGGCAGCAGGCGCCGTTGTGCGCTTCGCCGCGGCGTTCGAGCTACAAAGACCACATAAGGAGAAATCATGGATGCCCTGTTAGTCGTGCTGACCATACCGCTGACTATATTTATTTTATTCGTCGCGCCTGTCTGGTTATGGCTGCACTATAACAGCCGTCGTCAACAGGGAAGCCGCCTGGGCCAACAAGATGCGCAGCGGTTGGCGCAGCTTACCCGCGACGCCGAGCGCATGCAGGCCCGTATCCAAGCGCTGGAAGATATTCTGGACGCGGAACACCCTAATTGGAGGCAAGAATAAGATGACGGTTGATTTGAGCAAAAAGCTGTATCGCCGCCCCGATGAGGGCATGATCCGCGGCGTTTGCGCCGGTATCGCCCACTATTTCGCCGTACCGATGCGGCTGGTGCGCGTCATCGTCGTGCTGTCGATGATTTTCGGCCTGTTTATGTTGACGCTGTTGGCGTATGGGATTTTGGCGTTCTGGTTAGAGCCCGCACCCCCGTCGGCCTATCACGGACAAGACGGCCTGGCGCCCGGCCAGCAGTTGGATCGGACAGATGCGCTGTTGTCAGAGAGTGAACAGCAGTTACGTCGGGTGGAACGGTATGTCACGTCGCCGGCTTTTAGCCTGCGTAACCGGTTCCGTCAGCTATGATCGCGCTCGTCCGTTTTCTTTTGCTGGCGTTGTTAAGCCGAGTCCCTGCCGCCCTAAGCGCCTGGCTTTTGGCCCGCATCGCCCGCTGCGGCTGGCGCTGGGATTGTTGCTTCAGCCGCTATTGACCCTGGCGGCCGGTCATCTGGCGCGTTACATCACGCCGGCCGTGGTGCCGCCTCGGGCAGGCCGTTACGCCGCCGTTGAGCATCGAGCGCCGCCGACCGTGGTGACGCGGCTTGCGCCGGCCCCCTAAGGTGCGCATCGTCTATTCCTCCCCCCGACTATTTATCGAAGCCCCTGGCGCAGGCGGCTGAGCCCTCGCGGCAGACGGCACACATTGCGGACAGGTTGGCGGTGTACGCCGGCGTTTCCCTGCCAAGAGGGGGGCGAATGAGCTAGGTGGGAAAGGGCGCGCGTTGGGTCTGGCCTCAGCTTCGCTGGCTTCCACCCGCTCAACGGCGGGCAAAAAATGCGGACGGCGTTGCTGTTTCCGCTACAATAGCCGCACGCCGTGACGTGAAGAAACAGGGAAGAGCAAAGGTAAACCGCCATGAAAAGACTGCAAAACGAACTTAATGCGCTGGTGAATCGCGGGCTTGACCGGCATCTGCGGCTGGCGGTGACCGGCATGAGCCGCAGCGGTAAGACCGCGTTTATTACTTCTCTCGTCAATCAGCTGCTTATGGCTAATCATGGCGCACGCCTGCCGTTGTTTAATGTGGCCCGCGAAGGCCGGCTGCTGGGCGTGCGGCGGGTGCAGCAGCGGAACCTGGGTTTGTCGTGCTTTACCTACGATGAAGGTATTGCGGCGCTAAGCGGTTCGCCCCCCGCGCCTGGCCGGTACCGACCCGCGGCGTCAGCGAAATGCGTCTGGCGCTGCTCTACCGGGCGCGGGATGCGTTATGGCGCCACATCAAAGAGGCCGGCACGCTGTATCTGGAGATTGTCGATTACCCCGGAGAATGGCTGCTGGATTTGCCCATGCTGGAGCAAGAGTATCTTACCTGGTCGCGGCAAATGCTGGGTCTGCATGCACTGGGAGCGGGCGACGTGGGCCGCGCCCTGGCTTTCGCGCGGCGCCGAGCTCGATCCCTTGGCGCCCGCGGACGAACGGGCGCTGGCGGCGATTGCCCAGCCCTATACCGACTACTTATTGCAGGCCAAAGCAGCCGGGCTGCATTTCATCCAGCCGGGGCGGTTTGTGCTGCCAGGCGACATGGCCGGCATTCCGGCGCTGCAATTTTTCCCCTGGCCGCGGTTGGACGACGGCGACGAGAGCCGGCTGGCGCGGGCGGACAGACGCAGCAACATCGGGATGTTGCGCGATCGCTATCGCTATTATTGCCAGCAGGTAGTAAAATGCTTCTACAAACAGCATTTCAGCGGTTTCGACCGGCAAAATCGGCCTGGTGGATTGTTTGGCGGCGCTTAACTGGGGGCCCGATGCCTTCAACGACATGCGCTTGGCGCTGACGCAATAATGCGCAGTTTTCATTACGGCAAGCGCAGCCTGTATCGCCGCCTGTTTTCCCCCTGTATCGATAAGCTGATTTTGCCGCGAGCAAAGCGGATCATGTGACCGCCGATCA
Organism: Sodalis sp. (in: enterobacteria); assembly: GCF_047607725.1. Classification (GTDB taxonomy): domain Bacteria; phylum Pseudomonadota; class Gammaproteobacteria; order Enterobacterales; family Enterobacteriaceae; genus JBLKSS01. The sequence continues at coordinate 1,026 of NZ_JBLKSS010000202.1, read as the reverse complement.
GCACGCCAATTTGATCTCGCTCTTGCAGCAGTTGGTGAAAGACGCCTGGCAAAATGCCGCTTTTGAGGGCATCAGTATGGATTGCGCCGGCGTGGCGGCGATTCAGTCCACGGTCAATGGTGTGGTGATGCATCAGGGACAAAGCCTGCCGGCGCTTAAAGGAGATCGGCTGGAGGACGGAGCGCCGCTCACGTTTTATCCGGGCGAAGTGCCGGCACGCTTGCCGGGACCGGCATTTTGGCAACACCAGCATTTTCAGTTCGAGGCCTTTCGTCCGCAGGGACGTGAGAGCGACGCCCCGTTACCGCATATTCGTATGGATGCCGTCATGGAGTTTTTGCTGGGGGATAAATTACGATGACCGATCCTATCCGACCGCGTATTGATTTTGATTCGCTGATGAACGAGCCTGAGGCGCCGCGCCTGCGCACCGCCAGGCACTTCACTCACGCCGACAGCGAGGGGTTTGTGCCCCATCCGGCGGAGGTACCGGAAGACGACGACGGCAAGCCGGAGGCGCTGCTCACCCACGCGTTGACGCCAAAACGCAGACTGTGGCGGCGGATGGTGGTGGTGGCGGGTATAGGCCTGTTAGCGCTCAGCGGCGGCGCTGGGCGTGGACGTCTGGCAGCAGCAGCAGTGGTTCAGCCTGGGTGCGTTGACAGCCGGCGGCATCATCGTGCTGGCGGCCCTCGGCGTGGTCTGCGGCGAATGGCGCAGGCTTTATCGCCTGCGCGAAAGGGTGACGCTACGTGACCACGCGGCGGACCTGCTGAAAAGCCATGCGTTAGGCGAGGGGCGCGCGTTTTGCCAGCGGCTTGCCGCCTGGGCGATGCTCTCGGGCAACTGGCCTGTTTTCGCCTGCTGGACAATAAAGCGGATCGCCTGCGCACAGCTATAACGGGGTTGTTGCCCTATGGTGATGATATGCTGCACCAGTAACATCCGCGCATCGGCAATCTGGCGCTGCTTATCCGTCAGATCGGCTAACCTGTCCCCAATCAATGCCGGGCAACGGCGGTAAAC
>NZ_JBLKSS010000201.1:0-6202 GCF_047607725.1 Sodalis sp. (in: enterobacteria) | reverse complement strand
GTGGAGCCGGAAGCGTATCTGCGCCATGTGCTGGCGATTATCGCGGATCATCCCATCAACAAAATCAAAGAGCTCCTGCCGTGGAACCTCACCATCCCTGCTGAATAACTGTCAATACGGCGCTGGGCGTACGCTTACCCTTTATCGATGATATTAAGGGCGGCGTGGTACCACGGGAGTATATCCCGGCCGTGGATAAAGGTATCCAAGAAACCCTGGTAACCGGCGTACTCGGCGGTTACCAGGTGGTGGATGTCAAAGTGACGCTGGTATTCGGTTCCTACCATGAGGTGGACTCCAACGAAAACGCGTTCCGCATGGCGGCATCGATGGCCTTCAAGAAGGGTATGCGCCGAGCATCCCCCGTGCTGCTGGAGCCGATGATGGCGGTGGAGGTCGAGACGCCGGAGGAATTTATGGGCAACGTGATGGGGGATCTTTCCTCACGGCGCGGTATGGGGCAGGGGATGGAAGATATCGCCGGCAGTAAACTTATCCGCGCCGAGGTGCCGCGGGCCGAGATGTTCGGCTATTCCACCGTATTGCGTTCGATGTCCCAAGGGCACTCGACTTATACGATGGAGTTTAAGCACTATGCTGCGGCGCCGCGGCAGCTTGCCGATGAGGTAATTAAGGCGCAACAGCGCTGGGGGCCGCGCCGCGGTTGCTACCGGGCCCGTGAAGGGCTCGGTAGCGCCTGGGTTAGCTTACGACAGTTAGGACGCGGACGTTTACCGTCTGCGGTATGCGCGGTGCGCCTTTCCTGCAAAGAGGCCAGCTCGCCGGGCCGTGACGATAATCGACACGGCCCGGCACCCTCGCATTGAGACCGCCTGTCCGTCAATTCCGGCAATCAGCCCGTCCGTTGACCTCGGCAATCAGTCTATCCGTTAATCCCGACAATCAGATAAAGTCATCATCGTCATTGCTAAAATCGTCAGCACCGAAATCGTTATAATCTGTATTGCTTCCGTCATCCGTTTGATCAAAAAAATGACTGTCGGAGACATTATTGAACGTATCGAGATTATCAGCGTTAAGATATTGATTTAACAAGGTATCGTTAGCGCCGGAAAGCGATGCGGCGGGATCATCGATGATGTTGACAATCTCTTGCGGCGCGGAATGATGGAACATATTGGTGAGCATATTTCCCAGCACCACCCCGCCCGCGACGCCCGCGGCCGTTTGTAGCGCGCCGGACAGAAAACCCCCGCCGCGCGGAGCATTATACGGCTGCGCATAACCGCTGTAGCCTGTCGGCTGCTGCTGCTGCGGGGAAAGGGAGCCCCAAGCGGACGCCCCTGACTGCTGAGGCGGTTGACTGCCCCATGTCGGCGCCCCCTGTGGCTGGCGGCCCGCGCCAAACAGTCCGCTGAGAAAGCCGCCGCCTTCAATTGCGCCACTTCATTTTACAGTTGCTGCACTTGCTGACCCAGCCGGTTCAGCACGGCTTCCTGAATCAAGATGGATTGTGCCATATAATAAGGGGCCGCAGGCTGTTGCTGAACAAAACCCTGAATCTGCCGGTCCGCCTCGACATCGCGAGAGCCTGCGCTTTGCTCCGCCTGCTTCAGACGTTGAAACAGACCTTCGATAAGACGTTGCTCTTCAGATTGCATAAGTCAGGTTCCCATTGATGATGTGCCAAAGTGACCGTCACGGCCTATCGTTAAATTTAGCCCTATCCCGCCGAGGCGGAAAGGCGCCCAGCGTAAAGGTTTATGGGAAATTGTTACCAGTTGGCACCTGCGGCGGACGCTAACCCCCCGACCGACGCGAGTGGGGGCAAACTGTCGTCTTTTTTGTGCTACCATTGCCGCCAGTGACCGCCAATTTTGCCGCCAGAGAGAGTGTTTATTATGGCCGAATTCAGCCGCACCGCCTTAACGTTGCCCAACGTCGCCGACAAACTGCTGCTTCATTCATGCTGCGCCCCGTGCTCGGGAGAGGTCATGGAGGCGATCACCGCTTCGGGCATTGATTACACGATTTTCTTCTATAACCCCAATATTCACCCGCAGCGGGAATATCTGATCCGCAAGGAAGAGAATATTCGTTTCGCGCAGAAGCATAAGATGCCGTTTGTCGATGCCGATTACGACAGCGACAACTGGTTTGCCCGCACCAAAGGCATGGAACAGGAACCGGAGCGGGGCATCCGCTGCACCATGTGTTTCGATATGCGTTTTGAACGTACCGCGCTCTTCGCCGCTGAAAATGGTTTCAGCGTGATTTCCAGCTCGCTCGGTATTTCCCGCTGGAAAAATATGCAGCAGATTAACGAGTGCGGCAGGCGTGCCGCGGGCCATTATAACGGTATTACTTATTGGGAATATAATTGGCGCAAGCAGGGCGGCTCCGCGCGAATGATTGATATCAGTAAGCGTGAGCGTTTCTATCAACAGGAATATTGCGGTTGCATTTATTCTTTGCGCGATACCAATAAACACCGTCGTTCGCAGGGCAGGGACATTATCCGTATCGGCACTAAATATTATGGCGATGAGGAATAATCCTGGTTATTGCACCGCTATCCATTGTTGACCGGCATACTCTTTCCCTCTACTCGCCGGCGGGCCAGTGGTCATGTCAGACTCGCGGTGTTGTCCGCGTTACACCGCCGGCCCTCGGGGACTTCAGCATTGCGCCGATGCGCGCATTTTTTCCTGGCAGCGCGCCGCTCACTCAAGATCGTTGGTTCGCGCGGTTTGGCGTGGTCCACCTAAAGAGCAGGCCGCCTGGCGGCAAATGTCACCGGTAAAAAAGCGCATTCCCGATAGTCGGCTTGAGCGTCCGGCTCCCATGCCGGGATCCGCGTCAATCCTATTATCGGGCGCACTGCGGTAACGCGCAACGCGCTATTATAAACAGAATGTTAAGATTGTTATTTGCATGAGCAATATTGACAACAGATGATAATAGCTGTTAATTTTCCCTATACTGAGACGACTTTAATGATGACACCCTTCCCACCGCTGCCGGTTAATGTCATTCATACTCACTTTAATGCATTTCATTCCCTTTTCCTGACAACTCATTCCCGTTTTGCCCCCGTTGGCGCCAAATGATCTTATAGGCCTGCATTAACCCTTAGGGGAATTAATTCAATTTTGAATTGTTTATGCGAGGCAAAGCATGATAACGCAACCATCCCGATTCATTCGTTGGTTTACCCTGGCAGGCACCATATTACCCAATTTGCCCTGGGGTCGGTGTATAGCTGGAGTTTGTTTAATGGTCCGCAGGCGCAGAAGTTGGGTCAGCCCATTAGCCAGGTTGCTTTCGCTTTTGGCTTGCTGAGCCTGGCGATGGCGGTGGCGTCGACCACCGCAGGTAAATTTCAGGAGCGCTTTGGCGTACGCAACGTCACGATCGGCGCCGGCGTGTTGCTGGGCATCGGTCTTTGCCTGACCGGGTGGTCAAATTCCATTATCATGCTTTGGCTGTGCGCCGGAATTTTGGTCGGGCTGGCGGACGGTATCGGGTATCTGTTGACGCTGTCCAACTGTGTTAAATGGTTTCCCGAACGCAAAGGCCTGATTTTTGCCTGCGCTATCGGCGCCTATGGGTTGGGCAGTCTGGGCTTCAAATACATAAACAGCCAGCTGCTGGACCGCTATAGCCTGCCATTAACGTTTGCATTATGGGGCAGTATCGCACTGATAATGGTCGTGGCCGGCGCGGTAATGATGAAAGACGCGCCGCGCCAGGAAGTCCGGCAGCGTGCCGGGGCCCGGGATTACACGTTGGCCGAATCCATGCGCATGCCGCAATATTGGTTACTGGCGCTGATGTTTGTTACCGCCTGCATGAGCGGGTTATATGTTATCGGCGTCGCCAAAGATATCGGCGAAAATATGGTCCATTTATCGACGACGGTGGCGGCCAATGCGGTCACCATTATTGCCGTCGCCAATCTTAGCGGGCGCCTAGTGCTGGGCGTCCTGTCCGATAAAATGTCCCGTATCCGGGTCGTCTCACTGGCTCAGGTCATCGCCATGGCGGGGATGGCCATGCTGTTGTTTGTTCATCTTAACGAGACACTGTTCTTTATCTCGCTGGCCTGCGTGGCGTTCAGTTTTGGTGGGACTATCACGATGTACCCGTTGCTGGTCAGCGATTTCTTTGGACTGAATAATTTAACCAAGAATTACGGCATTATTTATCTGGGTTTCAGCGTGGGCAGCATTATCGGCTCCCTTGTCGCGTCGCTGTTCGGCGGATTTATGGTGACTTTCCAATTGATAGCGGCCCTGCTGGTTATCGCGTTGATGATTTCGCTGACCCTTCGCCAGCCGGGGTGCTGGTTCCGGTCACGCCCGATCAGCGATTCCGATTCTGTCCGATCGCTCATCTTCTGTTCCGCCATACTCTGGAGACTTTTAGCTTCCGGGGGTATGGCATGGAACGTAAAAAGAAGAACGCGATAACATAAATATTAATATATATCAATGCATTACGCATGAAATTTGAGCAGCGTCGCTCGAATCGCACCATCGCAGCAGCGCTCGGCATCGGCTGTACCACAGTGCACGATATCCTCGGCCGATTCACGGTAGCTAACCTGGTCTGGCTATTGCCGGCGGAACTGTCCCCCGTCGACCTCGAGCGCCTGCTCTATCCTGGCAAATCCGGCAAGGCTATCAAGACCTTACCCAGCTGGCTTGATATCGGCCGAGGATATCGTGCACTGTGGTACAGCCGATGCCGAGCGCTGCTGCGATGGTGCGATTCGAGCGACGCTGCTCAAATTTCATGCGTAATACATTGATATATATGCATATTTTTGTTCTCGCGTTCTTCTTTTTACGTGCCATGCCATACCCCCGGAAGCTAAAAGTCTCCAGAGTATGGCGGAACAGAAGATGAGCGATCGGACAGAATCGGAATCGCTGATCGTGCGACCGGAATCAGTGATCGGACGTGACCGGAACCAGCACCAGCCGACGTTGAACCTTTTCTAATAAAATATGCAGGGGAATGCCCTGTCCGCTGTCCATCTCGAAAGCAATGTCACGCAGCAGCGGATCAAAAAAATGCTCGTAAAACGCTTTCGTCATCGCCCGCGTCAGGACATCGTTCATCGCTATCCAATGTTCATTGCCGATAAAGTTATCATAATGAATGTGCGAATAATGCAGCATCAGGGGGGGCATCGCCTCTGTCGCGGCGAGCACCGGCGGGTGCGCGGTGCTGCTGGTCGGCGTTACTGTGCCGTGCGTTTTGCCGGCCGTGTCGGTAGCGCCGGTGTGACGTGGGTCAGGCGCCGCCGCCGCCGTGGTGATGGCCGTCTCCCGCGTGGCCCTGTCCCCGTTGTCTGCCGGTACCGCCCAGTCTGACAGGGATAGCGGCACCTGAGCGTTCCCCGCTGCCGTGGACAACGCCGCTGGCGCCACCGTCTTCGCTCCCGTCTCCACCTTCATTGCCGCTGGCGACAGCGCCTGTGCTTGCCGCTTGCGCCTCTGATCCCGCCGTCTCCGCTATGGCGCTGAGGGTCGGACGGCAGAGCGTCTCGGCGGATGATTTGCCGGCGGCGGTCAAGCAGGTGCGCCATGCCAGGCGGCCGCGACATACTCGTGTAACAAGCGTAATAAATAGCCGCAGGAAATATAGCCCACCGCCTTTGCCATGGCGATGCCGCAGGCTTGCCTGTCCCGTGATAAGAGGCAAGTGGAAATGGCGGCCGAGCTCGCCACCGCAGGCTGGATTTCCAGGCGTACGTACTCTTTGGCTCCCCCCGACGTGGCGTAGTGAGGGTTCCAGGCAGCGGGCTGAGGGTGGTTTGAGGCACAAAGGTCACCGCTGGCAAGGAAATCCGAGTCGCGGATGATGCGCTCGTCGGTATCAAGCCCAAGGGACACATCGGTGAGATGGAGGGGGAACAAGCCGGGGTGTTGAGCTAAAACGCGGTTATCTCTGTGGGTGGCGTGCCGGCGGTCACGCGGAATTTTCGGGTGGTGGTGAGCGCGGAACGAAACATTCGCGGCACCGTCCGGCTCGGCGCCGGGTGGGTGGTGACTGTCCGTGTTAGATTGCACGGCAGGCGCGACGACGGGCTGGTGGTAAGCGTACGCCCAGCGCCGTCTGTTAATTCCCCATCAAGTTATTGAAGATGATGTCCATTATTTTTTTAATGGGCGCAATTCATGAAACAAACCCCACCAAAACCCTCAAGACGTCGTCCCAATTTCCCGCTGGA
>NZ_JBLKSS010000200.1:0-6270 GCF_047607725.1 Sodalis sp. (in: enterobacteria) | reverse complement strand
CACTCAAACCGGGATGGAAATAAAAGTTATTAAAATCAATACAATGTGAAAATGCAATGAGCATAAGCGTGTAACGTAGGTTTACTGTCTCGTACAACAAACCCACCAATAATTCAAGACGTCCTCCACGGGGCGCTTACTCGGCCCACAGCTGAATCACATCGCGTTTGATATCGTCTACGCGCACCTTACCAACGCGCAGCGGTAGCCAACGCCGGTTGCCTGTTTCATCTGCCAGAAACTCTTCCTGATTGGTGGTACCGAACATCACCAGACGACGCGGGAACTGTGTGGCGAATTCACGATATTTGGGTACCCAGACCTCGTGCGTACGAGTAATGAATGCCTTGATAGACTCAATCTCCTTGGAGTTCAGGCCACGCAGTTCGGAGATTTCCCCTACCAGCCGGCCGCGCATTTTTCGTGAAAGGTCCTCATCTCTTTCCGCAAGGGATATTTCGGTAAAGAAATCGGGTGCCGGTGATAGCGCCGCAATGCCGGTGGATTTACCGCAACCCTGTTCACCCACCAGAACGGGGACCATATCCGCCTTGCAGCCCGGTGATAGCACCCTGCCCGCCAACGCTGTCCAGGCGTAGAGCGATACCGCAGAGGTATACTCCGACGGCTCGACGTCGAAATACGTCTCGAAGAAGGTCTTCACGCGCGGCACGCCATCCCAATCGGCGCTATTCAACCACTCGATTGCGCTGTCGAACGGGTTCTCATCAGCAACCAGCAACACCGCGTCCCGCATTAGCTCTTTACTTACTGGGTCAAACTGCCGCCGTTCCAGAGTGATACGCAGTCGGCTAAAATCGGGGTCGGTAATGGGCACCCATTGGTTATCGCCCTCCTCAGCCAGCATGATTTCGTCGCGGAACTGATCGAAGCGGACCTGCACGCCGCAGAAATCAGGCCGAGCAATGGCCTTGGTGACGTTATCGATGGTGTTTTTAATGACGCCGGTCTTGTCTTTGCGCACAAAGGCCTGCCACGGCTTTTTATTAGCCGGTTCAATCTCGCCCAGGTCCTCAAAGTCCTCCGCCACTGCGACGGGATGCTTCATGCGCTCTGAGCCGGGGTTTAGCCAACCGGTATCAGCCGCACGCTTGAAGATGGCCTGATAGCCCGTGCGATCGGCCTTCAGCGCGCCGTTATCCCACTTCGCGGCGGCGGACCATTCAATCCACAGTTCACATGCCCGCTCTTCGTACTCGGTACCCTTGAACCACGCCAGACGATTCCCCATATCAACCCAGGAGCTATAAGGGCCTGCCATTTGTAAGCGCCCCGTGGAGGACGTCTTGAATTATTGGTGGGTTTGTTGTATGGCCCGGTAAGAATATGTTCCACTACGATGCCTAGTGAACCCGCATCCTATAAGGGACGGCTGTCAGATCAGGGATAATCCGGCGATGATAGTGTCCACTTAAATTTTAATGGACACTATCACAAACTTCAGAACCACTAATTTCATATCACTCAAACCGGGATGGAAATAAAAGTTATTAAAATCAATACAAGGTGAAAATGCAATGAGCATAAGCGTGTAACGTAGGTTTACTGTCTCATATAACAAACCCACCAATAATTCAAGACGTCCTCCACGGGGCGCTTACGGCCAAAGAGCACGTGCAGGTGTACACCGATGACGAGGCCGGGTGGCTGAAGGCGATAGGGAAAGTGAAGGCGCGCACCACGGCGCACGATGCGGTGCTGGGGATGGCGTCCGGTAGCGAGAAAGCCGCCCACACGCTGTATGGCAAGACACCCTCCCTGGACGGAACGTAAGCGCCCTGGGGCGGTCGGTGCTGCGCGGAAGCAGCCTGTCGGGCAATACACTGGCGCACTTTGTGGCGCCGGGGAAAAAATACCCGCAGCCGCACGCTATCCTGCCGGCGTATGACGCCAATGGCAAGGTGGCCGGCGCCTGGCTGGCCCCGCTGATGGATGCCCAGGGGAAAAGCTTCGGGGGCTTGCCAGACCAGGGTCGCGTGCTGGGCAGTGAGCGGGCGCAGTTTGTGGCGCTGCAGGCTAGCACCCATCAGGAAACCCGGCTGGCGACGTCAATGAAAGAGGGTATCGCGCTGGCGGCGCGCTATCCGCACAGCGGCGTGGTGGTGCGGCTGCAGGGTGACGGCGTGCCGTTTAACCCGCAGGCGATGGCCGGTGGCCGGTTATGGGTGGATGACGCTACGGTCCAGGCGGTGGCGCGTCCGCCGGACACCCCGCTAACCCTGCCGGAAACGCCGGAAGAGAAACAACAGCGTGCGCTGCAGGAACAGATTGAGCGCAGGCACGGCAGCCCGCCTCGCCGCGTCAGCTGGACGGGTTGAGCGACGAACAGCTGCTCAGGCTGTTCCAGACGGGGGATATCCGGCCTGAGGCGGTGCGGGACCGTCTGCCGGACGCCCTGGTGCGTGAGGTGCTGGCGCCGATGCGTCAGCAGGATGCGGCAATCCAGCAGGTGGTGCGGGAGAGTGCGGCGGCCCGCAGCCGATTGTCGCCCCCGGCGTCGGGTATCGTGCCCGATGAGGCGCAGAGACCGTAGCGTATCAAAGAAAAAACGCTGGGCGGCGACTGACGTATGGCGATTGACATCACGGGAGAAGAAATGGATATGACGTTGTGGGGCGCGCTTATCGTGTTGCTGGCGATTTTTTTCGCGTTGCGAACGGTAATGAAAAACCTTATCGGTGGCAGAGGCGCGCCGTGCGGGGTCTATGTCAGGAAGCCGTTTTTAACGGACGGAGAAAGGGCCTTTTTGTCTCAGCTTCAGGGGTTTGTGCCTGACGGCGATAGCGTGATGGCCAAGGTCAGGGTGGTTGACCTGTTGGAAGTGAACCCCAAACAGGCGATTGACGCCACGATGCGGCTGCGTTTTTTGAAACCGCTCGCGCACTGGCACGCTGATTTTGTCTGCCTTGACCCGCAACTCCGGGTCAAGGCGGTGATTATGCTCGATGAGAGCACGCATCAATTCAAAAAACGCCTCAGGCTGGATAAGTCCTTCAATCAGGTGATGGCGCAGGTGGGCATACGCGTGTTGCGCGTCAACAGTTTTACCGACTTCACCGAGCAGGCCACGCACAGTGACGCACTTTGACCCCCGCAGCGGCGAACGCCGTACCTTGTCCGCCGTGGTGCAGTTTACCCCGCTGCCGCGGGATGTGATAAAGCTGCTGGCGCTGGCCTTGATGGTGCTTGACCATGCCAATCGGGCGCTGGGGCTGGATTCGCCGACCCTGCTGCTGCTCGGGCGCGGCGCGTTTCCGTTGTTCGCGCTGGTATGGGGCGTTAACCTGGCGCGCCGGCCGGTCAGACAGGCGCAGGCCACCCGGCTGTGGGGATGGGCGCTGCTGGCCCAGCCGAGGTACTGGCTGGTGATGCGCCACGACGGTTTCACCCTGTATGAGCCGAATATCCTGTTTCTGTTTGCGGTAGTGACCCAGGCGCTGGCGATGGCGCACTGGCCGGTCCACCAGGGCTCCCCCAACGGCGGCGTGGGTGGGGCACTGCTGCTGGCACTGTGGGGGTACGACGTCGCCACCCCCGGCACCTATGGCGTAGATGGCCTGCTGTTGCTGCTGGCGAGCTACGGGCTGTGCGTCACCCTGCCGCCGACCGTCAGCGAGGCCGGCTGGTTGCGCGGGCTGGCTATCGTCAGCTGGCCGATACTCACACTGCGGCTGAATAGCGGGCTGGGGCACAGCATGATGCTGGCGGGCCTGCTGTTGCCGACGCTGCTGATAGCGGGTGCCCTGGCGGTGGTGGCCATCAGCCCCCTCGATCCGCAGCGCCGCCTGTTGAAGCTGGGGTTTTTCCTGCATGCCTATGTGGCTCATCTGCTGGCGCTGGGCCTGGTTGCCGGGTGGGCCGGATGAGGCATTTGACCGCGCCCGTGCAGATTGCACCGTTATCGCTCGACCTGGCGATGAGTGCGCGCACGGCCGGCTTTACCGCTGCGGCGGCTTTTGGTAAAGCAGGGAAAATTTGGTTTTTGCTGGTCGTCCACGCCGGAAGGTGGACAGGATGGAGCCAGGCTCCAGACGCAAGTACCCCCAAGTTACGCACTATCTTTGGTCGGATCAGACGTAAACTCGGGGGTCGTAAGCAGGCGCGGTGCCTGCGGGAATTATATCTCAGGCGCGCTCAAGATCAAACCCCCCTGCCGACCTTAAGTGCAGGGAGCGGTGACTGAACTCTTCTCTCCTGCTTCGCAGACAACGCTCAACAGCCCGGTGCGGGACTGTTATGTCAGCAACCCTTACCCCTGCTACCGGTCACCGACGCCGGATGCGGCCAAGCCGGCGATAGTCAAAGCCCTGGTCAAGGCAGCCCAGAACAGCAATCCGGCCCGCCATGAAGCCTGGTACACCACGCCACGTCTTGACGTGAAAACCGGCCTGAAAAAACCGTTTATCAAACGGATGAACGCCCACCGGGCGCGGGCGGTTAACGCGCTGATGGTGGCGATGGCAGACCGGCTGAATATCGTTTCCGGCAAGGTGGAAGCCAACGTGGAGCAGCTGTTCACGCGCCAGCCGGGCGCTGACGACGCTGGAAGAGCTGGGCGCCATCAAATGCGAACGCGTCTGGGACGACAGCACACATTCCTATATCCCCAAGATTATCTGGGTCACCGAGCTGTTCTTTGTGCTTATCGATTACGAGGTGGGTAAATTCCTGTCGGCACAGAGCCAGCAGCTGGCCTGGGAAAACCAGAAGCTGCGTGACAAAGGCGAAGGCCCCATCACCTTGAGCGAAGCCCGTCGTCGCGCCAAAGAAAAGCACATCAAGAAAGCGTTTGATTATCGCCTGAAGAAGCGGGCGTTCAACAAGCAGCGTCGTCATGCGCGCAAGATTGATGAGATGAAGCCTTCACAGGCACGGCACTCCATCATGAACGACCTGGTGAAGCTGCACAGCAAGGATGAACTGGAGGCGATGGGTCACCAAGGACTAAGGCGTCTGGTCGACCAGCGTTACCATGCCCTGCGCAAGCTGGCCGCCTCTACAGCCCCACCGCCAGACACCCCCTAACCTCTCTTTTGCCCGGCTTTCCGCCCCTGAAAAATGATGCGCTTCACGGCGTAGGCTTCCGCACGCCCCTACCCCACCACACCCCTTATTTTCACGCCTCTCTCCGCTGTCATTTCCCTCTCACCCACCCCATAATTCCGCCCAAACCGACCCCCGGTCTTTTTTATCCACCAACAGATGCAAGGGAAAACCATCAATAGATAACCCCTATGAAATAAATGCAAAATAACTGTAATTTCCTATTACAGAAAAAGATAATTAAGAGCACCGCTCTGGGGATAACCTCACCAACAAGCACACACTCACCCGCCCACCCCAAAACCAAAAAAGGCTTCGCTTACAGCGAGCTCGCCCGCGCCGCTCAGTCACCCAAACCCACCCCTACCTCCAACCACCCCAATCCGCAAACACCCAAACACCCAAACAAACAAACAAACAAAAAACCCCGCGGCCCCGCCCACAGTTCTTTTCCCTAACAAGCCAACTGCTCGGCAGGAAAAAGAATTATGAATGCTGTAACTAATGGGGTTCCGGTTTTAGTTTTGGTTATTTTTGAAGGGTGTGTGTCGCTTTGACGTTCTTTTGTCTTCGACCCTTTGGCTTTCGTGTTGCTGATTGTTCAGTTGGGCGGCTTTCGCACAGCTCAAGCCTTTAAAACCCGGTCTAGCAGGGCGAAGGGCGGGTATGGGGTATCTGTGAGGATGGTATCGCCTGCGCCGGGCTTCGGCGGCATTGGAGTTTCGTGAACTATGTGACTCCATTTGCCGCCTTTCGTGCGCTACGCGCACCTAGAGCCGTGCAGTTTGTCAAAGAGAGACTTGAATCGGCACCCTGCCAATTAATAAAAAAGTTTCATCTCGGTTAATTCAAGAATTATAACTCACGTTCGTTAATAATATTGGGTAAATAATTCTTTCTTCTCCTTTCTGGCATAGCGCCCCTCTTTTATTGTTATGTGCGAAATAGTAACTATTCATAATGTTGTCAACGGATAATGTGTCGCCATTCACGAACCGGTATACTTTAATTTTCATTCCACCATCAGAGACTTCTGATGGTGGTGGCGCTACAAAAAATTCATTACGGGGTTGTAAGCGGAAAGCCGCCAAAATTTTGCGGACTTGCCATACGGTTTATGACAACGTCAGTCCCTCAATCATAGCGTCCAGATCGAGTTCTTTCCCTTCACTGATAAAGGTGTAATGGCCGTTCAGAAAGATTGGC
>NZ_JBLKSS010000199.1:0-6338 GCF_047607725.1 Sodalis sp. (in: enterobacteria) | reverse complement strand
TTTTGCCTATAGGCTCTATTTTGTTCTTTTTTTGTTCATCGGTATCAAATACATAAATCATCCTTAAGCCTAAGAAATCCCACGAATTCCCGCCAGATCCCGCCAATTCCCGTAAGTATCAAATAAATTACTTCTCTATATACGGCGCAGACCCTGGGTATCGATGAGCCGCAGAATATGGCGGAGGCGGCGTGGCGCTGCAGGGACAAAGGCGCCCGATTGCTGAAGGTTAAACTGGACGACCACCTGTTAACCGAGCGTATGGTCACCATCCGCGCGGCGGTGCCGCAAGCCACTCTGATTGTGGACGCCAATGAATCGTGGCAACCGGAAGGCTTGGCGACGCGTTGTCAACTGCTCGCGGATTTAGGGGTGGCGATGCTGGAGCAACCGCTGCCGGCGGAGCACGACGCGGCGCTGCAGCATTTTATCCACCCGCTGCCGATTTGCGCGGACGAGAGTTGCCATACCCGTGACCAATTGGCGACGCTGCAGGGCAGTTATGAAATGATCAATATCAAGCTGGATAAAACCGGCGGGCTGACCGAGGCGTTACTGCTGGCGCAACAGGCGCGCGAGCGGGGCTTCGCTATCATGCTGGGCTGTATGCTTTGTACCTCGCGCGCGGTGGCGGCGGCGTTGCCGCTGACGCCGCAGGCGAGTTTTATTGATCTCGATGGTCCCACCTGGCTGGCGATGGACGCTGAACCGGCGCTGTCGTTCCAGTGCGGGTCGATAACGCTGGGCTGAGCGCTTGGCGGCGGTGCGCTTAGGCAGGGCATGGAGGGAGCGCCGGCGGGCCTGATTACCCCTCAGTTCCTCGTCGCGCCGTCGGTGTCAGTTAATAGCGCCACCATCGCTTCCAGATAATCGATGGTGGCCGCATCGGCTGAAATGGCCGGCAATTCCACGGTAATGCACGGCAGCCCGCGGTCGCTGCACCAACTGCCGAACGACCCCGGCGTGGGATACCCCACGCTCTCCACCAGCGGTAGGCGGAATGTCTGCGCCAGCGGCGATGGCGGCGCCTGCTCGATGCAGGCCAGCGGTTCATGAAAGCTGACGACCCAGGCGGGACGCAGATCGTTAATCAGCCGGCATAACGCTTGCGTTTCCGGCTCGGAACCTGCCTGGTCGCCGGTGGCGAGCGCGACATCACGGGCATCCGCCGCGCTGGTCCAGCGATACACCGTTTCGCCGCTCTGCCAGTTCGCCGCCGGGAAGTTGCGGTTGAGATCCACCCCCCGGGCGTTGGCGCGCAGCCCGAACCGGCAGCCGTCGGGGTTGACCGCCAGCACCAGAGCGTGACGCCGCGCGTCCGGGCCTATCGTGCGCAGGGCGCAGGAGAGCGCGGTGACGCTTGCGGTCTCATCGCCGTGGGTGCCGGCGATAATCAGCTCGTTGCCTGCAGCCCCCCGGGTGGCGGGATGATAAAGCAGCGGCGCGCCCAGCACCGAGGTACCATAGGATGTCCCCAACGAGGGCAAGGCGCCGCGCTGGGATCGGGGCCGAAAGGGTTGCATACTGTTTCCCGCCAGAAAATAATCAGTTACATTAACAGTGATTACTTTACAGAAAAATTTCCCGCAGTGTTAGTTTCCGCAGAGTATTTTGCCAGAACGCCGACGGGGTAAGCCCGATATCGGCCATAACGCTAAGGAACAGTCTATGCCGCGTTTCCCGTTTGCCATTTGCGCCCTCATGCTCGCCGCCGTCAGCGGCAATCTACGCGCCGCCACGGTCCCCCGGTACCGCCCTGGCGGATGAACAACATGTGGTACGCCACATCAAAGACGAGCCCTCCTCATTAGATCCCATTAAAGCCGTCGGGCTGGTGGAGGCACAGGTTGACCGCGATTTGTTTGAAGGGCTGGTCAATCAGGATCCCGCGGGCAAGGCTATTCCCGGTGTGGCAATGCGCTGGCAGACCAGCGATAACCAAAACTATGTGTTTCATTTGCGGCGCGACGTGCGCTGGTCGAACGGCCAGCCGGTTACGGCGCAGGACTTCGTCTACAGTTGGCGTCGATTGGTTGATCCCGCCAATCACTCTACCTTTTCCTGGTTTGCCGAACTCGCGGGCCTAAAAAAACGCCAGCGAGATTATCGCCGGCAAGCTGCCCGCTGAACAATTGGGTGTCAGCGCGCCGGACGACTACACGCTGAAGGTGACGCTGGATAAGCCGGTGCCGTATTTCGTCAGCCTGACCGCCAATTTCAGCCTGTTTCCGGTGAATCGCGCCACTGTGGAGCGTTACGGCCAGGAGTGGACGCGCGTCGGCCATCTGGTCGGCAACGGCGCGTTTCAGCTCAGCCAGCGCGTGGTGAATGAAAAACTCGTCCTTACGCCCAATCCTTATTATTAGGATCATCAACATACCGTGCTGACCCAGGTTACCTTTGTCCCCATTAGCGCCGAATCGGCCGCGCTTAATCGCTATATGGCCAACGATATCGACATTACCGAGTCGTTTCCCAAGGACCGTTACCGGCAGTTGCTGCAACAAATCCCCGATCAGGTTTATACGCCGGATCAGCTCGGCACCTACTATTATGCCTTCAACACCCGGCGCGGCCCCACTCAGGACGTGCGGGTGTGTAAAGCGCTGTCCTACGCCATCGACCGGCGAATCATCGCCGGCAAAGTGGTGGGCTCCGGCGAAAAGCCGGCCTAGCATTTTACTCCGGGCGTAATGGTCGGCTTTACGCCGGCGGCCAGTTACCTGCAGCAGCATAGCCAGCAGGAGCTGGATGCCCAGGCGCAGGCCTTAATGCAGGCGGCCGGTTAAGGGCCGAGTAAGCCGTTGACGCTTACCCTGTTGTATAACACCTCGGAAAGTAACCAGAAGATTGCGATTGTGGTGGTGTCGATGTGGAAGAAAACGCTGGGCGTGAATGTCAAATTGGTCAATCAGGAATGGAAAACCTATATTGATAGCCGCAACACCGGCAACTTTGATGTGGTGCGCGCATCGTGGATTGGCGATTACAATGAGCCTTCCACCTTTTTATCTTTGCTGAACTCCACCCACAGCGGCAATATCGCTAAATTCAGCGATCCCGCCTACGATCAGCTGTTGCAACAGGCCAGCCGGGAAACACATCCGCAGCGGCTGAGCGAGGATTACAACAAAGCGGAGGCCATCATTGCCGATGAGGCGCCTATTGCGCCCCTCTATCAATTCACCAACGGCCGTTTGATCAAGCCTTGGCTAAAATTAACAACCCGGAAGACGTGGCCTACAGTCAGACTCTGTATGTGTTGAAACATTAAGATGCGCGTCGTCGCCGGTTGGCCGTTCGCCCGGGCGGCGTTGGTGGCAGCCTACGCGCCGCGCGGGCGTTGATAACCCGTCAGCCGGCCGCGAGGCGTAGCATCTGCGTGGCATTTTAATGCCGCAGTGGCTGTCTCCCTCGGGATTCCTATAAGCTGATGTGGTGACAACGTGTTCAGCCATAATCCCGCGCGTTAATTCCGTATCAATTACCCTATCTGCCGCCGAGCGCGGCTGATAATGTGGACTGGCCACAGGTGGAGAGGGGGCGTCATGCGCCCTTTCAGGCTGGTTGCGGCCATGGCTATTTAAACAGTTCACGACGGATGCCAGAGACAAGAATGAACGTAATGGGAATGCAGACCAGCAGCGAATAGACCACTTTGAACAGGTAGTTTGACAGGATGTAGTGCAGCATATCGCCAAGGGGTATGCGGGTGGTGAAAAACATCAGGATCCAAATCAGCGAGTAGAGAAATTGCCCGATGAGAGTGAAGACCAGACAGCGGAACACCAGATAATGGCCGTTGCACAGCTCTTTAAAGCGTGAATAGATATAGTTATTAGCATTATCCGCAGTCAGCAGGCAGATGAAATTGATAAAAAACAGCCAGGGCAGCGGGCTGAACGTTGCCTGATAATGCGTTGTCTGTTCGGGGTTTTCTCCCGGCAATTGCAGGCTAAGCCAAATTCCTCCCGCGGCCAGCAGTAGCGCGCATGCGCAAATCAATACCGTGTTGCGCGCATGTTTGCGGCCGAAGATTTCGTTGATGGTATCCAAAAAGGCGAAGGAAAGGGGAAAGATAAGAATGCCGCCGGGCTGCAGCCCGCTAAACACCGAAATGGTATTAGGCGAAAGAGGAATGGCGATAAGCAGCGACGACACGAACAGGGTGAGCAGCACAATGAAAATAGTGAACTCTTTGTAGCGGTTTAAATCCAGCGGGCTCAAGGAGCAGGAGACCAGAATAGTATGGCGATCGTGGGCGGAAAAAAATCGATGAGATGATTTCTGACCAGGCTGTCGGCACTATCGCGAAAAATATGGCCTCCTTTTTTTACCCGGTAACTAATATTATTGTTAGTTATTTTTTATAAAATCATTTCGCCCACTCCATTATTCAATATAATCAAAAAAAGCCACAATTCTACCCAGGACCGCGCAATTGTTCATATCTGGCATTTGGGGCGTATGATGAATCCAGCGGATGGACGTAATATCATCAATACGCATTGAGAGGGTTAGCGCACTGCCGCAGCGCAGCAAAAAGAGTCCGCTGCCTTTGAGTTTTTCATTAATCACAGCTAAGGTTGAATTTGCAAATATTTCGTTTGGCGGTATTTGCACCCCGTAGAGACCCTCAGAATGGGGCAGCAGCGCTTTTAATGTCTCATCCGATAGCAGCGCGATTTTGTTAATCTCGTGGGAGGTGCGAAAGCCGTCAAAAAAGTGGATGAAGGGCAAGCGGCTGTTCAGATTGGCGACCTGGGCAATCAGCGCGAAGTCCTGCGCTTCCTGGACGTTATTGGCGCACAGCATGGCGCAGCCGGTTTGGCGCACCGCCATGACGTCCGAATGGTCGCCAAAAATCGACAGCGCGTGGGTCGCAACGGTGCGCGCCGCCACATGCAGGACAAAGGGGGTCAACTGGCCGGCCAGCTTATAAAGCGTCGGGATCATCAGCAATAATCCCTGTGACGAGGTGGACAGCGCGCCGGTCTGCAGCGCGCCGTGCACCGTGGCGATGGCGCCGGCTTCGGATTGCATCTCCACCACCTGCGGGGTGTCGCCCCAGATATTGGGCGTGCCGGTCTCGGACCAGACATCGGCCTGCTCGGCCATGGTAGAGCTGGGCGTGATGGGGTAAATGGCGATAACTTCGTTAATGCGGTAGGCCACCGAGGCGACTGCATTGTTCCCGTCTGTGGTGATCATGAGGACCCTTATCTGAGCTGCGGATGATAGCCGTTAAATCATTGGCTTATCATGAATTATCGCAAGTATAGCAGCACTAACACTGAGGGATTTTAGCTTTTGTGTGATGCATGAAACGCGTGGAAAGACAGATGAAGTGTAAAGTCAATCGGCGGGTTCTCGACGAATGCGCCCGCTGCCGCTACACAGGCTCTTCCAGACTATTCCTATTTCATACCTTGCGGAGCCCATTGATGACGTTATCACGGTGGTTATTGGCGACCTCAGTCGTGTTACTGGTTGCCTGCAGCAGCGATCCCAGTGTCAATGACGAACCCGAACAGCAGGGGACGGCGGTGCGCATGCCGCGTCCGGTGCTGAGCCAGGTGGAACAGGCCGCCTGCAGTGGCGTCGGCGGCACGCTCACCGCCGCCCTGCAGTTGGATGGCTCCACAGTAGGAATGTGCCAGCTTACCGACGGCTGCCGTCTGCCGGCGCGCTGAGTCGGGAGTCGACCGCCTGCGCTCTAACGCCTGCCGGGTGCGCTGAGCCGGTGAATCAGGCGTGCAACGCCTTTCCCCCTGCCGGCAAGCGGCGCCGGTGAGTGGAGTGCCTGCGCTTTAACGCCTGACGTGCGCCCTTGCGTTTATCGCCGGCTCGGGCTATTGGCGTTTACGTCGGCGCTATGCGCGCCCGGCGTTACGTGCTTACGAGGTTGGGGTATTCCTCTCCCCGCGACAGCAGTTGGATATTCTGTAGCGAGGTCTGGCCGATGTGCGTCAGCGCCTCTTCGGTTAAAAAGGCCTGATGGCCGGTAAACAGAACGTTATGGCATGCCGATAGCCGCCGGAACACATCATCCTGTATGACGTCGTTGGATTTATCCTCAAAAAACAAATCTCGCTCGTTTTCGTACACATCCATCCCCAGCGCGTCAATCTTTTGCAATTTGAGCGACTCGATGGCCGCCTGGGAATCGATAAGTCCACCGCGGCTGGTATTAATGCGGGTAAGCGCCCCGTGGAGGACGTCTTGAATTATTGGTGGGTTTGTTGTATAGCCCGGTAAGAATATGTTCCACTACGATGCCTAGTGAACCCGCATCCTATAAGGGACGGCTGTCAGATCATGGATAATCCGGCGATGAT
>NZ_JBLKSS010000198.1:0-6387 GCF_047607725.1 Sodalis sp. (in: enterobacteria) | reverse complement strand
GCGTGGAGCCGGAAGCGTATCTGCGCCATGTGCTGGCGATTATCACGGATCATCCCATCAACAAAATCAAAGAGCTCCTGCCGTGGAACCTCACCATCCCTGCTGAATAACTGTCAATACGGCGCTGGGCGTACGCTTACGTTTATTATCGTATTTAATTTGCTGGAAGCGGGCGCGAAACGCCGCATCGTCCGCATAAGGCGCCACCGCTTTTAACCTTTCAAGCCAGGTGATCCAGCCTTTGCCAATGGTTTCGTCAATTAGCGCCGCCAGCGCCGGATTACACTGCTTCAGCCAGCGGCGCGGGGTAATGCCGTTGGTCACGTTATGGAACTTCTGCGGCCACAGCTGACAATAGTCGGGAAACAGATCGCTTTTCACCAGATCGGAATGCAGCGCGGCGACGCCATTTACCGCAAAGCTGCATACCACGCATAAATTCGCCATCCGTACTTGTTTATCCTGCACTACCGCCAAGCGGCGTCATACCGCGTTATCGCCCGGCCAGCACTGTTCCACCAGCACCCGCAGCCGGTCGTTGATGTGCCTGATGATGGCGAAATGACGCGGCAGCAGCGTCTGTACCAGCTTTTCATCCCAGCATTCCAGCGCCTCCGGCATCAGCGTATGGTTGGTGTAGGCAAAGGTACGTGACGTAATCAGCCAGGCTTCATCCCATGTTAGCTGGTGTTGGTCGAGCAGCACGCGCAGCATCTCGGGGATGGCGATTGCCTGATGGGTATCATTGAGCTGGATAACTTCATAATCCGGCAGATTTTCCAGACTGCGGCCGGCCAAATGATGACGGCACAAAATATCCGCCACCGCACAGGCGCACTGAAAATACTGCTGCATCAGCCGCAGCTGTTTGCCTTCCTGATGGTTATCGTTCGGGTAAAGTACTTTGGTCAACTTGGCGGCGTCGATCCCGGCCCGTTCGGCTTTGAGGAACTTTCCCTCATTAAACAGCGCCAGATTGAACGGATGCGGATGCGTCGCCTGCCATAAACACAGCGGCAGCACCGCGCCATTGCCAAAACCGACCACCTGCAAATCCCAGGCTTCGCCGATAAGCGAGAACGCCGGCTCCCAGCGGCTGCCGCCCTGCTCGTCTTTCACCAGTTTGCCGCCAAACCCCACCTCAACATTTAGCGCCGTGTTATGACGGAACCAGGGATAGGTTTCGCGATGCCAGTCGTCGGGGAATTCCCATTGCTGGCCTTCGGCGAAGGTCTGACGAAACAAGCCGTACTGATAATTCAGTCCGTAGCCGATGGCCGGCTGGCCATCGGTCGCCATGGAATCCATATAACAGGCCGCCATTACCCAGCGCCGGATCGACCTCGTATTCCAGGATATCGGCAAGACTAACCTGATAACCGTCGAGCACTCTTTTGACCGTATCGTACCCGCCAAGATTGATAAGATTATTACCGGTCAGACGTCCCAGCAGGAACTCCATGGAAAGGTAATTGACATGACGGAGAAATTTTTTGCTGTTGCCCGGCTGGTCGCTTGGGGGGGCGATGCATTTATTGACCGCCGCGCTGACCGCCTGCCACCACTGAAACGAGGTCATTTCCTGCGCGCCGGCGAGACCATAACGTTGCCACTGACGATCTAGCGCTGCCTGGAACGCAGCTTTATCAAATTTGGGTTTTGGCATATGAACGTCTCTATCCTGTTAGCCTAAAGTGGACAGCGCCGGAAAACCGGCCCCCTGATCCTGCCATCGTCACGGCTATCCCGGCGCCCACCGCAAGCGATCGCCATGCCAAACTACAATTATCCCAAGGTTTAGCAAAGCGGATCGCCGCGCCTGTCGCGATGCCAAACCACGACGCCCCCCGCGGCCTACCCCAGGGGGTCGCCGTTCATGTCGCCGTGCGAAAGATAGCAGAAGAGTCTGGATAAGCGCCGTGATGATCAAAGAATAGACAACGCCGTTAAAAAGGGGAGAGCCGGCGTTAATTTTTACGCTAGAGCCTTTGCGCTCAACACAGCTCCAATTTGACATCGGAGTGTTCGATAAGCGTCATCACGCCCGGCGGCGGCAGTTGGTCGGTAAACAGATAATCCACCAGGTCCATTTTACCGAGATTGACCATGGCGCTGCGGCCGAATTTGGAATGGTCGGTCACCAGCATCACGCAGCGAGAATTGTCGATAATCGCCCGTTTGGTGCGCACTTCATGATAATCGAACTCCAGCAGCGAGCCGTCCAAATCAATGCCGCTGATGCCGAGGATGCCGTAATCAAGCCGGAATTGAGAAATGAAATCGAGGGTGGCCTCACCGATAATGCCGCCGTCGCGCGTCCGCACTTCGCCGCCGGCCAAAATCAGGCGGAAATCTTCCTTGGCGGTAAGCAGCGTCGCCACGTTAAGATTATTGGTGACCACCCGTAAATTTTTATGACCCAGCAGCGCGTACGCCACCGCCTCCGGCGTGGTGCCGATATCAATGAACAGCGTGGCGCCGTCGGGGATTTGGCTGGCGACGCGCGCCGCAATGCGAGCCTTTTCCGCCGACCACATCACCTTGCGATCATGGTAGGCGGCGTTGACCGAACTCGACGGCAGCGCCGCGCCGCCGTGATGACGCTGGATCTTGTTCTGCTCGGCCAAATCGTTCAGATCGCGCCGTATTGTCTGGGGACTGACGGCAAAGTGATCCACCAGCTCCTCGGTACTGACGTAGCCCTGCTGGCGAACCAGCTCGATAATGGCATCATGCCGCTGCGTTTGCTTCACATTGACTCCTCTGCTACCGGCCGATCAGCGCTGACCGCCATGACTCTGACGCCGCCGCGTTTGCCAGAACGCCATCAGCAGGCCCGTTACCAGACCCGCCACGTGCGCGGCATTGGCTATTGCGATACCCAAAATATTGAAATAGCCGGCAATGAGCCATAACAGGGCGAACACGATGACCCCGCGCGGCATAAATAGCGGCCCGCCGGGATTTTTCTCGCCGTGCCACCAGACATAGCCCATCAGCGCATACACCACGCCAGACAGACCGCCGAAAAAGCTCCCGCTGAAATGCGACTGCACTACGCCGCTGACGATAGCTGAGAGCAGGAACAAAATGATTAATGACGCCTTACCGCGATAGCGCTCCGTCAGGCCGGCCAGATACCACCACCACACCACATTGAACACCAGGTGCAATAGCGAGAAATGCAAAAAGGCATGGCTAACCCAGCGCCAGATCTGGCCGTACTGAGCCGGACCGGCGGGATACGCCAGCGCGGCCATCACCCGATCATCGCCGAGCAGGGCCATCAGGAGAAAGACCAGCACGCACAGCGCCGTCACCCCCAACGTCAAGGGGCCGGCCTGCTGACGCAGCGCCGGCAGCCAGGCGCGCAGGCTGGACCCCGTCTCGCCGCGGTTAATGTAACGAACTGGTGCGCCAGCTGGCGGCCTGATAACGGGGATGCTGCGGTTCAAGCAAAAACGCCTCCAGCGCCGCCTCAACCTGTTCAAGTTTTTCGTCCTGGGCCAGCCACAGCTCGGTATAACGCCCCTGCGGGCGCAACTCCATGTCCACTTGGGTTTTCATATAATCGATGAAGGCCAACACCAGGCGCGCGTTAGACAAGGCGGTAACTCGAATCATGATTCACTCACGCTTCCATAATGAGGTAATGGTGAAACAGAATACACGATTCGCGGGCTAAACGCGCGGTCCGACGACGGCTTACCCCCGCGCCAACGCCGTTAGACGGCCAGGCAATGCACTGAGGATAAAGGAGAAACGCCGGCGCGGTAGATTGTGACGCGCCTCGCCGATGCCCGCCAATTTTGTGATCTATGTCTCAAAGCGAGGAGCGCAACGCACGGTGGTAACAGCCACCTTCCCCATCCCGGCGGCGGCCCACGGCACGGCGCCGGCCGGTGAACCGCGACGCGTCTTCGTCGCTATAGCAATTCAATATCCTGCGGAAAGGCTTTCAGCCAGGCGTCAAACCCGCCATCGACGCTGTAAGCGGCCTCAAATCCCTGGCTCAGCAGGTATTGGGCGGCGCCTTTACTGCTATTGCCGTGATAACACATCAGCAGTACCGGACGGGCGGCATCATGTTGCGCCAAAAACGCCGGCAGGGTGTCATTGGTCAAATGGAACGCGCCACGGGGATGCCCGGCGGCGAAACTTTGCGGATCGCGAATATCCACCAGCACCGCGTTCCCCCGCTACCAGCGTTCTCTGGCCTGTTCTACGCTGGTTGTTGCAAATTGATCCATACCCTGACGCCTCGTTTAACCAAAAGATAGCACGCCTCGCGGCAGCGAAAGGAGTGTAGCAAGCCGTGGGGCGACGTGCAGCGCTTTTCGCCGGCGTCCGGCCACGCCATGCTGGCGCTTGACTCGATATGTTACCCCCCAACGCCATGGCGGCAACCCGCGCTGCGCGGGTAAAAACGTTAACTGCGTCACGCATGGCCTCTTTTTTGCACAGAGTTCTTGGCGTGGATGTTGGTTTTCGCTTACAATTATGAGCGAAAACGAACATAAAAAACTGTAACGCGCATTGGGAGGAAGGTAGCGTGGAAACCAAAGACTTGATCGTCATCGGCGGTGGGATCAACGGTACCGGCATCGCTGCCGACGCCGCCGGGCGCGGACTGTCCGTATTGCTGTTGGAAGCGCAGGATTTGGCGTGCGCCACGTCGTCCGCCAGCTCCAAACTCATTCACGGCGGCCTGCGCTATCTCGAACATTATGAATTTAGTTTGGTGAGCGAAGCGCTGGCCGAACGGGAGGTGCTGTTGAAAATGGCGCCCCATATCGCCTTCCCGATGCGCTTTCGATTGCCGCACCGGCCGCATCTGCGGCCGGCGTGGATGATCCGCTTGGGCCTGTTTATGTATGATCACCTGGGCAAACGCACCAGCCTGCCGGCAAGTGAGGGCGTTCGATTTGGCGCGGATTCGGTACTGAAGCCGGAAATAGTGCGCGGTTTCGAGTATTCCGACTGTTGGGTGGACGATGCGCGTCTGGTGGTGCTCAACGCACAGGAAGTAGTGGCGCGGGGCGGCGATGTCAAAACCCGCACGCAAGTGACCCGCGCCTGGCGGGAAAACGGGCTGTGGCAAGTCGAGGCACGTGATAGCCTGACCGGCAAGAGCCATCGCTGGCAGGCCAAGGGCCTGGCCAACGCCACCGGCCCTTGGGTGAAACACTTTATCGATGACAGCCTGCACTTGCCGTCGCAGTATGGCATCCGCCTGATAAAAGGCAGCCATATCGTCGTGCCGCGGGTCCATCCCCAGCCGCAGGCGTACATTCTGCAAAACGAGGATCACCGCATTGTGTTCGTCATTCCCTGGATGGAAACGTTCTCCATTATCGGCACCACCGACGTGGAATATCACGGCGATCCGGGTGAGGTGCATATCGATGACGGTGAAATTGACTATCTGCTCAAGGTCTACAACGATCATTTCAAACGGCCCCTGGGCCGCGAGGACATCGTCTGGACCTATTCCGGTGTGCGCCCGCTGTGCGACGACGAATCCGATTCGCCGCAGGCGGTGACCCGCGACTATACGCTGTCGTTAAGCGATGAAGACGGCAAAGCGCCGCTGCTGGCGGTTTTTGGCGGCAAGCTCACCACTTACCGCAAGCTGGCCGAGCATGCGCTGGAAAAACTGGCTCATTACTATCCCCACGCCAAAGGCGCCTGGACCCGCAACGCGGTGCTGCCGGGCGGCGATTTCGCCGGTACCCGCGACGACTACGCCGCCGTACTGTGGCGCAAATTCTCCTTTTTGCCGGAAGCGCTGGCGCGGCGCTACAGCCGCACGTACGGCACCCGCAGCGAGCAGCTGCTGGCGGGCGCCGCCGGCCTGGCGGATCTGGGCGAGGATTTCGGTCACGACCTGTACGAAGCCGAGTTGCGCTATCTGGTGGCGCAGGAATGGGTGGTCACGCTGGACGACGCCATCTGGCGCCGCACCAAGCTGGGCATGTGGCTGGACGAGGCGCAACAGGCGCATATTACCGACTGGCTGGCACAGCACGTCAACCCGGCGCGGCTGTCGCTGGCGTCCTAAGCCCGGCCCGGCCAACGGACGCCCGCGACGCAACTACAGACGGACGGGCGCCACCTTCCAGATTTCCTCGGCATACTCGCGAATCGTGCGGTCGGAGGAGAAATAGCCCATGCTGGCGATATTCAACGCCGCGCGGCGTATAGAGAAGTAATTTATTTGATACTTACGGGAATTGGCGGGATCTGGCGGGAATTCGTGGGATTTCTTAGGATTAGGGATGATTTATGTATTTGATACCGATGAACAAAAAAAGAACAAAATAGAGCCTATAGGCAAAACATTTGATACTTAACGTAACGGCCTTAAAACCGTGTTTAAAAGAGTTT
>NZ_JBLKSS010000197.1:0-6452 GCF_047607725.1 Sodalis sp. (in: enterobacteria) | reverse complement strand
CACAGGAAAAATAGACTAAAACCGAGTCAGAAGATGAGCGAACACGTGATCGAATATCACTGGAATGGGTGATCGGAAAATATCGGAATAACTGATCGGATGTCGCCGGAACAGATGATCGGATACGTCGGAATCTGCAACCAGAACGGGAATGACCATTAACATAGGTGAAGACTCCTTTTCAGTGCCAGAGAATAACGCGCCGGGCAACCCTCCTGCGCTCTGCGGCGGGACATGTGTTATAGAAGAGAAGATACAACAAAGCGCGCAAGGTTACAGTGATTCACGCAATAAAAGGGAGGGGATCGTTACCGTTGAGCGACGCCAGGCGCGTTTTTTGCGATATTCGCCGCCGGCGCATGAGGCCGGACGGCAAAAGAGGGCAGGCGTTCCCCATGGCGCGCCTGGCGTTCGGAAAGGATTAATACAGCAGGGAATAAAGCTGGCGGCGGTATTTGCTCGCCAGCGCATCGCCAGTGCCCAGTGCCCAGTGCCCAGTGCCGCCAGAATATCCATCAGGATTTTACGCGCTTCGCCGTCGGCGGCGCCAAGATCGTTTTTCAAATGGCCCATCAACAGCTCTAGAGCTTCCTCATTACGTCCCACCTGATGGAGCTGAAGGGCCAGCTGGACCGCCAGCGCGGCATCGTGCGGCGCATGTTGCACCTGTTGTTGCAACTGCTGAATTTCCGGCGTATCTGCCGCCTGGCGCAGCAGCTCGATCTGCGCCAGTAAACCCTGGTAGCGCGTATCTTTATCCTGCTGCGGGAACTGGTCCAGCACCGCCTGCGCATCATCGGGACGATTGAGTTGCAGATAGGTTTCCGCCAGCAACAGGCCGGCTTCGCTGGCGGGCTTGGGTTCCTGCCACAGCGCTTTCAAAAGTGGCAGCGCCCCGGCGAAATCGCCCGCCTGCACCAGCGCCGTGGCCTCCTGCAATTGCAGCTCGGCGGGATCAGGCAAGGCGCGGGTCAGCAGTTCGCTCACCGCCTCTTCCGGCTGGGGCTCCTGAAAACCGTCAAGCGGCTGACCCTCCTTGAACAGATACACGGTGGGGATGGCGCGCAGGCCGAATTGGGCGGCGACATGCTGCTGTTCGTCGCAGTCTACCTTCGCCAGCACGAATTGCCCGGAGTATTCCTGCGCCAGCTTGTCCAGCACCGGCACCTGCATGGATTGTTCCAGCGTTTGCTGCAGGTTGGTTTCGTTAATTTCAACTACCGTGGCGTTTAACATGCAATTTCTCTCAATGGTTTTGGCAATACATGGGGGCGTGCGTGCCGCGCTTCAATGCTTGCCGCGTAAAAGCCAATCCAGGCAGCGCCCTGGCAGGAGGCGACGCAACCACGTCAGAGCGTGCGCCACCAGGGTAACCGGATAACGTAATCTGTCCCGGGGACTTTCCAGCGCATGGCGCAGTTTCGGCAAAACGGCCTCCGGCGGCAGAGTAAAGCGTCGGGCGATAGCCGGGTTGATTACCGGCTGATCGGCCCGGGTGTGGGTCAGGTTAGTGCTAAATGACGTGGCGATGGGACCCGGTTCAATCAGACTGACCTGCACGCCGCTGCCGTGCAGCTCCATGCGCAGCGTGTCCGACCATGCCTCCAGGGCAAACTTAGAGGCGGCATAGGCGCCCCGGCCCGGCGTGCATACCAGCCCCATGACCGAACTGGTCTGGATAATCCGCCCCTCGCCATGAGGTACCATGGCAGGCAGCAGCAGCCGGGTCAATTGATGAATACCGAACAGATTAGCGGAAAATTGCTGTTCCAGCTGACCCCGGCTTAAGGTGTCAAGGCGGCCATACATGCCGTAGCCCGCATTGTTGAAGAGTCCGTACAGCCGGCTGCCGGTCAGCCGCAACACCTCGTCGTCGTCGGCGTCAACGCTTTGCGGGTCGTTCAAATCCAGCGCCAGGGCCTCAAAGCCCTCCGCCGCCAGCCGCGCCACGTCCCGCGTTTGGCGGCAGGCGGCCAGCACCCGGTAGCCGCGCGTGCACAGATACCGGGCCGCCACCAAGCCGATACCGCTGGAGCAACCGGTAATCAGCACGGCTTTTTGCATAACTTTACCCAAATTGCGCTCTCCTTGCCTATGATTCATGTTTAAGTAAAGGCAGCAGGCGGTCCGCCATCCATTACGCGATGAAGGGCTGAGCGTCCGGATTGGGATGTATGCCGTCATCTTGCATCCACTCCGGCCGCAGATAAACTTGCTCCATGAAAGAACGGCAGTAAGGGAACGGCGTACCTGCTCGCCAGCGTCGGATACATGGCGCTGAAGGTTTCCGTATAGCGCTTGCAGTAATTCGACGGCAGGCGGATCTGCATGAGTAGGGGCTGCGCACCCGCCTGTTGGCTTAAGGTAATGGCTTTGACCAAATCTTGTTCGATCTGCGACGGCGGAAAACCGCGCAGACCATCATTCCCGCCCAGCTCGATGACCACCCAGCGTGGCTTATGCTGGCGCAGCAGCGCCGGCAGGCGGGCTACACCCTGGGTGGCGGTATCTCCGCTGATGCTGGCGTTAACCACCTGGATGGCGTTATCGTCCTGCGGCCAGCGCGCGGCCAGCAGCGCGGGCCAGGCCCGTGCGGCGGGCATGCGGTAACCGGCGCTTAGACTGTCGCCCAGAACCAAGAGCGTATCGGCGGCCAGCGCCCGAACGCTTACCAGACTCAACAGAATAAGGAAAGGGAAATGCCAGCGGAAAACGTTCTTGGAGTTCATCATCTTAGTAAGCACGTCGGTCAAGGTGAACACCATATCTTCATCTTTACCGGAGTTGAGCTGGTTGTCAAACCCGCGCAGACGATTGTGCTAATTGGCGAGTCCGGAGCGGGGAAATTCACCCTGCTGGGGATCTTGGCCGGACTCGACGACGGTAGCGACGGCGCCGTACATTTGCTGGGGCACGACCTGACGGCGCTGAATGAAGAACGCCGCGCTGCGCTGCGCGCCCGCCATATCGGTTTTGTGTTTCAATCCTTCATGCTGCTTCCCACCCTGACGGCGTTGGAGAACGTGCAATTGCCGGCGCTGCTGCGAGGGGAAGGCGAGCGTCAAAGCCGCGAACAGGCGATGACCCTGTTGACGCAGCTGGGGCTGGGGCAACGTTTGTCTCATTTGCCCGCCCAGCTCTCCGGCGGCGAACAGCAGCGGGTTGCGCTGGCGCGCGCGTTCAGCGGCCGGCCGCAGATTTTGTTCGCCGACGAGCCGACCAGCAACTTGGACCGCGTCACCGGCGATCGCATCGCCGATCAGCTGTTCAGCCTGAACCGGGATTTCGCCACCACCCTGATTCTGGTAACGCCCGACAGGCAACTGGCCGCGCGCTGTGAACGCCGTCTGCGTTTACAGGACGGCCGGCTGGAGGAAGTGGCATGATAGCACGTTGGTTCTGGCGCGAATGGCGAACCCCCTCCATCTGGTGCTGTTGTGCGGCGGGTTTTCGATTTCCCCGCCCGGCCGGATCCTTATCTGTGGTGGGCGCTGCCGCTCGGGGGTATGCTGCTTTTATCGCTGCTGGGGACCTTGCTTGGCGCCCGTCTGGTGCAAAGAAAGGGACGGCCGGGACAGGATTGGACGTAAACGTTTACAAAATGGGAACATTATCGCAACAAAAAATAATCAGCAGAGTGACAACCGGGTTGACTGGGCCCGGACCCCTGCTGCACAGTAACGGCCTGGCGTCACACTACAATGTAAATAGGTCCGCCAACAACGCAGAGGTTATCAGTCAGATATCTCAGCCACTTCGCAGATCCACTCTGCCCACTTAGCACCAGGAAGTGTTATCCGGAAAACCCGCGTTTCCGCTTATGCTCCCAACGGGTGTCAACGGTGAACGCAACGGTTCGGTACTCTTCACGATAGTTGCAATCGCTATGAGAGAGAGGAGTTAACGTAATAAATGACTACGACGTCCAAGATTATCTATACGCTCACCGATGAAGCCCCAGCGCTGGCGACCTATTCGCTGCTGCCGATCATCCGTGCGTTCATCCAATCCCAGGGGATCGCCGTCGAGACCCGCGATATCTCGCTGGCGGGCCGTATTCTCGCCAATTTCCCCGAATATCTGCAATCGGATCAGCGCCTGTCGGATCACCTGGCGGAGCTGGGCCAACTGGCGGTGACGCCGCAAGCCAATATCATCAAGCTGCCGAATATTAGCGCCTCGCTGCCGCAGCTGAAAGCCGCCATTAAAGAGCTGCAAACGCAGGGCTATGCGGTGCCGGATTATGTCGACGAGCCGAACTCAGATGCCCAAAAAGAGGCCAAGGCCCGCTACGACAAAATCAAAGGTAGCGCGGTTAACCCGGTTCTGCGCGAAGGCAACTCCGATCGCCGCGCGCCGCTGTCGGTGAAGAATTATGCCCGCAAACACCCGCACCGCATGGGCGAATGGATGGCATCGTCCCAATCCCACGTTGCCCATATGCAAGAGGGCGATTTCTACGGCAGCGAGAAATCCGCGCTGATTGAACGCGATGGTAACGTCAGTATCACCCTCGTTGGCCGCGATGGCGCCAAGCAGGTTTTAAAAGCCAAAACGGCGGTGAACGCCTGCGAAATCATCGACGCCGCGGTCATGAGCAAAAAGGCGTTGAGCAGCTTTATCGCGCAGCAGATCATCGATGCCAAACGGCAGGGAGTGCTGCTGTCGCTGCATTTGAAAGCGACTATGATGAAGGTGTCGGATCCGATTATGTTCGGCATCGTGGTGTCTGAATTCTATAAAGAGGTGCTGGCCCGCTATAACGATAAACTGAAAACGCTGGGCTTCGACGCCAACAACGGTATCGGCGATTTATACGTAAAGATCAAGGAATTGCCGGCCGATGAACAGGCGGAGATCACACAAGCCATCGAGGCGTTGTACGCCGAGCGGCCATCGCTTGCCATGGTGAATTCCGACAAAGGCATTACCAACTTGCATGTACCTAGCGATGTAATCGTGGATGCTTCAATGCCGGCGATGATTCGCGCTTCCGGCAAAATGTGGGGGCCTGACGGCCAACTGCATGATACCAAGGCAATCATTCCCGACCGCTGCTACGCCGGCGTTTACCAGGCGGTAATTGAAGATTGCAAGCAGCATGGCGCTTTTGATCCCAAGACCATGGGCAGCGTGCCCAACGTGGGGCTGATGGCGCAAAAGGCCGAAGAATACGGCTCCCATGACAAGACCTTCCAGATCCCGGACGACGGCGTGGTGCAGGTGGCTGATGAGGCGGGCAATGTGCTGCTGGCGCATTCGGTGGAGGCGGGCGATATCTGGCGCATGTGCCAGGCTAAGGATGCGCCGATTCAGGATTGGGTGAAGCTGGCGGTCAACCGCGCCCGTGAATCCGATACGCCGGCGGTATTCTGGCTCGATCCGGCCCGTGCGCACGATGCGCGCATGATTGAGAAAGTGCAGCGTTATTTGCAAGATAATGATACCCGCGGGCTGGATATCCGTATCCTGTCCCCGGTCGACGCCACGCGTTTTTCCATCGAGTGGATCCGCGCGGGCAAGGACACCATTTCGGTCACCGGCAACGTGCTGCGCGATTATTTGACGGATCTCTTCCCTATCATGGAGCTGGGCACCAGCGCCAAAATGCTCTCCATCGTGCCGCTGATGGCGGGCGGCGGCCTGTTTGAAACCGGCGCCGGCGGTTCCGCCCCCAAACATGTCCAACAGTTTGTGAAGGAAAACCACCTGCGCTGGGATTCGCTGGGGGAATTCCTGGCTCTGTCCGCCTCACTGGAGCATGTCGGTATCACTGCCGGCAACAGCAAGGCCAAAGTGCTGGCGAAAACGCTGGATCAGGCAACCGGCAAGTTCCTCGACGCTAACAAATCCCCTTCCCGTAAAGTCGGTGAGCTGGACAACCGCGGCAGTCACTTCTATCTGGCGCTGTTCTGGGCGCAGGCGCTGGCGGAGCAGAACGAGGACACGGCGTTAAAGCAGCAGTTCACCGAGCTCGCGCGCACGTTGGCTGACAATGAACAGAAAATTGTGTCGGAGCTGAATCTGGTGCAGGGTAAAGCGGTGGATATCGGCGGCTATTATCATCCGGATCCCGCGCTGACCAGCAAAGCCATGTGCCAAAGCGCCACCCTTAACGCCGTGCTACAGGCGGTGGGCGCCTAAAGCAGGCCGCCGGGCAGCCCGTGCCCGGCACGCATTAGCGAAAATGCGCCGCATTCGGCGGCGCAGGGGCCTGTGCGTTGTCATGAGCGGGAGGCGATTGACTCACCGCGCCGGGCGGCGCGGTGTTATTGCAGAGGTAAGCGCCCCGTGGAGGACGTCTTGAATTATTGGTGGGTTTGTTGTATGCGACAGTAAACCTACGTTACACGCTTATGCTCATTGCATTTTCACATTGTATTGATTTTAATGACTTTTATTTCCATCCCGGTTTGAGTGATATGAAATTAGTGGTTCTGAAGTTTGTGATA
>NZ_JBLKSS010000196.1:0-6519 GCF_047607725.1 Sodalis sp. (in: enterobacteria) | reverse complement strand
TGGAGCCGGAAGCGTATCTGCGCCATGTGCTGGCGATTATCGCGGATCATCCCATCAACAAAATCAAAGAGCTCCTGCCGTGGAACCTCACCATCCCTGCTGAATAACTGTCAATACGGCGCTGGGCGTACGCTTACCTTTCTTGCGGGTTAATGCCCACACTAAAGCAGTAGCGGTATCAATTTCGGTAGCGAGTGCTACGGCGAATGTTGCAAAAACGAGGTTACTTATGAGATTTAAAGGTCTCACAAAAGGATTTTTCATTTTTATTCTGCTGATTGTCACGGCGGCTTTTTTCAATGTTTTGTCCCCTTACTATTCCGCTATTCTGTGGGCGGCTATTCTGGCGGTCATATTCCACCCGTTAAAGTTGCAAATCAGACAGAAACTGGGCGACAAGAACGGTCTCGCGTCGCTTTTCACGTTGCTTATTATTTGCCTGATTGTATTTACGCCGTTAGCGTTGGTTATGTCGTCGTTGGCGTTTGAAGCCAATGTCGTCTATGCCAAACTGCAGACGAACAATACGCAATTTCCCGTTATCGTGTCCGATCTGATTCATCATCTTCCGCGTTGGGCGCGGCATCTGCTCGCGCAACACAATCTGGATACGGCAGCGGAAATTCAGCAAAAGATGTCGGGTCTGGTGCTGCAGGGTGGACAGTATCTCGCCGGCAGCGTTTTCCTCATCGGCAGGGGGACATTTAGCTTTGTCCTCAGTTTCGGCATCATGCTTTATCTGCTGTTTTTCCTGCTGAAAGACGGCGCATACCTTGTCGGTTTGATCCTCGAAGGCCTGCCTCTGTCGACCTATGTCAAACATCATCTGTTTATGAAATTTGCCGCGGTTTCAAGAGCGACGGTCAAAGGCACCGTGGTCGTGGCGATCGTACAGGGGTTTCTGGGTGGGCTGGCCTTTTATTTCACCGGCCTTGAGGGCAGTTTACTTTGGGGCGCGCTGATGGCGTTTCTTTCACTGGTGCCCGCAGTGGGGTCGGCGATTGTTTGGGTACCCGCCGCGGTGTATCTCTTCGCCACGGACATGGTGTGGAAAGGGACATTCCTGGTGCTGTTTTTTGTGGTGGTGATAGGGCTGGTCGATAACATCTTGCGGCCGCTGTTGGTAGGCAAAGATACCCGGATGCCGGATTTTTTGATACTTATCACCACGCTGGGCGGCATGGAAATTTATGGCATTAACGGTTTTGTCATTGGTCCATTGATTGCGGCGCTGTTCATCGCCTGCTGGAATCTTTTGTCCGGCCGAGATAACCGTGCAAACGTTGACGAAATCGATGAGGCTTTCATAGAAGAAGGGAAAAATCATCCCGAAGTGTGAGGTTCTGCGCCCGGTGGCTGCTGATCGGGGGCGATCCCGCTGCGGATTTGATCTCTCGCCGCATTCGGCTGCCGACGGCCCGCTATCGGCTCATTGGGAAATAGCGCCCCTCGCCTGACGGCGCTGTTTTCACGCTGATATCACAGCGCCGGGGCGGGCATGTCTGCGGGGTCCGTCACCGCAGGCACTCGATGCGCCCGCCGCCAACGGAGCGACGTTACCACGGCCCGTGTTGATCAGCGTCCGCCACGTTCAACGCAAGCGTTAGCCGCGGAAAAAGATTTCGCCAGACTTCGCCTGCACGATTTTGGCGCTGTCGTTGGTGATCAAAATATAGTTGGATTAATATAGGCCCAATGGGTGTTTTCTTGGGGCGCCGGGAGATGGCGTTTCTGCCATTCGACAATAGTGTAGGATTTGTCCAAATATTACCCAGACGGGATCGGCGGGCCGACCTGGCGGCGGTGGCGCTCACCGATAAGGGGAAATAGCTGAAAACGGCGTGACCTAACCCAATGGAAAAGCATTTATGATGAAAGTGCCGAGGTGTGATGTCAGGTATGCATTGCTAACATTGAATCGTCCTCAAGGCTTAACCGCCCGTTAGCCAGAGGGTGCAGATGCCACCGATAAATCTCTGCCGCTGCTATTCCACCCGTTTGCACAACCAAATCGTATGCCCGCTGCACAAAGGATCTTCAACTACCCTATCTATGACCGCAAACCCCTGTTCTGTTAGTAATGCACAATACTCCTCAGGCGCCAGACTGGCATGATACAGCGGTTCTCCTTCAAACTCCCCCATGGCGATACCGTTGCCCGGTCCGCTGGTAAACATGAGCGCACTACCCGTATGACTATGGCGATGAAAGATTGGGAACATCAATTTTTGATCCTCCCGAGGCAAATGAAAAAAACTGTCCCAGGCGATAAGGCCTTCAAAGGTCTCATCAAGCGCCATCGCACACATATCCAAGTGGATCAAGCGTTGCTGTGGAAAACGGGACCGGGCGCGGTCAAGCATCGCGGCAGCGTCATCAACACCGGTAACAGGGAGATGCCACCGTATAAAATATTCCGCGATAGGCTGACCATTACCACAGCCGATATCTAAAAGACGGCCGTTGCCCCCCATGGCGGCAATGAATTCATCCAGCCACGGTTTTTCGATCAGGCGGTGTGAGCGCTGGCGTGCGAAGGCGGCCGCGGGCCGCTGATAAAGCCCGAGAACATGGTCTCTTGCTCCCCGCCGAATTTTTGCCCATCCACCGATAAACGCAATCATGGGCACAGGGACGATGCACGGCCTCCGACGCCGCAGCCGTCGTCCGTGCCAGCCGTCAATTGGCCGCAGGCATCATGCACCCGCTATCAGGCTTAGACCCCAAACAATAATACGTTATATGTCTTAAGCGCGGCAGCCGGATGACATTGACTATTTCGATCATAGACTTATCCGGTACGGAACGCATCGTCGAATCATCAATCCTTCCCCTTTGCGTGTGTTCACCGCCGACAACGTCCGACGTGCCAAAGCACAGCGTCGGCGGAACGCGCTTATCTCTTGCCAAATTAGATTATAATGATAATCTATTTAATTACACCATTTTTGACGCCGTCAATGAGGGAAAAATGCCTAATCCCGTTTATGAGCCCGCGATTACCACTCTGCTGTGTATTGATTTATATAATGATTTTCTAGCTGAGGGCGGGAAATTATTTCCCTTTGTGAAGGACATCGCGCTTGAAAACAATATGCATGAAAATTTACGTAACATTGTTGCCGCCGCGCGCGGCCGGCATCACCGTGTATCATGTTCCACATCATCGCTGGCAACAGGGCGATTACGCCGACTGGAAATACCCCTCGCCCTATCAGCTGGCCGCGAGCGAACGTCAGGTTTTCGCCAAAGACACCTGGGGCGGTATCTTTCACGATGACTTCCCAATTCAGCCTGGTGACATCGTGGTCACCGGACATTGGGGATCAAGCGGATTTCCCAATACCGACCTTGAGCATAAGCTAAAGCGTTACGGTAAAGAAAAAATCATTTGCGTTGGTCTTCTGGCCAATACCTGCCTGGAGGCGACCGCCGCATTGGTATGGAGCTGGGCTTCCACGTAACGTTGGTTCGAGACACCACGTCGGCGCGCGCTCATGAAGCGCTGCATGCGGCGATGGACATTGATGACCCGACATACGCCACCGAGATCCTCAACACCACCGCGTTGATCGACGCCATCACGCTTTCCGCTGCCAACGCGGCGAAGCTTGAGCCGGCAATGGGAGCAGTACCGCCCTCGGCTACGCGCTAGAACCAGGATCAGGCCGCGCTAGGTGTCCAATATGGCCAGGACGACGGTTTTTAACGCATCCGACAGCGCGGGATCGTTTATGATTTCGCTCAGATAATTGGCGCCCACCATGGCGGCGAAGACGGCCAACGTCTTTCCCTTTCCCGCGGACGACCTATCCTCATGCCCCCACGGCGTTGAGGAAAGACGTAAGCAGCGCATTGACGCCCTGCGTGCAATCGCTGGCTATGCTGTCCCAATGCTGTCTGGACTGATCGAAAGCCAATCTGGCGGCTTCCGCCGCCAGCGCCTCTTTCGAGGCAAAATGCTTATAAAAGCCTCCCGACGTCATCCCTGCCGCTTGCATGATATCCAATACGCTGACCTCTGCAATGCCGCGCGCCCTGAAAAGCTCGCTCGCCTTTTCAACGATCAGCGCCCGATTGGCGCCAGCCTGTAATTTGCTGGAACGTCCCATCCTACTCACCCAATTAGCGTATCGACATACGATATCTTACCATATAAAAAACGCCGTGACGGCGCCACTTTCTGAGCGGTCCACAACGTTCCGGACGAGCGATGTTACCAACTCAAGCCATAGCCTCGGGGAAAGGCGACGGTGCCGGCATGGCTATCAACATCGTAGTTATGCCATAGCGTTACCGGCAGTCTCCCTTGCGGCGAGCGCGTCCCCGTCAAGATTTGCGCCAGCGAAATCATTGAGGGGCCCAGCCAGATGCCGTTGTCATAGCCATAATAGGAATAGGTCGCCACGGCGGCGTCCACATTGTCGGCAAAGCTGACAATATCGTAAGGTGCCTGCAAAGAGAGGTGTATCCGCTTTTTACCCAATATACCGGCATATCGGAACCAGGAAAGCGTACTCGCATCGCTATCCCGGTTGTCGCCTTCCTGATCGCTTATTGCGGGCTGCCCCCTCATTGCGGGATTTTTAAAATGGGTCGAAACGGTGCCCAGTAGCAGCACATCACTCTGCGCAATAGCCAATTTGATTTCTAAATCCGTCAGCTTTGTTGTCTGTTTAGCCACGACATTGCGATAGCCCTCCTGCGTCATTACCGCCGTACCCTTTGCCTGTTCGTCTGAGGGCGTCAGGATCAGATAGCGCTGCATTTTATCTTTCAAGGGCAATGTGGCATGCCGATTGATGACGACGGTAATCGATCTGTCCGCAATCTCCTTCTCTATTTTTCGCCCGTTGATCAAAAGAGAGGAGAGACTACGCCTACTGTCTTGCCAAAGATGAGAGTGCTTTAGGCGCAAGATACGTTTAACGGAAGCATTAATATCCTCCTCGCTAATCTCGCCTGCCCTGACCTTGCTGATAATATGATGAATCAATACTGACAGTCGGTCCGCTTCGGAGGGAGAGGTAATACTGACCGGCATCAGGGCAATATCAACCCTGGCCGCAAACACCCGTTCGACGGCTTCAGCCTGGGTAAAATGATCGGCAATCGCCCCCATATTCAGCGCATCCGAAATTGTGACACCGCGATACCCTAATACCTTACGCAGAATGTTGGTCTGTATTTCATGAGACATCGTGGCGGGTACCGTCATTTTTTCGCCATATCGGCTGTAAATTTGAGTGTTATCCAGCGCCGGATATTGAATGTGAGCCGTCATAATCATGTCAGGGGCAATATGATTATCAATAGCGTGCTTATATGGCGCGATATCGATAGCGAAGGCGTCCTTCCTTAAACGATCAACGCGCGGCAGGGACGTGTGGGAATCGGTCGATGTACTCCCGTGCCCCGGAAAGTGCTTATAAACGGTAATGAGCCGCTGCTGATGCATACCCGCGGTGATACCCTCAGCCAAGCACGCAACGGTTGGCGCATCATCGCTGAAACTCCGCACGTTAATAACCGGGTTAAAGGGATTCGTGTTAACGTCCACCACCGGCGCAAAATTGGTGTTGATGTGTAGCGACTGCATATCCTGGGCCATCCACCGCCCTTGTTCAACGGCCAACTGTGGATCCGCGCCGCCTTCTACGGCGGCGGCTAATGCCATATTGCCTGGAAACGTGGCATAGTCACCGTGCGGCAAACGGAATATACTGCCGCCCTCGTTATCAGTGGCGATGAACAGACGCAGGCCGCCGCGGGTTTTCATCGCGGCATACCACGAGGTAAGCGCCTCAATTTGCGATGGCGTTTTAAGATTGTTGGCAAAAAGAATTACGCCTCCGATATGGTTATTACGAATAATCTGTGCAACCGTAGCGTCTGAGGCAATCATATCTTGCTGGGGCCTGCCGGGCGGATCCCAATAGCGGAAATCAAGCATAAGCTTTTGACCAATTTTCTCCTCCAACGACATGGCGTTAACGCGTCGCTCTATCTCCTTTTCGGTTTTCTCTTTGCCGTCTTGCTCCTGGATACACCCTGCCAGCGGCCAAGCGCATAATGCTATCGGTAACCATCGCCGTAATTTTCCGCACCCTAACACATATTACACATAGTTCATTTATTATGCATTATTTCATCATGACAGGTTAAATTAGCCCGAATCCTGTGTGTTCTAAGAACATGGAATAGAGAGACAATAAAACATTTTTTCACCAAACAATCATTAAATGGCTTATAAACAATTTAAATAAATATAATATTCTGACTATAAATGCATAAGCCTAATACCTGGAGAGGCACGCGCCGTGGTCTTTGTAAGGCGGCCTTAAGATAAGCGTACGCCCAGCGCCGTCTTTTACTTCCCCATCAAGTTATTGAAGATGATGTCCATTATTTTTTTAATGGGCGCAATTCATGAAACAAACCCCACCAAAACCCTCAAGACGTCGTCCCAATTTCCCGCTGGACTTTAACATTAAGCTGGTTGAGCAGGCGCTCCAGCCC
>NZ_JBLKSS010000195.1:0-6596 GCF_047607725.1 Sodalis sp. (in: enterobacteria) | reverse complement strand
GACCGCGCGCCGCGGGGGCGACCCACATGCGTTTGATTTCGCCATACCCGCCGTCGGTGATTTTCAACGCTCCGCAGCCTACCGGTGTGCTGTCTAGAGTCGCAATAGAGAAATAGCCCGCCGGTGGTGTGAGTTCCTCCGGCTCGGCGGAGACGGAGAGGGCGGGATCAAACCCTTCCGTAAAGCGCTGCGCGAGCTCCCGGAAATAAGCGTGAATAACATGCCTGCACCTCGGGTGAGGCGGGATCGGCCGGGGCAATCGTTACCGCGGCCGCGCGCAGGTAACGCTCCACTTCTCCCACCGCCGTGAGAAGCCGGCCACGCTGGCGATCGCTGAGCGGCGTCAGGAGCGAACCGATCCGTTCGTTTGAACGCTGGTCAAGTTCTTGCCATACCTGCATCCCCGACGGAGTTAACATGACACGCTGTACGCGTCCATCCTGGCTATCCCGCCGACGGGTAAGGAGCTTTTCGGTTTCCAGCATACGCAACATCCGGCTGAGATAGCCAGAATCGAGCGCCATACGCAACCGCAATTCGCGTACCGTGGCGCCGGCGGGGCCGATCTCGAAGAGCAGCCGCGCTTCGCCAAGCGGACGGCCGCTGCTCAGGTAATTTTCGTTAAGCACGCCTAGCCGGAGGGTGAGCATCCGGTTAAAACGGCGCATCTGTTGTATGTGTTCATTGTCCATTACCTGACTTTAGTCAGATAAATTTTATAAAGCAACTTTTTTTGGCGGGAGGGGCCTGTCGACCCGTAGCTCAATGAGTTGACGAAACGCCAGTCGCTGCGTGCAGGCCCTGTCGCAAAGGGGGGAAATATTCGCAAACATAAAATGTCTTAGCGATTATATTCCCCTATGGCGAAACATAATGAGGTAAATTTAGCATACCCTGGCTATTCAAAAGGGCTTAACAATATAATCGAGAGCGAATAAACCGATGGTTGTTACAAAAGCAGGGTGGGACGATGCTATTTTCCTTGCAAGGGCGCAGCCCATGCGTTTTAGTTCTATCGGTTCTCATGTTTGCTGGCCGTGCCGCTAATGAGATAATGAAAAAGCGGCCCTTCACTATTAGCGTTGGTGGGGGGAAAGCGTCAATGGATAATAAATTAGCGACCTGAC
Source organism: Sodalis sp. (in: enterobacteria) (assembly GCF_047607725.1). Taxonomy (GTDB): domain Bacteria; phylum Pseudomonadota; class Gammaproteobacteria; order Enterobacterales; family Enterobacteriaceae; genus JBLKSS01. Next base: position 5,469 of record NZ_JBLKSS010000195.1, on the reverse strand, counting down.
TGATGCACGGAAAGACGCTAGTGGCAGGAATAATGCCGGGCGCCGCGACCCTTTTAGATGTTATTTCATACGCCAGCGATATTTATTTCCAGTATAAGTTAATCTTGATGCCCTCGCGTTGCACTTTATACGCCGGTAATAGCGCCCTGGCTAGGCCTTCATATTCAGGAATACGGTTTATGCGCGCAATGAACACATTACCGCCTTTGAAAGTCTTTCTTACAGAGAGGTAAACACATGGAAAACAGGCGTCATCATCCTCATCAATCGAAGCGGCACACCTCGGATACGCTCTCTGAAAACGTCGGTGCCATGACCGAAAAAGAGGCTGTGAGGAAAAAAACGCACCATAGTCGCAATACCGCCGCTCGCGTAAGAGCGGCGAGAAGGGCCAGATCGATCCCTATTCCCGAGCAAACGGCTGTTGACAATCCCCTTGCTAAAATAGTTCTGCCAGACGGGTCGGTTATTATTAATCCCTGGTGTTTCACCAAAAGTCTGTTGGGCATGTTTCCCTGCTTTTTTATGTTAAATTGCGATAAACTGCGCACTAAGCCGGCTGCAAAAACGGCGTCAGCGTTAACGTCAATCGAATCGATGGAGAACGATCACACTACGATGAAAGCGGTGGAGGTGGCTTCGGTCGCGGTGCTCGCTGCTGAAGCCGCCGCGACGGTCGCCGTGGTTGCGGCGGGGGTCGCCGTAGAAACCGCGGGCGCGGCCTTGAGGCGGTAGTGGAAGCGGCGGAAGAGGAAACGTCGCTCTAACCGCCTCGGCAGGAGCAGGCCAGGTCGTGTGGTCTTTCACCGGACGGCACGATCTGATCGTAATCGCCGGCCTCCAACTCTCTTTATGCTGCCGACGATAACCTAGAGCTATGGGTAGCGGCCGCGCCGCACAGAAGCGATACCTGTCGGGGATATCACCTCCGTGTTCACCGTTACTCCCTTCAGAATTTGACGATCTCGCCATTAGACGATTTCGCCATAAAAGGACAGGCGGCAAAACACAACTGTATTGCCCGGCACTGTTCACTGTACCCATGACGCTACATCGGTGTGTCCATCAACGTGTCACCGCGCGCTTCAACGCCATCCCAATATTGGCCGTCGCAGGTAAAATGATCGTAATGCAAATCCGAACGCGCATTGAAAATACTTTCAATCACAAGTGTGAAGTAATATTCACCCTCTGGAAGAGGATCCAGTGTGTCAAATACCACTTTACGCTGATGCGGGACAACGGCGCTTTGCCGTGCCATTAATTCTCCCTCCAGGCCATGGCGGCGAACCTCTACGTGATAGTGCAGCTGTGGTGATGTGCTTTCATCATTGCGCCATTCTATCGTTAAGGTGCCATCTTCATATTTTGCCACAAGCGCCATGATTTTAGGCTTGACGGTGGATGTGGGTTTGGCGGTGGCTTGACGAGGATAAACCGCTTGGAAGGGGCGCGTATCATCCAACCCGTCGCCGGTAGCGGGTTGAACATGGGCTTCAAGCGGCGTGAGCGCCGAATTGCGATAATAGGGATGAGCCACGGTGGCCTTGCGGTAATAGGCCGGCTTCTCCCACTGGCCATCCGCATCCATACGCAAATGCAGCCCATCATGTCCGCTGCGGTTGACTTCGTCACCGGAAAAGCGGTCCGAGATGCCGACAATTTGATGGCAGCTAAAAGAAAGATCCGCGCCGGGGACGCTGGCGCTGAGGTAATGGGTCCATAGCCCATTTGCAAAGGCGTAGTTGAACATGGCCAAATGGGTTCTCCGTTCAACGGCGACGTACCAGCGCCGTAGCACTGTGGCGTAACGAGTATCCGCATGCCACGGCATCGGATGCGCGATGCGTCGCCCCGTTTCTTTTCCCCCTAAGGGTTGGCAAGAGTATTCTCCGCTGTCCATTCCAGTTTTACGGCATTTTCGGTTGTGGACTCCGCGGTTGTTAATTCGCCGATTATGCATAGCGCGTTACAGCGATAAGGGATATTGTCAATCATCGGGTCCTTCTGACGCTGGATGCCAGCAAAACCGCCTCTTTCGTCAAGACAAATAATATCCGCTGCAATCAATGTGTGCCTCATCGTCCCAGTTTGGGGCATCGTGCTCCACATAAATAAGTTCAGCTTGGTCTTTGTTAAAGCATGACGTGATGCCGGGTCCGCAAATTGGCACAGCAACGTTTTCGCAGCCATATACCTCTTTAAGGATATCTTTGCGCAAGACTTCGATAGCATTCCAGACAGCCGCATCGTAGATTTTGTCAATGGGATACCTTTTTGTTCTGTAGCGGAGCGGCCGGGCACCGGCAGGTTATTTTGATACACGCGATACAGCAAAYGATCCGCCCTTGTGCGCAAAGGTTGCGCGATGTTATCCGGCCAGCTGGCGATCTTCTTCACCAACGCCGGCAGTTGGGGTAAGGACACCTTTTGGTGAAACGCCGCAAGCGGCTGATGTCGATAAAAATCCCAAGCTTCAAAAATCAGACTGTCGCTGTCTATTTTCAGTAGCCAACCGGTGCCATTACGTTTTTCCCCATGCTCTGTCGCGGTCAGGGAAGGCACTGCCACCAGCGTTCCAAAGGAACGTTGCATTATTTCAATGGTGCCGAAACCGTTATGGGTATGCCCGCTTATCACTACCAACTGCGGGTAATGTTCAAAAATTTCTTTCAGTTTCTCATGTTGAGAACGCGAGGTATCGCAGAACTCCGCTTGCCGATGCGTAAAACTCAGCGCCTGAGGCATTATGACAAACATGGGTTTATCAGGATGGGCATCCCAAGCCAAGCACCTTTGCAGCCAGTCCAGTGATGGTGCAGAGAGTGTCATAGGTTCACTCCCTCCGCGATCAGAATTGAGCGCAATAAAATGGTATCCATTAAGCCAATAGTCGATGGATTTGGTTTCGGGGTAGAAATGCGGATCCGCTTCCTGAGGACAATGGCCATAAGGAGGCAATAAATAGGGCTCGAAGATAGCATTTTTACCCCCGCGGACATCCTGACAGCCCAACATCACCACAGCATCACATCTCGGGTTTGACGCCAAGGCAGAATCGGTAATCCGCAGCGTCTGTCGAGTCTGTGCTCGCTTGCCGGCAAACTCGCCGACGATGACGRCCTGTCGGATAAGCTTATGCTGGCAAATATTCTCCAGGCACCGAGACAATATGTGATAATCGTYATCACACGCCTGATGTATATCGCTGATAAGTGCGACCTGAGTGGGAAAAGCGTCTCCTCTTGGCCATGTCTTCTCCCGATTATTATTGTTACAGCTGTTCAATTTTAGTATTTTCAACGCGAGGCACCTTTCGCCAGAGAGTGATGTTAACCCCGTTGTGGAGCAACATATTGACGGCAGGAGGAGGCTAACAATGCGTCAGTACTCCCCTTCGGCTTAATTGTTGATCCGTTCGGAAGGCTATCCTTTGGGATGGCGTTAGCAAAGGAAGGCGTGTTGTGTCAGGCATAATTGAAAGATAACAGTAGGGAGTAAACGATATTCAGTAATCGCTASCGCCAGCACGGCCCCCGTTTAGTTAACRATGCGGGATGGCAAMCCATCAGCGTCAGCGCGAAGTWGGGGGCATGACATTTGCCCGGCGTCGAGTAGGGCACCGATGCCGGCGCCTCTAGGGCAGACCGAAAGTGCCGATGGCCGGTGAAAGCATGGTAAATCCTCGAAAAGGGTCAGGTGGCATAATAACCGCTGCTTTTATCATGGCCTTACTACGAAGTTTAAGCGATTCAGTAGGCAAGTATGCATTTATGGGCTGACAGACGATATCATGATGGTTTAATGTCAATGCTCCCCGTTAATGCGCAAAACTTTATTTTACGAAAAACAACGGATCGCCAGGACTTTCTTTACGATGAGAATGAAGGAGTTATTGGCTCTATGAGTAGTTAATATAGGCGCGCCGTCTGGCACAGCACTTTTATGCACTCTCTTGAGGGCATGTGGCGGGGAAAGGCGTCTAAAACAGTCATCATTCGATGAAAAGGCTCATGGCCAAAGGCTATTTCACTCTCTTGTGATCGCAATGGTTTTCGATGTGCTAAAAAGCATGATTGCGCAACAGCAACAGACGTTATCAAAAAAAAATTAAGCAAATAATCTTGCCTATGGTTAAGCCACTTAGGTGTTTAGGGAGCCGAGAATAATCTGCACGAGTGGATAGGATAAACTGTAGCGGAGAAAAAATGAACGTCAATACTTCTACAAACTGTGCGTCTACATCATTATTGCAAACCTATGCAGACAGCAAAAAAATGTGTCAGCCTCGGCTCATCAGACATTGCAGAAGAACAAAGTCGTGCACTTTAGCAACGTCATTTCAGTTGTAAAAATTAGAAATGGCGGATGTGAAATTGCTACCCTGAGCCGATTTGAGGAATTGTACAGGCGGCATGTGGATGTGCAGGCAAAAATGAGCGGGATGCGGTGCGCATACGGGCACGATAATCCTCGCACAGATCCGCAAAATTTTAACCTTGAATTCGCGCTAAAGATGCTAGAGGGTTGCCCAAAAAATAAATAATGTCACTTTTTTAAGTGACGTTTGCCGCGTATAGGGCCGTTGGCCTGCCTCTAGCTCTGCTATCCTGCCCTGTGCACGCGGCCCTCGCGACATCTCTGAAGCCAAATCGAGAGGACCTTAACCGCCCTGATAGAAGGCTATTGCCGTTTATGACATAGGTGTGCGTAGTTAAATGGAAGTAGGTAAATGGAAGTAGGTAAATAGCTGCCATACGGCCTTTCAGGTAATGACGCGAATCCAAATACCCTGGAAAGAGGAGGATGGGAGATGAGCATGCGCGCACATGACAATTGCGACGTTGCCACATCACCATCCTGCCTGCTGTACATAAACAGACATTGCTGAGGTTAAGATTCCTATGTTCATCGAATGTTCTCTATCTCGTCGCATTCATTATTGATTTTCACGGCCTAACTTGCCCCTTGAGGTTGACTATTGATGAATATTTTTGATGAAGGGAAATCAGACGAGAGTTCTAATTGTGAATAGGTTAACAAATATCTTATCTAAAAGAAAGCACGTAATTTATCAGCCCTTGAATAAAACACGGTTACCTTGCGACTTGCCTCTATAATAATTGCATTATATATGAACAATAAAGTGAAGTATTGATTTTATAATATAACGGGAAGTGCGTGGTTATTGACATCATGTTGAGTAGAGTATTCCCTTACCATGGGCGGTGTCATCACGGCTTTGGATTAGTGAATTATTTATCTCTAAATTGATTGGTAAACTATCAAATTTGGCTGGAAAAAAGACTTTTATGATAAGGCTATGGGTTGATAAAATTAGGGGATAATGGCCATGGCTATTCTATAGCGACGGGGAAAACTCGGTTAAAGCAGTACTGAGCGCCGTGAAAAGCCTGTGATTTTTTCATTACACTTTAAGGTGACAAATTCTTTGGAGCTGATACTCCC
>NZ_JBLKSS010000194.1:0-6641 GCF_047607725.1 Sodalis sp. (in: enterobacteria) | reverse complement strand
TATCATCGCCGGATTATCCATGATCTGACAGCCGTCCCTTATAGGATGCGGGTTCACTAGGCATCGTAGTGGAACATATTCTTACCGGGCCATGCAACAAACCCACCAATAATTCAAGACGTCCTCCACGGGGCGCTTACGTTAATTCAGCCATCGCAGCAATTAAAAAATGAATCATTATTTATAATATTCAACTATTTATATATTATTTTCTATAAAATCGCCTCTATTTGGGCGCACCCCTTGCCCTACAGGCGTCACGCGCGTTTATATTGGCGCGCGGTTTAGTAATGTGGGTGTAATTTTTAATTACATATATTTACTGCGGTTACTATTCAGCGACGGGATTCAATTGCTAATGAAATGTAAAGTAGAGGTAAATGATTCTCGGGACGCCTAAATTACCGCCAGCCGTTTATTTAATAAAGCGCGCAGCGGTTCTTTTTGCTTTTTTGTTGAGGAAAAGCAATTTAATTCGCCGCCACCACCACAATATGCCGTTCGCCTTCCAGGCCCGCCACCTGAAGCCCGATCACCGATTCTAGCCGAAAGCCCGGCGGCAGCGCGGTCAGCTCCGACTCGGAGAGCTGGCCTTTCAGCGCATAAAATAGCCCTTTTTCTCTGGCCGGCAGCGCAGCGCACCAGGTCAGTATGTCGCCGAGGGAGGCGAAAGCGCGGCTTATGACGCCGTCAAAGCCCTCGGGCGGCGTGAAGCTCTCTACCCGGCTCTGCACCGGCCATGACATTGTCGAGCCCCAGTTCATGCTGTACCTGGCGCAGAAAACGTATGCGCTTGCCCAGACTGTCCAGGAGAGTGAAATGCGCCTCGGGCCGCACGATAGCCAGCGGAATGCCCGGTAGCCCCGGGCCGGTGCCGACATCGATGAAGCGGTCGCCGTGCAAATGGGGATTGACGACTATACTGTCCATGATGTGGCGAACCAGCATTTGCTCCGGGGAACGCACCGATGTCAGGTTGTACGCCTTGTTCCATTTATACAGCAGCTCGACATAGCCCAGCAACTGCTTTTTTTGCGCCGCCGACAGTGCCATGTCCGCCTGCCCAAGCAGGGTCTCCAATGTCTCAAGCATCAATGATTCCGTCATTGTCAGGCGCTGCGGCGCAGCAACCCCTGTTTTTTCAGCCAGACCAGCAAGATGGAAATCGCCGCCGGCGTGACGCCGGAAATACGTGAAGCCTGGCCGATAGAGCTGGGTTTGTGATCGTTGAGTTTGGCGATCACTTCGTTGGACAGGCCCGAAACGGCGCTAAAATCCATATCCGCCGGCAGCAGGGTATGTTCATTGTGCATCTGGCGCGCGATCTCCTCCTGCTGACGGGCGATGTAGCCCTGGTATTTGATCTGGATCTCGACCTGTTCCGCCGCCTGGTCGTCGGTCAGTGCCGGACCAAAGCGGTCCAGGCCGGTCAGCCGCGCATAATCCATCTCCGGGCGGCGCAGGAGCTCTTCCCCGTTGGCTTCGAGCGTCAGCGGCGCTTTAAGCAGCGGATTAAGCTGCTCGACGCCTTCGCTGCCGGGATGTACCCAGATATCGCACAGACGCTGACGCTCCAGCGCGATCTGTTCTTGCTTGGTGCAGAAGCGCGCCCAGCGCACCTCATCCACCAAACCGAGCTGCCGGCCGATTTCCGTCAGACGAAGATCGGCGTTATCTTCGCGCAACAGCAGCCGGTATTCGGCGCGGGAGGTAAACATACGGTAAGGCTCTCTGGTGCCCAATGTGCATAAATCATCCACCAGCACGCCCAGATAGGCCTGATCGCGCCGCGGCGACCAGCCCTCTTTGTCGGTGGCAAGCCTTGCGGCGTTCAGACCGGCGAACATGCCCTGTGCGGCGGCCTCTTCGTATCCGGTGGTCCCGTTGATTTGGCCGGCGAAGAACAGCCCCGCGATCAATTTGCTTTCCAGCGTCAGCTTGAGATCGCGCGGATCAAAGAAGTCGTACTCGATCGCATAGCCCGGACGCACTATGCGCGCGTTCTCCAGCCCCTGTATGGAGTGGACTATTTTCATCTGTACATCGAACGGCAGGCTGGTCGAGATGCCGTTGGGATAAATTTCGTTGCTGGTCAACCCTTCCGGCTCGAGGAAGATCTGGTGGGCATCGCGATCGACGAAGCGCATAACCTTATCTTCAATGGACGGACAATAGCGCGGCCCGACGCCTTCAATGATGCCGGCGTACATCGGGCTGCGATCCAGATTCTGGCGGATGACCTCATGGGTCTTTTCGTTGGTATAGGTGATATAACAGGGGATCTGGCGCGGAGGCCGATCCTCCGAGCCCAAAAACGAGAAGACGGGCAGCGGATCGTCGCCATGCTGTGTCGCCAGCAGCGAGAAATCGATACTGCGCGCATCAATACGCGGCGGCGTGCCGGTTTTCAGGCGGTTCACCCGGAACGGCAGCTCACGCAGACGGCGCGACAGGGAAATCGACGGAGGATCCCCTGCTCGACCGCCGCTGTAGTGATCCATGCCGATATGGATCTTGCCGTCCAGGAAGGTCCCTACGGTCAGCACCACGGCGCGGGCGCGGAATTTCAGCCCCATTTGCGTAACGGCGCCGACGACCCGATCGCCATCTACGATTAGATCCTCTACCGCCTGCTGAAAGATCATCAGGTTAGGCTGGTTCTCCAGCGCGCCGCGCACCGCCTGACGGTAAAGCATGCGATCCGCCTGTGCGCGGGTCGCCCTGACCGCCGGCCCCTTGCTGGCGTTTAGTATCCTGAACTGAATGCCGGCCTTATCGATGGCCTGCGCCATCAAACCACCCATAGCGTCAATTTCTTTGACCAAATGCCCTTTGCCGATACCGCCGATCGCCGGGTTACAGGACATTTGTCCAAGCGTATCAATGTTATGCGTCAGCAGCAGGGTTTGGCATCCCATCCGTGCCGACGCCATTGCCGCTTCCGTACCGGCATGGCCGCCCCCAATAATGATGACGCCAAAATGATCGGGATAAAACATGGTAAAAACACCTCACGTGAAAGCGAAGGATCGTCAAGGGGCCTGGGGAAGAGGATTCTACTCAAGTTTAGACGGGATACAAGCCCGGAAGATCCGCGGGTAATTAAAGAAAAATCTTTTTATTTAAAGATCTCTTGTTATGTCTATTACTAGGATCGCGCTCCTTTGTGGATAAGCTGTTTTTGATCAACCTATACAAGGAATTATCGATCCACCGAGCCTGTGAATGATCGGTGATCCCGGACGGTATAAGCTGGGATCTTTTGTGGCTATTATCCACAGGTCGATGCGATGCTTAGGGTTATACATTGGATAACTACCGGTTGTCAGCGGGTTTTAACCGGAGTTATACACAAAAAAAGTGCTATCAGTGTGCTTTTATCAGCGTGATACATTCCGTTACCCAGGCTTCCGCCGGATCCTCGGGAATTTCATGCTGGGTAATATCGATCTTCAGCACCTCGCCGATCCGCTTGGCGCCGAGCGTCGTAAGCGGCGATCCAGGGTGTCGGTCGCGCCGCAGAACGTATCGTATTCGCTACTGCCGATGCCGATTGCGCCGAAGGTAACCTTGGAGAGTGAGGGCGCTTGCGCCGTCAACTCTTCCAGCAGCGGCTGAAGATTCTCCGGCAGCTCACCGGCGCCGTGGGTGGAGGTAACCAAGAGCCACAGGCCCTCGGGACTCAATTCCGCCAGTTCGGCGCCGTGAAAGATGTGGGTGGTGAACCCCTGCTGTTCGAGGATGCCGGCGACGTGCTCGGCAACATATTCGGCGCTACCCAAGGTGCTGCCGCTGATGATGGTTACGTCGGCCATGATGGTCCCGTCAGATAACTGAGCCGGTATTGTACGCTGTGTACCGGCTGGGATCTACCTGTGAATAATTGTGGGTATTAACCGGGCCGCTACGGCACGATGGTACGGCTGATGGGGTTTTGCAGCGAGATAAGGGTTTCGGTGGATTGGATCTCGTCGATGGTCTGGATCTTGTTGATAAGTACCTGTTGCAGGGCATCGATGGAGCGACACATCACTTTAATAAAGATGTTGTAATGGCCGGTGGTGTAATAGGCTTCCACAACTTCGTCCAGTGCGTCCAGCTTCTTGAGCGCCGAGGGGTAATCCTTGGCGCTCTTAAGAATAATGCCGATAAAGCAGCAGACGTCATAGCCCAGCTGTTTCGGGCTAATATCGACCCTGGCCCCGGTGATGATGCCTGCCTGTTTCATTTTTTCCACCCGCACATGCACGGTGCCGGGACTTACGTTTAACAGCTTGGCCAGCTCGGCGTAGGCGGTGCGCGCGTTGGCCATCAGCGCCTGCAAAATGGTGCGATCGAGGGCGTCGAGCTGATAAGTTTCCGCCATGGTGATGTCCTCTATGGCGATCCCGGCGGCAAATCCGTTGCCTGCCCACGGGATCACCTTTTACGGCGCCAGCGGCGCATGAGCCGCTGTTTCAGTCCGGTGTCGAAGCGCCAGATGTGATCGAATATTTTCATAATACCGGGTTTTCCCATCGACGATAGCGCGACGGCGTGAAAGCGTTGCTGACGATGGCGCTGCTGTTCGCGTATGCGTCGCTGGACCGTTTCGGGCAGACGCTGGGCGATGAAATCGGAAATGACCACCGCATCCGCATCCTGCCACGCCGGGTCGGCGAGCTTCTCGGTCAGCACCGTCAGGCAGGCGGCCAGATCGGTGCCGCCGCGAAAGCGCTGGCCGAGGAAACGGATGGCCTGCTCCAGGCCGCCGTCGGCGGTCAGTTCGTAATCCACCTGGCCGGTGGAAAAAAGGCTGATGAAACAGCGTCGGTCATCGGCCAGCTCGATATGCATCAGCGCCAGACAAAACCCTTTCGCGCACTCCTCGTTGAAACCGCCCATCGAACCGGAGGTATCCACGCAGACAATCATTGGCCCGCGCGGCTGCTGTTGGCTGCTGGCCGGCTGCAGAATGCGCCGCGTCCGCCAGGCGTCACCGTGCAGGCGGTAGGTAAACAGCCGTTCCTCCAGCAGACGACGGTAAAATTCATACTCCAATTTATCGATGCCGAGGACGGACAACTCTCCCGGCAGTCGCCACAGCAGGTCGTCGCTCTGATGGATACCGCTAATTTCTTCAGGCTGTACCGCCGGCTCGCGCACGCGCTTCACTACCTCGCGTTGAAGCGAATGGGGCGTGGCGACGAAACGCGCTTCATGACTGCGCCCCAATTGTTCCGCCAACTGCAGGAGTTCCGGCTGCTGACGCAGAAATTCGCCATAGTGTACCAGCAGGCGATAGTCGCCTTGTTGTACCTGTCCGGCGGCCATATCCCACAACCGGCCGGCGGTGTGTTGATTCTCCGCCAGCAGCGGCGCCAGCGCGCCGCTGACCGCTGAAATGATAGCCTGCTATCCTGCGCAGGATGAACGGCTGCTAATTAACCTGATTGCTTACCGTGAGGCGCTGGTACGCCTGGCTATACAGGATACCGTCGAGCAGAATCTGGTGGCCTTTGCTCGCGCCCCGATGCTGGACTATTTGGGTGAACTGGTCGGCGTATACCGCCAGGCGGCTGCGGCAGCCCGTACCCGCCTAAGGTTTCAGCTCGAAGAGCCACCCGCCACGCCGCTGGTCATTCCGGCAGGCACGCGCGTCAGCGCCCGCGATAGTATTGTTTTTGCCACCGATGAGGCCGTCACCCTGAGCGGCACCACTGCCAGCGTGACGGCCACCTGTACCGAGCGCGGCACGCTCGGCAACGGCTGGCAACCGGCGCAAATCAGCACCTTGCTCGACGGCATCAATGATGCAGACCTCAGTGTGACCAATACCGAACCCAGTACCGGTGGCGCTGACCCGGAAGAATATGAGCATCTGCGTGAGCGTATCCGGCTGGCCCCCGCGTCATTTAGCAACGCCGGTTCGCGCGACGCGTACCGTTTTTATGCCATGAGTGCCCATCAGGCGATTACGGATGTGGCGGTGATGCGCCCGGTACCGGGTACAGTGGCGCTTTATCCGTTGGTCAAAACCGGCCTGCCGTCCGACACCTTACTGGCGCTGGTTAACGGGGCCTGTTCTGACGAAAAGGTGCGACCGCTGACGGATATCGTCAAGGTGGCTTCGCCGGTTAAGGTGACTTACCGGATTGAAGCGGCTATCCGCCTTTATGCTGGCTACGATAGCTCCGACGTCATGGCAGCAGTAAAACAGGCCGCCCAGCGTTATGTGGATAAACATGCTGCACGACTGGGGCGCGATATCGTTCCCAGCTAGATACAGGCCGTCCTGTCGGTCAAAGGGGTTTACAGCGTCGAGCTAAAACGTAAGCGTACGCCCTGCGCCGTATTGACAGTTATTCAGCAGGGATGGTGAGGTTCCACGGCAGGAGCTCTTTGATTTTGTTGATGGGATGATCCGCGATAATCGCCAGCACATGGCGCAGATACGCTTCCGGCTCGACGCCATTCAGTTTGCAACTGCCGATCAGCGTATACATCAGCGCCGCCCGGTCGCCGCAGCTATCCGAACCGAAGAACAGATAGTTCTTGCGACCCAGGCTTATTACCCGTAGCGCGTTTTTAGCTATATTATTGTCGATCCCCGCCCAGCTATCGCCGGCGTAGTAGCACAACGCCCGCCAGTGGTTCATCAG
>NZ_JBLKSS010000193.1:0-6668 GCF_047607725.1 Sodalis sp. (in: enterobacteria) | reverse complement strand
CGCGGTCTGGAACCAGCGTTGCGGGCGCTTATAGAAGGCACTGGGCAGCCAGATGTTTTCCGCCTGTTTCCACACCATTTCCACGGCGGCAAAGCCGTGGCCAATGGCGTCCAGCAAGTAGAACAGCAGCGTTTCAAACTCCGGCAGGTCTGAAAACCATTCAGTCGCGGCGTCCGCCATCGCCTTTTCCTGCGCACTGGGATGACGCGGCGGCACAATGCGCCAGGTGAGCGGCATCACCGAACGGCGGCGCTTGCTCATCTCGGCAAAAAGATGGCCGTCGCGATCCTCCATATCAAAAAACAGGTCAGCCTGGCGCACCAGGTGCCCCTGCTCGGCCTCGCTCAGGATGTCATACACCCGGCGGATATCGATGCCCAGCGAAGGGTGCTCTGCCACCTGCTGGTAACGCAGATGGCGGTCATCAGCGGTCTGTGGCTGCGTCAGGGTGCGGCGGCGCAACAGCCGGCCATAAATATCGGTGAACATGCCCATTACCAGCCTCCACGGGAAAAGCCCAGCCGTCCGGAGTGACGGTCACCGGACAATGAGCGGTATTCGGTTTTCGGGCCGTGGCTCACGGCCAGAGTCCAGAGCATATGCAGCGCGTCCGAGCCGTCGTGGTCGGCGCGGGGAAAGTGGCGCAGCTGCTGTATCAGGGTGGTCTGGCTGGCGTGCAGCCGGATAAGCCCGTTTTCCATATGGGGCTGCAAGGTCTCGATACGCAACAGCTTATCGGCATGGGGGATAATGGCCTGCGCCGGCACCGGGTGGCCAGCTGTGCAGCGCGCTTAATCAGCTCGGTGCGCCGGAACTCCTGAAACTGCACCGCCTCAATGCCCCAGACCAGGCAGTGGTGTTCCTTTTGCAGGGCAATAATATTGCTGATAATGGCGTCCGGCAGCCGCTTGCGTATCTGCGCCTCCACCACATCCAGCACCGCCGGTGGCGCGATTAAAGCCGCCGACCAGCAGCGCTGACGGGTCACGGCTGGCCCCGGCCTTGCCGAGGCTGGGGTCGCAGGCCCCGTAGAATACCCACTCGTTAAGCCGGTTGACCCAGAAATGCAGGCAGTGGGTAAACAGCGCATCTTCACCGCTGACCGGGTCATTCTAGTACTCGGCGTCAAAGGTGGCGTGACCATCCCGGGCGCGGATATGCATCAGGGTCAGCAGCGGGCGGGCGGACCAGGATACTTCCGCGCCTTCCTCCATCTCGGTACGGTGTGACGTATAAAAATCCTGCGCCGAGTCCTCTCCCTGGTTACGCAATACTTGCTCCCAGGTCTCCTACAGGGACAGGTTCACCGGGCACTGGCGCAGGGCCTTAAACCGTGCCTGCCGCCACAACGGGTTATTCAGGGTGTGTGACAACACCGTGTCGTAATGCAGGATGGTGCCGATATAGACCACATAGAGTTTTGTGCCCGCGCCGCCCAGCGGCAGCACGGTTTTTCTCAGCCAGCTTTCCAGTTTGTCGCGCTGGTCAGGGTTGCGCACCTGCTCGTCGTTCTCAATATCATCCAGTATCACCAGGTCAGGACGGTACGGCCCGTGGCGCAAGCCGCGCAGCTTTTTACCGCTACCGGCCACCTGCACCTTGATATCGTTGCGCGTCAGGATGGTGCCCATCTGCCAGACGCGCCCCACACCGCAGGCTTCGGGGAAGTCGGCCAGCAACAGGGGGGTTAAATTCCAGCGCTGCCTTGATGGCTTCGAGCATCGGGTACGCCTGGTCGATGGAATCCATCACCACCAGGGCATAGTGCTTGATGCCCCGCACCAGATACCACAACACAAACAGCTGACTGACCAGCGTGACTTCACTTCCCCGCGCGGCGCTGCGATGGCGTCCTGCTCGCCTTTGGGACTGGCGACTATCTGTGGCAGGCGCTGAAACAGGTAGCAATGCAGTTCGCTGGGGTCGGCATGACTGATGATAGTGCGGAAAGTAGGTTTGCAAAAAATAGCGATACCCGTTCACCGGGTCAGCCACCTGTGAACGCCGCGCCGCCATGGCCTCGGCACCGGTATCAAAACCCATACATTCGGCCTCGATGGTGCGGCGCAGACTGGACGCCAGCGCGGCCAGCGAGTGCTGGAATTCACGGATGGAAAATTTCGCAGCCATATCTCGCTTTAAATCCCCTGTAAACGCGGTTTACACGCCATGATGACGCTCAGCCAGTACCGCATTGATGCGCGACACCAGGGTCTCGGCCACCGTGTCAACGCTGCCGGCGACACTCGCCAGGCACAAAAAATGCGCACCGCCGCCCAGACCGACAGACACATCCTCGCCGGTGACCCTGACGGCACTGACCTCTGCTGGGTCGAGGTACACACCCGGTAACAGCTTGACCAGTTGTTTCATGCCAGCGCCGCCTCTATCTGGGCCTTGATGCGTGTCGACGCCTGAAAGGGGGTTTCGCCATAGGCGGCATCCACGGTATGCACCGCGCCGTCGCGCAGCTTGACAAACGCCTCGCCGCCGTTGCTGACCCAGACCTTGGTGATTTCCCCCGCGATAACGGCCACGTCATCCCGGATTTCAACTAATTGATTAGCCATAATGTTTTTCCAGTACCGGCCCGAAAGCCTCAAGAATGTCAACAAACGCCGCCAGATGCCGGGGGTGTTTGTCCTGAATAAACGCCGAGAGCAGCTTCAGGGTCTCCATGGCGGTGGCCAGCTGGCTGGTCTCGGGCAGAATTTTTTTGCTGGCGGCAATCGACTTGCTCCACGCATCTGTTAAGCGTGCCAGCAGCTCAACCCGCTCTGATGCCGTCACTGTGTCAGCCAGGTTGACCTTTTCCAGCGTCTCCTGAAACTGTGCCATCAGGCTGGTCAGGATGGAGCGTGCGATATCTTCCGGTGCGCCGCTGGCCAGCAGATGGGCGCTGCGTATCACCTCCCAGTCATCGCCATTGTCCAGCGCCTCTTTTTTCCAGCGCCGGGCAGAATGCACGCTGACGCTGCACTGGATTGCCGCCAACTCCAGAGACAGGTTGCCGAACACATAGGCCCGGCGCAGCCCCTCGCGGGTGGCCTTGGGATGCGCCATTACACCCCCAGCCGCGCCCGAATCAGCGCCAGCCCGGTGGCGACCACGCCACCGGTCACTGCACCGGCGGTGGCCCCGGCCCGTGCGCCTTTCACCTGCAGGCGGTCAAGGCGGCGGTCGATACCGTCGAGCTGGGTACGAATGGTGCGCAGCTCTGCCAACACCGGCGACATCACATCCAGTGGTTCCATGAATAAGGCTCCTCGTTATTTGTCGGCCTTGCGGTCGAGCTTGTTATCAATACGTTGAATACTGTCCTTGATGTCCTGCATCATGCCGGTCATCAGCTGCAGGTCGCGCTGTGCATCCTCATGCCGCTGATAGTCCTGCCGTACCTGGGTCAGTTCATACTGCAGGCGTCGGAGTTCTTCACTGACGCTTTTAAGCCACAGGCCGCCGAGTGCCGATAGCAGGCTCAGGGCAATATTGAATGCCAGGTCAAGGCTCATCGCGCGGTCTCTCCTGTGCACTATAGAAAGCATTCAGCGCCTGTAGCTGTGCCTGCTGGGTCAGACACCAGGCCCCGTAGTCGCTGATGTGGTGCAGCAACGCCTCCGGGCCAACCCCCCTTACAGGGGCGGCGGCATGGGTGGCAGTACCAGCAGGTTGGCCGGCGGATGCGGACAGGGAAGCATTATCGTCGGCGGGGTAGCCGAGGGCGGCGTGGTAGCGCTGCAGCCCATCAGGCCCCAGACCGGTATAAGCAGCGCCATCATGAACCACCGCATGGGCAATACTCCTGTGTAACTGTTGGGTTTTCAGCGTCAGGGCGTGCTGTGTGGTCTCCAGCTGCGCGCTGAGCCGGTCATTGGCCCCCTGCAGCTGTTGCTGCCGGGCCAGGGCGGCTTCCAGCACCTGTTGTGTGGCCTGCGCCTGCTGGCGTTGCCGGGCTTCACACTCGGCCTGCCGGGGGGCGAGCGTTGCCCGGGCGACCAGGCGCGCCTGCTGAGCGCCGCGCCAGTAGCCTGCACCGCCAGCCAGACCGGCAACCAGCACAACTATCCACCACGGACGGCTGATGAATTTACTCAGTGCGAGTAACAGCGTCATCGCCTCCTCCCTGTTTACGGGCGCGCCGCCCGGCGCTAAAGCGCGCGCCGCCGCCATGGGTGACCCAGGAGCCGAGATAGACCCCGAGCGTCAGGTCGGTCTCCTGACGGCTCCAGGCAACAGCCCAGCAGCACCAGGGAGCTGACCAGAAACGCACCGACGATAATCACATCCGAGGTCGATAGCTGCCCCTCGGGATTGGTGACAAGCTCAGCCAGACGCGCCATCATGGGATAAGCTCACACAGATGGTCGCTCAGCGGCGCGAAGTCCCCCGCTACCCAGCGGGGCACCGAAAAGCCCGGACACAACTTGTTGGAAAATTCATTATGGCCGTGCAGAGTGGCCTCGGGCCACCGCAGACGCAGCGTCAGTACCTGAGTGCGCAGCACGGCACACTGCGTAGAAGTAAACTGATCGGTGCCCACCAGACAGAGACCCAGTGAATCGGCGTTATAGCCGCGCACATGGGCACCCACTTTTTCCATATCGCGCCCTGTCAGCAGCTGACCGTCAGCGTCAATCACCCAGTGGTAGCCAATGCTGCTCAACCCGTTATCATTGGCCGGAGCGTCACGGTGAAAACCGCGGGCCCGGTGCCAGCGGTCAATCACCTGGGCGGCGTTTTCGCCGTCTCGGCCCAGGACACGGCCATTGGGCGTGGCGGCGCAGTGAATGATGATGCGATGAATGGCGCGGGACATAAAAAAACCTCATGCAGAACATGAGGCTATTGTGGCGAAAGGCGGCCGGCGGTGCCGATGACGGGGGCGTAGAGGGTAATACTCAGAACAGGGTGGGTTGCTCGGGCGGCGGCCCCGCCTGACGCTGCCGCACCAGTTCGCGGGCGCGGGTAGCGGCGATGCCATAGCGCGGGCACAATAGCGTCAGGGCCATGGTGGTGGACTCCCCCTCAGCCAGCAGCCGGTCCAGCTCGGCCAGAAAGCAGCGGTTACGCCAGGCGCGCCACGTCTTGTCACAACGGGGGATATACAGCTCCTCGCCACCAAAATGGCGCATCAGCAGCGCCACCTGCGCCGGCGTCAGAACTTTCTGCAGCAGAGCAATTCGTCACTCCCCCGCGCCGCGCAACCCCTTGCCGATGCGAAACGGCACCCCGCCGAAATGACGGATAAGTGCCTCGGTGGCCGGAAAGCCTATCAGGCCGGCAATCTGCTGCACAGACTCTGGTAACAGCGCCTGCACCTCGGCGTAATCCGGCTGGAGCGACGGTTGCAACACAGCCTCCCGT
Source organism: Sodalis sp. (in: enterobacteria) (assembly GCF_047607725.1). Taxonomy (GTDB): domain Bacteria; phylum Pseudomonadota; class Gammaproteobacteria; order Enterobacterales; family Enterobacteriaceae; genus JBLKSS01. The sequence continues at coordinate 1,304 of NZ_JBLKSS010000193.1, read as the reverse complement.
GCCGTTTGGCATCCATAATCAGCATCTGCATCAGCTGGCGCACCTGCGCATCATCGAGCCATTCTACGGGCCTTTTTTCGCCTAGCATGCGCGCAACCATGTCATCGAGGTAGCCCCAGGGCCGCCCGGCGCTGGCCAGCAGCGCCTCAATCTTGCTGAGCATCCCCTGACGTCCCGCCGCCACACGCGGCTTGCGGCCATGTTTGGGTAACGTGGTAAAGCCCTGACCGCGCATATTAGCGCACCACGCGCGCCAGCTCGGCGGCAGTACAGTCCTTGGCGCTATTTTTACCGGTCTCGCGCAGCAGGACGCCGCGATAGGTCTCCTCATCCCAGCCGAGTTTATTTTTACCCGTATGCACAATTTTAATCAGATTTTTCATGAGCGTCATTCCGAAGGTTAACCGCATGAGGATGTTGTCCCGGCGAATGCATCCCCCTCTCATTGAAGAAAGGCACTGGGGGCAATAACCCCAGGGCGGTCAAGGCGCGCTTGCATTGGGCAAGCTGGTATTCGATTACTGACGCATAAGACTTGCCATCATCAGGAAATAATCGTTGCCAGGCGGCATGCGCTATCTTGACCTGGTGCAGGGCATCATCCAGCGCGTGATGCTTTTCACCGGCAAACGTGATGGCTCGCACATCCATTCTCGACAGCCGTACCAGCGTGCGCAGGTCGGCGACATCCCAGAATGACCAGGGGTAGCGGTCATTGCCCTGGTCGTCTTTTTGTGGGTCAACGCGGTCGAACCAGCTTTCCAGCAGGGCAATATCGAATACCGCGCCGTTACCCCAGGGCACGCGAGGTTTAGCGCAGTGGGTGGCAATGAAATGACGCAAGGCACGAGCGACGACGTCGGGACGCGCTTTACCGCTAAAGGCTTCGTGACACGCCTCATCACTTTGTTTTTGCCACCACAGCAGGGTGTCTTCCTCTGGCTCACCGTATTTGAGTGCGGCCTGATAATCGATACGCTCATAAAACGTATGTCCAACGTAAGCGCCCCGTTGCCGGCTCAAACATCACCGCCGCCACTGACAATATCGGGCAGCCGGCTTTTTTACTCAGCGTTTCGATATCGAGCATCACGTTATTCATGGGTCTATTCATCATTTTTCCTCAATGTGCAGATTCCGACGTATCCGATCATCTGTTCCGGCGACACCCGATCAGTTATTCCGATATTTTCCGATCACCCATTCCAGTGATATTCGATCACGTGTTCGCTCATCTTCTGACTCGGTTTTAGTCTATTTTTCCTGTGCTGGCTACTCCTTGCTCTTTGCGTAGTGATTCGCCT
>NZ_JBLKSS010000192.1:0-6885 GCF_047607725.1 Sodalis sp. (in: enterobacteria) | reverse complement strand
CATCGCCGGATTATCCATGATCTGACAGCCGTCCCTTATAGGATGCGGGTTCACTAGGCATCGTAGTGGAACATATTCTTACCGGGCCATACAACAAACCCACCAATAATTCAAGACGTCCTCCACGGGGCGCTTACGTCTTTTCAGACTAAAAAAGGGATTGATACGCCGCTGGGCGATAGCGCGGCAACCCGTACGCTGAAAATCAGTCAAAAGGGCGAGAACGGCGAGGTTAAGGAAACCCTTATTACCCTCGCACAAGAGGAAACCAGTCTGGCGGGAATAGCCAAGGCCATTAACAACCAGAAGGCCGGCGTCCGTGCCGAAGTGAAAAATGTGGACAATGACGGCACGCTGCGTTTGGTGTTACGGGCGGAGAAATCCGGCAGCGCCGGGGAAATGACCCTCTCCGTCGAGGGTGGTGACACCTTAAACGGGATTATGGGATACAACCCAAAACAGAAGATTGCTTCGAGCAATTCTGATGAGAAAATGAAGCAAGATCTGAAGGCAACCGACGCCAGAGTCTCGGTTGACGGCAATGAATATATCCGCTCCAGCAACAGCATCAATGATATCCTGACCGGCGTCACACTCACGCTCAAGCAAAAATCCAAACCCGATGAATCAGAAGCGCTGACCCTGAGTCCGGACGAAAGCGCCGTGCAAAAAGCAGTGGAGGAATTTGTCACAGCTTTTAACGACTTCATTACCCAGTCATCGTCCTTAAGTAAATTTAAACCCGCCGATTATTCCAATCTGAAGCCCGAGGACGTCGCACTGCCCGATGCGAGCAATGGTCCCTTGGCCGGTGAGAGTTTATTAAGCAACTTAAAAGCGCTTGTGCGCCGTGACGCCGGCAGTAACTATGGCGATGACGACATAGCGTCAATAGCCGATCTCGGTATTAAGGTCGATGCCAAAACCGGCAAGCTCGAGCTGGATAGCACCAAGCTGAAAAATATTATCCATACTAACCCGGAGGGGGTACAGCGGCTGTTTCTCGGCACTGAAGGGGAAAGCGGCATGGCAAGCGTCATGACCGACCATATTAAGGGTTATGTCGGTAGCGGCGGCAACGGCAATATTATTAAAGACGAAACCGAAAAGCTAGAAAAGCAGAAGAAAGAAATTGAAAAACAGTTGGAACGCACCCAGGCCACTATTGATGCAAAGATGCGGGCTTATCAACAACAATACCAGCGGATGGAAGTCGCGCTCACGCAATTAGAGTCGCTTCAGGCGCCGCTCGCCGCAATACAGTCGATCGCCAAAAAATAAGTGCCCGCCGGTGCGCCCGCCGTGATGCCAACAGCCGGCGCACAGCCCAACAGTAAGCTGGCACTCAGGAGAAAAAACGATGTCTGCAGATCAGGGCATCAGCGCCTACCAACAAATCAGTCTGCAAACCGGTATCGCCGGGGCGACCCCGCACCAGTTGATTGTCATGCTCTTTGATGGCACCCATGGCGCGCTGGCCCGGGCAGGTATCTGGATGGCGCGCTGCAATATCACCCGGCGCGGCGAGGAAATTTCCCGCGCTATTGCCATCATTGAATGCGGTCTACTGGCCACGCTAGATTACGAAAAGGGCAAAACTCTGGCACAGGATCTGGCAAGTCTCTACCGCTATATGATCCGTACCTTGCTGCAGGCCAATTTAAATAATGACCCTGAAGCGATAAAACATGTAGATGCTTTGCTGAAAAACATTTCCAGCGCATGGAAAGAAATTACTCCGCAACGATAAAAGGATAATATCATGCTAATGGTTTCCCAAACCGAGCACCCGTTTGCCCTACCGTTACAATTAACGTATCAGATTATCGAATCGGCACGCTCAAAAGACTGGGACAGCGTTGTCGCGCCAAATAATCGCTATGCTATTACCTTACGTGAAGCAATAGATTATATTCAATCTGCCGGCATGGCCACGTATGAAAGAAGAAGGGAGAATGAAAGATATTGAGCAATTGCTTAAAAATGAAAGAGAGATTCGTGCGCTTATCGGCACACGTCTTACGGCATTACAGAATGATATCGGGCAACTGCGCCGAAATTTGCAGGGTGCTAACACCTATCATAGGCAGCTTTTGCAATCCTAAAGGCCACCTGTCGCCACGTCCCCGCCCCACGCGCCGGCAGCGGGGTAACATCACCGTCGGCACGTGCTATTTCGCCCTATCTGCTATTGCGCGATAATGCCTATTTCCATAAACCTCTTTCAGCGGATAACCGTTATTTCCCGTTTTCCACCTGACCGCAATGTCGATTTAACCGCTAATGCGTCATATTCTTTTTGGTGACACCCGCATCCTTCGCGACATCCGCATTTTCCGCAACGTCGTCGTTGGCATTGGCCGTGACGGAGTTAATCTCCGCGACGTCGGCGTTGTTCACGACGCCGGCCTTAGCCGTCGCATTCATGATTCCTCGCGGCGGCGTCTGCCATAACATTCGCGTTATTCACGACACCCCCTTGAGCCAAAATGCCAATATTGTCGGCTATAGCCACCGAGATAACGGTATTGTGTACGATACCAGCCCAGCCCAGCCTAAGTTCGCTTACCCTATGCTTGATGACCAATGCCAGATGCCCAGTACTTGATGACTGTAACGCCTGAGGCCTTACGCCTGGTGCCCTGATACCTGATGCCAAATTCTATACCGCCATATTCATCACTTCCTGATAGGCATTGATCAATTTATTATTGACCTGAATTCCCAAATGTAGCGCCAGCGACGCCTTCTGCATTTCCACCATAACATCATTCAATGCGATTCCCGGCACGCCTAATTCAAATTTCTCCGCCTTGCGCCAGGCATTTATTTGCATGCCGTTAATCTGTTTAATACTGCTATTTAATTCACTAATAAAACCCGCACCGGCAGTAGCCGGCGCGGAGAAGCGTTATCGTGGTTCCCGCCGCCTGTTGTGCCGTCACCTTCATCATGGCCAAAACGGAATGGATGGCCTGGGTTGTCATATAACCTCCTCAAATACCTGACTTCAGCGACATTAGCACGGTAAGGCAGCGTTGAATGGCGAAATTAAGAATAAAAGCGCAAGCTTATTTGCCTATCAGGCGGGTCTCCCTGTGCCAAGATTGACACCGATTGGGAAATTACGTCGTTGGGCGATGGAAAGCTATTCCCTAGTAATAAGCATTTTATTTCCTCACCCTGCCATCATGATTCTTTGTTTTTAATTCTGCTTCAGGGATCCTGCATGAATGCCTCGGCCATGGATATCAATGCTAAATCGGCAATAAGCCTGATCAACCTACATAGCGCGTTTTCGCGGCCATCCGAAATATATGCTATTAGCGGCCGGCGCCGCGGGGATCGCGCTGGCTATTGTCCTGCTGTTGTGGGCCAGAACGCCGGATTATCGCATTTTGTATAGCAATATCAGCGACCAGGACGGCGGCGCCGTGGTGGCGGAACTGACCACGATGAATATCCCCTACCGTTTTGCCGGCAACAGCGGCGCCATTATGGTGCCGAGCGACCGGGTCCACGAAACCCGGTTGTTGCTGGCGCAAATGGGGTTGCCGAAGGGGGGTGCGCTGGGGTTTGAACTGCTAGATCGCGAGAAATTCGGTATGAGCCAATTCAGCGAGCAGATCAATTATCAGCGGGCGCTGGAAGGCGAAATCGCCCGCACCATTGAAACGCTAAACCCGGTGAAATCGGCCAGGGTTCATATCGCGATGCCGAAACCCTCGCTGTTTGTGCGCGAACATAAGCCGGCGACCGCCTCAGTGACGTTGGCGTTGTATTCCGGGCGCGCGCTGGACGCCGGTCAAATTCAAGCCATTACCTGGTTGGTATCCGGCACCGTGACCGATTTACCCGCTGGAAATATTACCCTGGTAGACAGCCAGGGCCAATTGCTTGCCCAACCGGGCAATAATGAGCTTAACCTCAGCACGACCCAGCTTGCCTATACCCGTGAAGTGGAGGGCGATTATCAGCGGCGCATCAGCGCGATACTCGCGCCGGTGATAGGCGCTGCCAACGTGCGCGCGGAAGTGACCGCCCAGTTGGACTTTACCGCGGTGGAGCAAACGGCGGAGCAGCATAAACCCAACGGGCGCCCGGAGGAGATGGCGATCCGCCGCCAGCAGTTGAGCGCCAGCGACCAGATCGGTATTCAGGCGCCTGGCGGTGTACCGGGGGCGCTTAGCAATCAGCCCACTCCGCCGGCCACGGCGCCGATTGAATCCCCCGCCAACCCAGCCGCCGGCAAAAAACCCGCCGCCAAGGACAGTGCCCCGGCGCCCACCCCCGCCGCGGCACCCATCGGGCAGCAGCCAGAACGATAAAACCATCAATTACGAAGTCGATCGCACATTGACCCACAGCCGATTTCGTCCCGGCGTGCTTAAACGCCTGTCGGTGGCGGTGGTGGTTAACGACCGTGAGGACAGCGCCGGCAAGCCCGTACGATTGACGCCGCAGGAAATGCAGGATGTGACCGTGCTGGTGCGCGAAGCCATGGGCTTTTCGAGCGAACGCGGCGATACGCTCAACATCGTCAATACCCGCTTTGTCGCCAATCAGGACATGCTGCCGCCGCTGCCGTTCTGGCAGAGGATCCCGGCCTACGGGCTATGGCGTTCAGCACGCTGCGCTATGCGCTGGTGGCGCTGCTGTTCTGGCTGGCGTGGCGTAAAGGGTTCCGTCCGCTCTGGCAGCGGCAACAGGAGATCGAGCGCGAGCGCATTCGGGCGCAGTACGAAGCCAACCAGCCGCGGGATGAGCCACACCCCGTTTCGCGCAGCGAGCTGGAAAAGGAAACGCGCGAAAAAGCCCGCCAGGCAATGGAGGACAGTATCCAGCAGTTGCGTGATATCGCCGCCGCCCGGCCACAGATGGTGGCACGGATACTGCGTCAAGATACTGCGTCAATGGATAACCCGCGAGCAACAACCATCATGAATGCCATCGAAAAGAGCGCCATCGTCATGCTGACGCTGGGGGAAGAGACCGCCGCCGCCGTCTTTAAACATCTGCGTAAGCAGGAAGTGGAAGCAATAGGTAAAACCATAGCCTCGCTGGGAATTTACTCCCGGCAGCAGTTGACTAACGTGCTTGAATCGTTTCATTCCGATGCCGAGACGATGATAAGCCCGGATAAGGACAGTTACGACTACCTGCGCGCGGCCCTTATCAGCGCGCTGGGGGAGGATCGCGCCCTGCTGCTGCTAGAAGAGCTGCACATCACCGGCGTGGACGATGACAAAGGGATTGACGCGCTGAACGCCATGAAACCGCAGGCGGTGGCGGCGCTTATTCAGGCCGAACATCCGCAGGTGATCGCCGCCATTTTGGTGCTACTCAAGCGCAGCCTGGCCGCCGAGATTCTCTCCGGTTTCGAGGAAGCGCTGCGCAACGACATCCTGGTGCGCATCGCCACGCTGGACGGTCTACAGCCGGCCGCACTGCAAGAGCTCACCCTGGCCCTCAATGATTTGCTGCGCAGCCAGCGCGGCCGGCAAGGCAATAAAGGCGGCGTTCGTCCGGCGGCGGAGATCCTTAATTATATGCAAAGCCGGCAGGAAGAGGCGGCAATCGATGCGGTACGCGCCCTCGACGAAAGCCTGGCGGAGAAAATAGTCGAGCACATGTTTACGTTCGATGATCTGCAGGATTTGGACGACCGCAGCCTGCGGCGGATCCTGCAGGAGATCGACACCGATACGCTCGTCATTGCCCTGAAAGGCTGTGCGCCGCCGCTGGTGGATAGGATCTTGGGCAATATGTCGCAGCGCCCGGCGGAGATATTGCGCGACGACCTTAACCTCAGCGCGCCGGTGAAAGAGTCGCGGGTGGAAACTGAGCGTAAAGCGATCCTGGCCGTGGTGCGCCGTCTGGCCGATGCCGATGAGATAGTCATCAACAAGGACGGGGAAAATTATGTCTGAGCACGCCGAACAAACACGCTGGCAAAATTGGCTACCGGCGGATTTGTCCCTGGTGTTCGCCGATAGCCTCCCCGCGCCGCTACTGTCAACGGACCACGATGAAAAAGCCTGGCAGGCGGAACAGCGCGGGTTTAAGCAGGGTCAGCAGGAAGGCGAGCAGCAGGGCTACCGACAAGGTTTTGACAAGGGGCGCAGCGACGGCTTTGAACAGGGGTTGCAGGATGCGCAAGCCGAGCAGGAGCACATCACCGCACAGATGGCGGATTTCCTACGCGAATTGAAGGCCACCCTGGCGGGGGTGGATGCGGTGATGCCGGCGCGACTGATGCAAATCGCGCTGACGGCGGCCGGCAAAATCCTCGGTCAGTCGCCGGTGTGCGATAGTCGCGTGGTGCTGAGTACTATCCAACAACTGCTGCACGATCGGCCTTTGTTCGACGGTTGCCTGCGACTATATGTCCATCCCGACGATCTGCCATCGCTACAGCGTCATTTAGACCGCACCCTGGAAACCCGCCGGCAGCAGCTGTGCCAGATGCTCAAGGAGGGCTTGCCGCATGTGGGGACTCACCTAAAGTGATCCAGTAGGTATAAACGGGAATATCCGGGAATTCGCGGGATCTGGTGGGATAAAAGCTAAGTAAATCAGTAGGTAATTCTTAAGTTGGTGTAAATTAAATCAATATTGCAGTAGAGCTGCAAAGTGATCCATTTGATAGCTAAAAGATAAAATTAAGCAAACAGCTTGATCCATTCTAAAGTCAGTATAGTCGCTTTCAAAGTATGTTCAAACTCGAACTAATTTTGAATAAACTAACAATAGTTAGCTAACATTGTGCGCATGTTAGCTAGCTTCCTTATTTTTTAAAGTATTTAATGTCATCCCTGATTCGTGTTCATCAATACCATACTCCTGTAAAATATTTTTTTGTTTGTCTCTGGGTAAATTGCTAAT
>NZ_JBLKSS010000191.1:0-6946 GCF_047607725.1 Sodalis sp. (in: enterobacteria) | reverse complement strand
TAAATTTTAATGGACACTATCACAAACTTCAGAACCACTAATTTCATATCACTCAAACCGGGATGGAAATAAAAGTTATTAAAATCAATATAATGTGAAAATGCAATGAGCATAAGCGTGTAACGTAGGTTTACTGTCTCATAGAACAAACCCACCAATAATTCAAGACGTCCTCCACGGGGCGCTTACTTTCAGGGTAAGATTGGCGCTGCTATCGACGCCCGCCAGGATAACAATTTAGTGATCATCGCCCTGGTTGAGGCGTTGATAGCAGGGCTGGGCCAGGAAGAAGCATTGCGCCGGGCTTACGCATACCAAGAAGCGGGCGCGGATGCGATCCTCATCCATTCCCGGCAGAAAACGCCCGCCGAGATCCTCGCTTTCATCGATGCCTGGGCAGGCCAGGTTCCGGTTCCGCTGGTGCCTACGGCCTATCCACAGCTTACCGAGTCGGCCATTGCCGCCAGCGGCAAAGTAGGGATCGTCATTTACGGAAATCACGCTATCCGCGCTGCGGGCGATGCGCAGTCTCTTTGGGCAGATACGGCACGATGGCGGCATTCATCGTGTGGACACCGCATTACCGACCGTGAGCGATATTATTGCGCTACAAGGCGACGCCAAAATGCGCGCGGTGGAGAGCAAATTTCTCAGATAAAAGCGACGGCGAAAACCGGGCTGGATAGCAGCGGCGCGGATGATATCGCACGCCGCAAAAAATCGGCCGCCGCCCGGGCTTATTCGCGCATCAGTCTCGGGCTATTGGCCAGCCACAATGTCACCACCAATATCAAAATGGCGGCGGAATAACACAGCGTATCCAGCGGGTTTTCATGATCGACGACGATGAGTCGGATGATGGCCGTGATGCCAATATAAATAAAGTAACGTAGGGGAAAGTGATACCCGGACTGAAAATATTTCACTATCAGAGCGATAAATTCAAAGTAAAGAAAATAAATGACGATGCCTTCGATTAGCAGGTAGGTGGAACTTTGCTCCCCAGCGTTGAGCAGTACCTGTCCCAAATCGAAGGTTTGCCTGCCCAAGAAAATAATCAAGATTATACTCAAGCATACCAGGCCGATATTCAAAACCATTTGCAGTGCATCGGCAATACGCGTTCCGGAAATCATGGTGTCATTACCCTGCGTTAACATTGTCTGGGGATCTCTGTGGTAGTATAACGCTTTTCAATGTGATTTATGTCACAAAATTAGACTGAGGCGGTTAACCGGCGTCCGGTTTAACTGCGGTTTAAGTAAGGCGGGGCGCGCTACCTCGGTAAACGGACTGCCCCGTCGCGCGAGAGCGGTTGGTACTAAAAAGATGTATAAGCAGCACCATAATAGCACCGGTAAACGCTTGGCGGCAGGGGTTTTCACCCGCTGATGTGACGACGGCGGGCGCATTAAAGCGAAAGCGGCCGGGTACGTTTTACAGTATGATATGTACCGCAAAACGGGTATTTATTCGCTAAGTATTGGAAAGTAGTCTGACCTGAATCAATTCAGCTTTGGCGTTTTGTTATACTCTTTCATCACAAGCCTCGGCATTCGTTGCTGATGGGAAAAGCGGTAACAAACGTATTGTATTCTACAAGCGGTATTTTAAGTTCAGAGGTAGTCATGATTAAAAAAATCGGTGTACTGACAAGCGGCGGTGATTCACCAGGAATGAATGCGGCCATCCGGGGCGTCGTGCGGGCCGGGCTTTCCGAAGGTCTGGAAGTTTATGGAATTTATGACGGCTACCTGGGCCTATTTCAGGATCGGATGGCGAAACTGGACCGCTATAGCGTCTCGGATATGATCAACCGCGGCGGTACCTTTCTCGGTTCCGCGCGTTTTCCGGAATTCCGAGAGGAAGGCACACGCGCTATCGCTATTGAAAACATGACCAAGCGCGGCCTGGATGCACTGGTGGTGATAGGCGGCGACGGCTCCTATATGGGCGCCAAGCGCCTGACTGAAATGGGTTTCCCCTGCATTGGCCTGCCTGGCACGATTGATAATGACGTGGCGGGCACCGATTACACCATTGGCTACTTTACCGCGCTGGAAACCGTCGTCGAGGCTATTGACCGCCTGCGCGATACCTCTACGTCACATCAACGTATCTCCATCGTGGAAGTCATGGGGCGTTATTGCGGTGATTTGACCATGGCGGCAGCCATCGCCGGCGGCTGCGAATTCATTGTACTACCTGAAGTGGAATTCAAACCGGAAGACCTGGTCTACGAAATCAAGGCGGGTATTGCTAAAGGTAAAAAACACGCCATTGTCGCGATCACCGAACACATCTGTAATGTCGCCGAGCTGGCGCAATACATCGAAAAAGAAACGGGACGGGAAACCCGCGCCACGGTGCTGGGCCATATCCAGCGCGGCGGTAGTCCGGGGGCGTATGATCGTATTTTGGCCTCGCGCATGGGCGCGTATTCCATCGAACTGCTGTTGCAGGGCTATGGCGGCCGCTGTGTCGGGGTGCAAAATGAGCGGTTGGTTCATCACGATATCGTTGACGCCATCGAAAATATGAAACGGCCCTTCCGCAGCGATATCCTGGAGACGGCGAAAAAACTCTTCTGATTTCGCCGGTTGGCTTGCCCTCGCTGCTGAGGGCAAGCGCTTTGGCGCCCCGTGTGCCGGCTCCCCTCATGCTGTTAATCCACATTATATTCTTTGGTTATATAAACTATTTTTATATTCTTTTAGCTGGCTATATTTTTCTGCCACTCTCTGCAGAAAACGTTTTCAATTCCAAAAAATTTCCATATGGAGTGAAATATGTCCAAATGGCGTGCCGGCGTATTACTCATGTTGCTATCAGGAAGCGTAATGGCTAAGGATGTACAGCTTCTGAATGTTTCCTATGATCCTACCCGCGAATTCTATCAGCAATACAATAAGGCGTTTAGCCAATACTGGCAGCAAAAAACCGGCGATCATGTTACGGTGCGCCAGTCTCACGGCGGTTCCGGTAAACAGGCGACTTCCGTTATCAATGGTATTGAAGCGGATGTGGACGCTATCGCCGAACGCGGACGCATTGATAAAAACTGGATTACGCGCCTGCCTGACAATTCCGCGCCTTACACATCAACCATCGTTTTCCTGGTGCGTAAAGGAAACCCGAAACAGATTCATGATTGGACCGATTTGATCAAACCCGGCGTGTCGATTATTACGCCTAACCCGAAAACGTCTGGAGGTGCGCGCTGGAACTATTTGGCGACCTGGGGCTATGCGCTGCACCAGAATAATAACGATCAGGCCAAAGCGCAGGCGTTTGTGAAAGCGCTGTTTAAGAATGTGGAAGTGCTCGATTCCGGCGCCCGCGGCGCAACCAACACCTTTGTTGAGCGCGGCCAGGGGGATGTGCTTATCGCTTGGGAAAATGAGGCATTGTTGGCTATTAATGAACTGAACAGCAAGGATCAGTTTGAAATCGTCACCCCGAGTGAATCGATTTTAGCCGAGCCGACGGTATCGGTGGTGGATAAAGTGGTGGATAAGCGCGGAACCCGCGATGTCGCCACGGCGTATCTTAACTATCTCTATTCAACCGAGGGGCAGCGTATCGCGGCGCAAAACTATTATCGTCCGCGCGACGCGGCTGTAGCGAAGGAATACGCCAAAGAGTTTCCGACGCTGAAGCTGTTTACCCTGGCTGAAACCTTCGGCGATTGGACCAAGGTCCAGAAGGAACACTTCGCCAGCGGCGGCAGTTTCGATCAGATTAGCAGCCGTCCTAGCGCCACAAACCATACCGGGCCGGTCAGCGAATGACCGGCCCGGATGTTTTCAGGATGACGGTGAATTCCGTCGTCTGATATAGGCCGTCAGTCCTGTTTCGCTTGCGCCGCGGCTTTAACGATCACGGCGAAGGCGTCAGCCTTCAGCGATGCGCCGCCGACCAAGGCGCCATCAATATCCGGCTGGGTAAATAGTTCAGCGGCATTACCGGCGTTGACCGAGCCGCCGTACTGGATCATGACCTGTTCCGCGATTGCCGCATCATGTTTGGCGATATGGCCGCGGATAAATTTATGCACCGCCTGCGCCTGCGCCGGGGTGGCGGATTTGCCGGTGCCGATGGCCCAGATGGGCTCATAGGCGATAACGGTATTCTCGAATGCTTTGGCACCGAGGCTGTTCAGTACCGCATCAATCTGACGAGCGCATACCGCTTCGGTTTGTCCGGCTTCGTTTTCCGCTTCGCTCTCACCGATACACAATACCGGAATCAGACCCGCTTCTTTCAGCACTGCGAATTTTTCGGCGATAACGTCATCGCTTTCTTTATGATAGGTGCGGCGTTCGGAATGACCGATGATTATATATTTCGCGCCGATATCTTTGAGCATTTCGGCGGAAACTTCGCCGGTGAAGGCCCCCGAAAGATGGGTGTCGACGTTCTGCGCCCCCAGAGCAATTCGGCTGCCGCCCAAATGATGTTTCGCCAGGTCGAGATAGGCCACCGGCGTGGCGATGGCCACGTCGCAGCCGACAACGCTGCTGAGTTCGTTGCGCAGCGCCGCGATCAGTTCGTTGACCATGTGTTTGCTGCCGTTAAGTTTCCAGTTACCCATCACTAACGGATGTCGCATTGTTATTCCTCCATTCAGGGAACGCGAGAGATGAAAATGACTGCCATAGGGCAAGTTTTACCTGACCTCAGTATAAAGAGGAAATACTAAGGTGGCTTTGCTTTTTGTCATTTATCGTGCATGAATCAGGGCTCGGCCAGCGCAAGTTTGACGGGTTCGACGGCAAAGGTCAGCCCTTTATCGCCATTGTCCGCCACCACGTAGCGCAGCGCGCCCCATTGCTGTTGGAAAAAGCGTGAACCCTGTCCGCGACTTAGCAGATCTAACACCCGCGCCGTGCTCTGTTCCACACTTATCGTCGGTTCAAACTCGCACAGTAGCGCCGCCATGTAGGCGATGGCGGTCGCGCGAGCGGCCTTTTCGGTACCGCCTTCCACCGGCAGGTAGGTAAACTGCAGCGTTTTGATCTTGCCGCTGCCTTTCTCCAGCGCCGTGGAGGCATGCAATGTTTCGTTAATCTTACTGGCGGCGCGGGTAAGATTCGCCGGTTCGCTCGGGCCCTCCAACGCGCGGAATTCGCCGATGGGCAAGGTCGGATTATGGCTATTGTACCGTTCGCGGAATTTCGTCACCGTGGTATCAAAAGTGGGTGCGCCGGCCAGCAGATACGGGGCGGTCGGTGCGGTGCCGGCGGCCCGGCGATACCCTTGGTGGCAGGCGCCGGCGGCCCGGCTGTTCGGCGCAGAGGACGGCACCGCCATTACCAGTAATGCTCGCTGGTCATATGGCCCGATTTGCGCTTGAAATGTTTGCGCATGCCGCGGCTGTCCTTCAACATCTGCTGTGTGTCGCGCACCATTTGCGGGTTGCCACACAGCATAACGTGACTGTTTTCGGCGTCCAACCGCAGATCCACCGCTGCCTCCAGCGAGCCATCGGCAATCAGGGCGGGGACGCGGCCGGTGAGCGATCCGGGAGCCTGCTCGCGGCTGACCACCGTTTGGACACGCAGCTTACCGTTATAGCGCTGCTGTAGCTCCAGCATCTGCGGCAGATAGCTAAGGCCCTGAGCAAAGCGCACCGCATGCACCAGAATAATCTGCTGGAAGCGCTCAAGTCCCTCGCCCTGCTCGAGAATCGATAGATAGGGACCCAGCGCGGTGCCCGTCGCCAGCATCCACAGATTTTCACAGGGGGGAATCTCGTTTAGCACAAAGAATCCCGCCGCCTCCTTGGTCACCATCAGACTGTCGCCGGGCGCAAGCGCATGCAGCGGCGGACTGAGTTTCCCCTCCGGCACGGTAACAAGGTAAAATTCCAGGTTGTCATTTCGCGGCGCATTAACGTAGGAATAGGCGCGCTGAATCTTTTCGCCGTTGATTTCCAGCCCTAGCTTGGCGAATTGTCCGGCGGTAAAGGGGTCGACTGGCGCATGCACGATCAGATTAAAAAGACTCTCTGTCCAGTGCTTCACCTGCACCACGTTACCCGTTACCCATTCAGCCATAGTGTTTAACCCCCCTAGTTCCTGCCGGATGTTCCCCGGTCGACATGCGTTTATCCGCTCTGTCACAGCGGCTGAGTTTTGTGCTTCAGGACGCCCCGGCGTCCGGCGCGCGGCCTGAACCGCCAATCTGCGGACTTGCCATTATCAGCTAATTTCGTTAGCGCATCCAGTCCATGGTGCGGCAAGCGTAAATTACGGCGCGCGTACAGAAAAATTTACCTTCTGTCCACCGAACATTACAGCTTGAGCGTCGGAATTCGGAATACTGAAGATATTAACTGGACTTGGGGCCTGGATGTGGTATTTATGTCTGAAAATTAACCAATATTCTGTATATATCACTATTTAAAAGCAATACACAGAATTAATAAGCTATTTAAGTAATTCTTATGATGAACCCGCGGGCGATATCCGTGCTAATGTTATTAATTATTCTGGTGGCCGTTGGGCAGATGGCTCAGACCATTTACTACGTGCCTGGCATTCCTCTTATCGCCCGCGATTTGATGGTGGCGCGAGGGGGCGATACAGCGGCTGATGTGGCCGCCTACCTTCTATGCTATGGCGGCTCGCAGCTCATCTATGGTCCGCTCTCCGACCGGGTAGGACGCCGGCCGGTCGTCTTGAGCGGTATGGCGATCTTTTGCCTGGGGACAATGCTGGCCATGCTGAGCCAATCGCTGTCGCTGATGACATTCGCCTGCGGTATCCAAGGTATCGGAACCGGCGTCGGCATGCTGTTTCCGTTGTAAGCGTACGCCCAGCGCCGTATTGACAGTTATTCAGCAGGGATGGTGAGGTTCCACGGCAGGAGCTCTTTGATTTTGTTGATGGGATGATCCGCGATAATCGCCAGCACATGGCGCAGATACGCTTCCGGCTCCACG
>NZ_JBLKSS010000190.1:0-7176 GCF_047607725.1 Sodalis sp. (in: enterobacteria) | reverse complement strand
CTCAAACCGGGATGGAAATAAAAGTTATTAAAATCAATATAATGTGAAAATGCAATGAGCATAAGCGTGTAACGTAGGTTTACTGTCTCATACAACAAACCCACCAATAATTCAAGACGTCCTCCACGGGGCGCTTACCATAAAAAGGCTATGTGAAAGCAATGAGTAAAAATGTGCAGCAGTTAGTGGCGGAACTGCCTGAGGTGTATCAGACCATTTATGGGCATCCGGAATGGGCGCAGGCGGCGTCGCGGGACTGTTATGATCGCATTGATACCCTTGGCGCCATCTATGATCAATCGGCAGCGAAGCTTGGCCGACCTTTGCGGGTGCTGGATCTGGGCTGTGCCCAGGGTTTCTTTTGTTTGAGCCTGGCCGAGCGCGGCGCCACCGTGAAAGGCGTGGATTTCCAGGAGCAAAATATCGCGGTGTGCCGCGCGCTTGCCGATGAAAACCCGCAATTGGACGCCTCTTTCGCCACCGGCCGAATTGAGGAGGTCATCGATGCGCTGGAGCCCGGTCAATATGATCTGGCTATCGGCCTGAGCGTGTTCCACCACATCGTTCATCTTCACGGCGTGGAGCGGACGCAGCGCTGGCTGGCCCGTCTCGCTTCCTGCACCGAAGCCATGATCCTGGAGCTAGCGCTACGCGGGGAACCGTTATATTGGGGGCCTTCCCAGCCGGCGGATCCACGGGAATTGCTGCGCGACTGTGCTTTCTTTCACGAAATCGCGCGTTTCAATACGCATCTCTCCGCTATTTATCGCCCGCTGTACGTGGTCAGTCATCATTGGCTGCTGCTTGATGGACATTGTGACGTAATCGAGCAGTGGCGTGATGCGCCTTATACCGAGGCCCAGGGGGCCCACCACGGCAGCCGCCGCTACTATTTTGGCAAAAACTATTTTTCTAAGGTTATCAATTTCAACCTGACGGACGGTAGCCTGCTGGAGGCGGAGAACCAACGCAATCAGGCCGAACTGCGGCGCGAATGCGCCTTTCTTAGCGCCCCGCCGTCGGGCTTCGTTGCGCCGGCTTTGCTCGGGCATGGCATAAGCGACAGCGAGGGATGGCTGATAACGGAACGGCTAGAGGGAGAATTACTGTGGGACCGGTTATTGCGCGAAGACGCGCTGGATAAGGCGCGTATCATCGGCGACCTGCTGGAGCAACTGACGCTTTTGGAACAGGCCGGTCTTTATCATGACGACTTGCGCAGTTGGAATGTCCTTATCAATCAGGAAGGCGAGGTGCGGCTCATCGATTACGGCTCGATTGGCGCCGAAAAAACCGATTGTGTCTGGCCATACGATCTTTTTCAGTCCTGGTCTATTTTTGTCAACGAACTGTTCAATCCGCCAGCGACAAAACTCGACCTGCTTCGCCCCTTTGCCCTTAGCCCGTTCAATGTGCCGGAGCCCTTTCGTCGCTGGTTGTTTGCCGCCTGGCGTCAGCCGGCGCAGACCTTAACCTTCGCCAAGCTGCAGGCGCTATTTATGCAACGCGAACAGTTGCCGGCCTGTGCAGAGAACGAGACTGGAATGGAGCGCTGGGTCGCGGCCATGGAATCGGGTCTACAACAACTGCAACTGCATGTGCATCATCTGCCTGGTGAAAGCGTGTCGTCGCCGCCAAGCAGCAATCTTGGCGCCCCTTTTGAAGACCTGTTACGCCGTACCGAGATGCTCGAACAGCAAATGGCCGAGCAGCTTGAGCGCCATCGGGACAGCGACGATCGGCTGGCGGCCGTTTTGAGCAGCCGATCCTGGCGTTTGATGGCCCCTTATCGCTATGCGGGTTTGCAGTACCATTTGCTACGCCAACATGGTGTCAAAGGCCGCGCCCGCCATGCCGCCAAACGGGTGCTGCGAGCGTGTTACACGCAGATTCACCAGCGTCCGGCACTGAAATCTTGGGTCATCAATACCCTACATAAAAGCGGATACTACCCGCAGGCGCGGCAACTTTTTCAGCGTTTATTTCCACTCTCTCATTCCGTAGAGGAAGGGATGCAGCAGGCAACACACGATGCCCAACGCGCGCGGTTATCGGCGCAATTGAACGAGATGGACAGCGTGCCTGAAGAGGTGCGAAATATTTATCAGCAGCTGAAAAATAAAGGGTAACATCAGTGCATATTCTTATTGACGTCCAGGGTCTGCAGTCGGCAAGTAAATATCGCGGTATCGGCCGTAGCACGCTGGCGATGAGCCGAGCCATCATCCGCAATGCCGGCGAGCATCGGGTAAGTATTCTGCTCAATGGCATGTTCTCTCTGGATAATATCCGCGAAGTGCGTCAGGCGTATCAAGATGTGTTGCCGGCCAATGAAATTTATACCTTTTCCGCGCAGGGTCCGGTGGCGGCCTGCGATGCCGCTAACGCTGAACGTAACCGCGCCGCGCATATTAGCCGCGATGTCGCTATTGCCCATATCAATCCTGATGTGGTATTCGTCATCAGTTTTTTTGAGGGGCATGTGGATGAATATATCGTATCGATCCCAGACTACCCGGTTAAATGGCGCACGGTTTGCGTCTGTCACGATTTGATCCCGCTATTGAATCCAGAAACCTATCTGGCTGATATCAATTTCCGCCAATTCTATACCAATAAGCTGCATGAATATGAACGCGCCGACGCGATTTTCGCCATTTCCGCCTCGGCGGCTGAGGAGGTGAAAAAATATACCGCTATCGATCCGTCGCGGGTAATCAATATCTCCTCCGCCGTAGAGCCGGAGTTTCGCGTCCTTTCGCTTACGCCAGAGCAAAAGCAGGCTTTCCGCCAGCGTTATCACTTGCCGGACACGTTTATGATGACGTTGGCGATGATCGAGCCGCGCAAAAATATTGAGGCGCTGATTGAAGCCTATAGTCAATTACCTGAAACGTTGCGTAATGACTGCCCAATGGTACTGGCCTGCAAAATCCGTCCGGCCGAACTGGCTCAAATTCAGCGGCTGTGCGCGAAATGCGGGCTGACGTCCGAACAGGTGTTGTTTACCGGTTATTTGCCCGACAGTGATTTAATCACTCTGTACAACCTTTGTAAGCTGTTTATTTTTCCTTCTCTCCATGAAGGTTTTGGTTTACCGCCGCTGGAGGCGATGAGCTGCGGCGCGCCTACGCTTTCGTCGAATGCGACCAGCTTGCCGGAAGTAATTGGTTGGTCAGAGGCGATGTTTGACCCGACGAGTATTCAAGCCATGCGCGATAGCATGTTACGTGCGCTAGAGGATGAGGATTTTTATCAGCGGTTGCAAGACCATGCCCTGACGCAGGCGGCAAAATTTTCCTGGGATCGCACCGCCCACCTGGCACTGGCAGGATTTGAACGGATAATGACGAGCCAGGTGCCGTCGGCGGCGGACACCAGGCAATTCACCGCCGAAGCCATCCGCCGTCTAGCGGAAAAGGTAACGCTGAACCAAGAGACCGACCGCTTGGGCGTAGCCTGGGCGCTGGCGCAGAATGCCTTCAGTGAGCAAACGCCACGGCTATGGGTTGATGCCACCACGCTGATGGCGCAGGGCGATACGGCAGCAGCAGCCCGTACACGCCGGCTGATAACGACGTTGCTGGCGGCAGAACCGTCGGATTACTCGGTACACGTCGTCTACTGCTTGCACAATAGCGGCTATCGTTATGCCGTGGTCAACCCGGACGGCCGCCTTGCTCCCGCCCGTGCGCAAGATGTGCCGGTCCTTTTCACCCAGCAGGATGTGCTGCTGGTGGCCGAACCACAGGATCATGTGAGCGCCAGGCAGCAGGCGGAGCTGGATGCTCTCATCAGGGCAGGAACGCAAGTGGTGTTCTGGCTTCCCGATGACGCGTTTGCCGCGGCGTTGCTTGCGGCCCCGCAAGAGGCGTGCCCGCCGGAGGGGGCCGGGCTACGCGCGATGTTCCGCTATGCCGACAGTATTCTTTGCTCTTCAGGCGCCATCGCGGCGGAACTGCAGCGCCGTAAGGCGCAATGGGCGAACGAGATTGCCCTTAACACGACGCTTCAGATTGACAGTCTGGAGGCCGACGCTCTACCCGCCGCCGGAGACGAAATCCATCAGTTAATTGCTCGGTTACAGCTTGCCGCCCCGAAGAAATAGGTGCGAGCGCACGACGGCAGGTGCGGCTGTTAAAACGATTGCTTGGCCAACGGAGCCAGCCCCGCGCCGATCGCCTTCAGGATTAGGATCCCACGCATGAAGATAATGTTTGCTACCGATGCGATAAAATACCCGTTAACCGGGATTGGCCGTTATGCATTGGAGCTTGTGCACCAGCTAGAGCGTCTGCCGGAAGTGGAGAATCTGCAGTTTTTTAACCGTCTGCGAGTTCATACCTCCCTGCCGGACTATCCACATGCGCCGGCTTTACCTCCCCGACCTTGGAAACAATGGCTGCAACGACGTAGCGCGTTGATAGAAATGTACCGGCTGGCGTTTCCGTTATGCCAGGGGTATGCGCTGCGCGATTATCGCGATTACATTTACCACAGCCCGAACTATTATCTGCCGGTGGGCATGCCGCGTTCGCTCACCACTTTCCATGATATTTCTATCTTTACCTGTCCTGAATACCACCCGCCGGAGCGGGTGAGGTATTTACGTACAGCCATGCTCTCCAGTCTGCGTCGCGCCAGCCGGGTGCTTACCGTCTCCGATTTCTCCAAAAATGAATTGGCGGCGTATTTTAATTATCCGATCGAAAAAATTGATGTTACGCCCTTGGCCTGCGGCACGTCGTTTTACCCGCGCGTCGAGGATGCGGTGGCGCCGCTCCTGGCGCAGTTGGGAATAGGATATCGTGGTTATACCTTATTTACCGGCACCATTGAGCCACGCAAAAATCTACCGGTGCTGCTCAGTGCCTATGAGCAGCTTCCGCTAACGCTGCGGCAGCGTTATCCGCTGGTGATAAGCGGTTATAAAGGCTGGGGCAGCGGCGCTGAGCATCAGCGCTTTGAACGCGGCAGCAGCGAAGGGTCGGTTAACTATCTGGGGTATGTGGCGCAAGAGGAACTGCCGATTTTATTTGCCGCCGCCCGCTTATTTGTGTTTCCTTCATTGTATGAGGGATTCGGCTTACCGGTATTGGAAGCCATGGCGTCGGGCGTGCCGGTGGTATGCTCCAACGCCGCATCGCTGCCGGAGGTGGCGAATGATGCGGCGTTAACCTGCGATCCGTGGGATGTCGACGCCTTAAGCGCGGGGATCGCGCGGGGGTTGCAAGACGAGGCGTGGCGTGCTGAGGCCGTGGACACCGGTCTGGCGCGTGCGCAAATGTTCTCCTGGCAGCGCTGCGCTCAGGATACGATTAAAGCTTATCTTAAGGTTTAATGTGGTCTATGCTGAAAGTCTTACATTTTTATAAAACCTACTATCCCGACTCTTACGGCGGCATTGAGCAGGTAATTTTTCAGCTGTGCGAAGGCGCACCCGCGTACGGTATCGATTCCACCGTGCTGGCGCTGAGCCCGCGCGGTCACTGCGAACCTAAGCCGCTGGGGCAGCATCATACCGCCTACAGCGCCGTCAATTTTGAATTTGCCTCGACGCCGTTTTCATTTGGCGCTATCGCGCGCTTTCGCCAACTGGCGGCCGAAGCCGATGTGGTCCATTTCCATTTTCCCTATCCTTTCATGGATATGGTGCATTTTTTGGCGGCGAATACCAAACCGACCGTGGTCACCTACCATTCGGATATTGTGAAACAAAAATTCATCCTGCGGATGTATACGCCTCTGATGCGCCATTTTCTCGGCGATGTCGATCGTATTGTCGCCTCGTCGCCGAATTATGTCGCCACCAGCCCAATTTTTCAGCGCTACCTGGCCAAAGTGTCGGTGATCCCCTTTGGTCTCGATCGCGCGTCCTATCCACCGGAAGACAAGGCGCGGGAGGCGCAGTGGCGCAACCGGTTCGGCGAGCGTTTTTTTCTGTTCATCGGCGCGTTTCGCTATTACAAAGGATTACATACGCTGGTCGAAGCGGCGCGCAGCGCGCCTTACCCCATTGTATTGATTGGCGTGGGGCCGATGGAGGCGGAGCTGAAAAAACGCAGCACCGAATTGGGGCTGAAAAATATCCATTTCCTCGGCGCCTTACCGGACGTGGACAAAGCGGCATTGCTGGAGAGTTGCTATAGCGTGGTATTCCCGTCCCATTTACGGTCCGAGGCGTTTGGCATTACGCTCTTGGAGGGGGCGATGTACGGCAAGCCGCTCATTAGCTGTGAAATCGGTACCGGCACCACCTATGTCAATGTCCATCGGCAAACCGGCCTGGTGGTGCCGCCGGCGTCGCCGGCGGAGCTGGCCGATGCAATGCGTCAGCTTTGGCAGGATCCCGCCCAGGCGCGGCGCTATGGCGAACAGGCGCGCGAACGTTTCAACACCTTATTTACCTCAACGCGCATGGTCAGTAGCTATGCTGATATCTACCGCGAGCTGGCGGGCCACGACAAAGGATAGCGTTCCTATCGCACCAATCACTACCCGCGAGACACTTGCTTAGGTTAACATATAATATACATATAGATCTGTCCGCCGCGCGGCGGCGGCAGGGGATCATCCTTACTACAGGAGTTGCTTAATGTCCACACAACAGATAGGCGTCGTCGGTATGGCGGTCATGGGGCGCAACCTGGCGCTTAACACTGAAAGCCGCGGTTACAGCGTATCCATTTTTAACCGGTCGCGCGAAAAGACCGATGAAGTGATCGCTGAAAACCCGGGGAAAAAGCTGGTGCCCTATTATAGCGTGGAGGAATTTGTCAATTCGCTTGAGAAACCACGGCGTATTCTGTTGATGGTCAAAGCCGGTGAAGGCACCGATAAAACCATTGAATCGTTGAAACCGTTTTTAGAGAAGGGTGACATCCTCATCGATGGTGGCAACACCTTCTATAAAGACACCATCCGCCGCAATCGCGAGCTGTCGGAGGAGGGGTTCAACTTTATCGGCACCGGCGTTTCCGGTGGTGAAGAGGGCGCGCTGAAAGGGCCGTCGATTATGCCGGGCGGACAGAAACAGTAAGCGCCCCGTGGAGGACGTCTTGAATTATTGGTGGGTTTGTTGTATGAGACAGTAAACCTACGTTACACGCTTATGCTCATTGCATTTTCACATTATATTGATTTTAATAACTTTTATTTCCATCCCGGTTTGAGTGA
>NZ_JBLKSS010000189.1:0-7389 GCF_047607725.1 Sodalis sp. (in: enterobacteria) | reverse complement strand
TTTTGCCTATAGGCTCTATTTTGTTCTTTTTTTGTTCATCGGTATCAAATACATAAATCATCCCTAAGCCTAAGAAATCCCACGAATTCCCGCCAGATCCCGCCAATTCCCGTAAGTATCAAATAAATTACTTCTCTATATACCACGCCGGGCATCAAAGGCGCTTCCGCCAGCGCGCGCACCAAACCCGCCACCCTGACAACCGGTCTGGTTATCCAGGTGCCGGAATACCTTAGCAGCGGCGAGCGTATCCGGATCCACGTGGCGGAACGCCGCTATATGGGACGCGCCGATTAACCGGACCGCATCGGTTTACCACACCGCGCCGGCGAACCGCGGCGCATGAGATGTACGCGGTTCGCCGGCTTAGCGCAGCACATCGGCCAAGCGCGCTAGGCCGGCTAACCCTGGCGCAGGGGCGCACCGGCCCCCGCCTCTGATGGCGGTTTAACGTGCCGGGCGGCGGGTAAACCGCCTGTTGCCGTTACGCCGTCGTTATCCTGACAAAAAAAGCAGTTTTACGCCGCCCGGCTTGCAGCATTAACCTTTCATGTTTATGCTGTTAATAAAAAAGTCACTTTCGCCACGGCCCTGCCGTCGCCGGGAGCCCCCCTTCTACTAAGGACACCCCATGCCAACTATCGCCTCATTGTCGCTACCGGATCAGGTGCAGCAGCCGGGCTACGATCGTCGTCGCCTTGCCGGCCGTATCGTCCATATTGGTTTTGGCGTGTTTCACCGTGCCCACCAGGGAGTGATGACCGACCGGGTGCTTGATCGGCACGGCGGCGATTGGGGGGGATATGCGAGGTCAGCCTGCACAGCGCCGATCTGCTGCAGGCGCTGCGGCGTCAGGATCATCTCTACACCGTGCTGGTCAAGGGCCCCGACGGAGCGCGCGCGGGTGATAGGCGCCGTGTGCGACTCGCTGATCGTCGCCGAACAGGGTATCGACACTCTGCGGGCGAAGCTTGCCGAGCCGCAGGTGGTGATCGTGTCGCTGACCATTACCGAGAAAGGCTATTGCATTGAACCGGGCAGCGGTCAACTCGACCGCACGCACCCGGGGGTGATCGCGGATTTGGCGGCGCCACACGCTCCTCGCACGGTGCCCTGCATTTTGGTGGAAGCGCTTAACATGTGCTATCGCCGCGGCCTGATGCCCTTTACCGTCCTCTCCTGCGATAACATTCCCGGCAACGGCCAGGTGGTGCGCGCGTCGGTATTGGGATTAGCGCAGGCGCGGGATGCGGCGTTGGGCCGCTGGATAGCCGATCATGCGTCCTTCCCGGCCACCATGGTGGATCGTATCGTGCCCGCCGCCAGCGAGGAGGTGCTGACGGACGTGGCGGCGATCCTCGGCGTGTGCTATCGCCTGCGAGCCCTTCATCCAATGGGTGATTGAAGATAACTTTGTCGCCGGCCGCCCGCGGTGGGAGCGGGCGGGCGCCCAGTTGGTCAACGATGTGGCGCCCTTTGAAGAAATGAAGCTGCGGATGCTAAACGGCAGCCATTCGTTTCTCGCCTGGCTGGTCTATCTGGCCGGCTACCCCCATATCAGCGACTGCATGAACGACGTTACGCTGCGCGCCGCGGTCGAGAAATTGATGATCAACGAACAGGCGCTCACCCTGCAGGCCATCGAGGGGGTGGACACGGGTGACTACGCCCGGCAGTTGCTGACGCGCTTTGCCAACCCCGCCCTGAAACACCGCACCTGGCAAATCGCGATGGACAGTACCCAAAAACTGCCGCAGCGCATTCTCAATCCGCTGCGTTGGCATTTACGCCACGGCCTCAGCGCCCCGCTGCTCACGCTGGCGGTGGTGGGCTGGATGCGCTATGCCGGCGGGATCGACGAGCGGGAGCAGCCTATCGATATCCGCGATCCGCTGCAAAGCGCTCTGGGGGAAATCGCAGCCCGGCACGAAGACGGCCCGGCACGAAGACGGCCCGGCGCGGGTGCGGGCGTGGCTTGCGTTGCGCAACGTTTTCGGTCAGGATCTGCCGGAAAACCCGACATTTGTCGCCGCGGTCACCGAGGCCTACCGATCGCTGATGCAGCACAGCGCGCTGGCGACGGTAGCCGGTCTCCTCAACGACTAAAGCGGAACCGCCATGACCACCCAAACCACCTTGGTAACCGGTTTTCTCGGCAGCGGGAAAACCACGACGTTATTGCATCTGCTCAGCCAGAAACCCACCGGCGAGAAATGGGCTATCCTGGTCAACGAGTTCGGTGAAATTGGCGTGGATGGCGCCCTGCTCGCCGACAACGGCGCGACGCTTAAAGAGATCCCCGGCGGCTGCATGTGCTGCGTTAACGACCTGCCGCTGCAAATCGGCCTCAATACCTTGCTGACGTGGAACCGGCCCGATCGGTTACTCATTGAGCCCACCGGTCTGGGGCATCCCGCGCAAATCCTCGCGCTATTGGCCTCAGGCACCTATCAGAACTGGCTTACGCTGCGGGCCACGCTCTGCCTGCTTGATGCCCGACAGCTTAGCCAGCCACGCTATCGCGACAACTTCCGCGATCAGCTGGCCGCGGCCGATATCATTATCGCCAACAAGCAGGAAACCTATACCGACGCGGACCGGGAGACGCTGGCGTCATGGCGGCGCGCCAGCGCGGACGATAGATACCTCTTCACCGTCAGCCGCGGACAGGTGCCGGTGACGCTTTTGGATCGCGCCAGGACGACTCTGCGCGCTGGCGCCGGGCGCCGGTCATGAACATCAGCACGCCGCCCCCCGTAGCGGCCTGGCCGCGCTCCGCCTGCCGGGCAATCAAGGCTGGCGCCGCGTGCTAAATCAGGGACAGGGCTATTATGCCTGCGGCTGGATATTTGATAGTGAAACACAGTTCGACGCCTTGGGGCTGCTGGAATGGGCGCGTCTAGCGCCGGTGGAACGCATCAAAGGGGTGCTACGGGTGAGCGAAGGCACTCTACGGATAAATCGTCAGGGTAATGACCTGCACACGGAAACCTTGCCGCAGCCGCCGGTGGATAGCCGGATAGAGCTTATTGATCCCCAGGCCGCGGACTGGAATCGCTTTCAGAGCACATTGTTGAAACTCCGTTTAAGTTAGCTCAATTATATTTGAAAAAAGTTACTCTTTTAGAGAAAGGTTTGGTCCATGTCTCGCCTTCCTGCCATGGCGATGCTGAGCTTGCTCGGCGTGGCGTTGTTTTTTTCCTGGTTTCTGCCCGCGCATCACGGTTTCTGGTTCGCACTCGACAGCGGCATCTACCATGCGGTGAATCATCAGGCGGTACTCCATCCGCTGTTGGCCGATTTGTTGGCTATTACCAACAACCGCGTCTTTGATCTGTGCTCATTGCTGGCGATGGACATCGTCTATCTGCGTTACTATCTGCGTGCCGATGCCGCCGGACGACGCCGCATGCTGGCCATGATCATCACCGCCCTGGTGCTCAACCAGTTGGGCCATCTGGTGCCGGTGACGCATGTCAGTCCGTCGCGCTATTTCAAAGCCACGCCCGGCGTCGTCAGCATCGCCGAACTGACCCAGATTCCCACCAAAGAATATTCGAGCGACAGTTTCCCGGGCGATCACGGCATGCTGCTGATGATTTTCTCCGCCTTCATGTTGCACTTCTTTGACCATAAGGGGTTTTTGCAGGGCATACTGATTGTGCTTTTTTTCTCGACGCCGAGGATCCTTATCGGCGCGCACTGGTTCACCGATGTCGCGGTCGGTTCACTGTCCATCGTTCTGGTGGGCTTGGGGCTGTGGCTACCCGGCGGCGGTTGTGATGCGCTGGTGAACCGGCTTGAGCGCTATCTGCCGCGCGCGGTGAAGTTCGGCCGGCGTCACCAGCCACACGGATAAGAAAATATTATCCGCCGCCGACCGGTGTCATCCGCGCCGGGAAGCGGCCTGGCGCGACGCCGCGCCCCTATGAGTGCAGCCACACGCGCCGACGCTCTGCGCCGGCGTCGTTTTCGCCCAACGCCGGCGATTATTTCCGCCACGTTATTATCTGCACGCTTACAAATAATTACATCATTAAAAGTTATAATATTACGGCTAAAAATCCTCGCTTTTCTTTATTCATTACGGTAGCCTCGAATCCGCTCGACGTCCTGTCCGTTATTTTTCTATCTTTGAAACGATTGTGTGAGTAATACCACACACTTAATGAACGAAATCTGGTCAATTAGGACGTGCGCTTAACTCTCATTGTTTGGCATTTTATAACGACATTGTCGTTAAGGACTTCAAGGGATAACACATATAATGGTCAAATCTCAGCCTATCTTGAGATATGTTCTGCGGCTCATCCCCGCAGTGGCGGTTGCGGCCATGCTATCCGCCTGCAGTACTTCTCATAGTCCGAAACAAACCGCTGACATGCGTGCAGTAAACGATTCAAATCATTTTTTACTGCAAGCCTCTCAGGATGAATTTGAAGAAATGGTTCGTAATGTGAATATTAAATTCAAAATTATGGATCAATATGTCGACTGGAAAGGCGTGCGTTACCGCCTCGGTGGCAGTACCAAACGTGGCATTGATTGCTCCGGTTTCGTACAGATGACGTTCCGCGAACAGTTTGGCCTTGACCTGCCGCGCTCCACGCTGTATCAGCGGGAAATAGGCTCAAAAATACAACGTGGTAAGCTGCGTCCGGGCGATTTGGTGCTGTTCCGCGCCGGCTCAACGGGCCGCCACGTGGGCATTTATTTGGGCAACGATCAATTTGTTCATGCGTCCACCAGCAGCGGCGTGATGATTTCCAGCCTGAATGAGAGTTACTGGAAGTCCCGCTACCACGAAGCCCGACGGGTGCTTCCCAACGGCGCGCAGAGTTAATTTGGTTATTTATTGAACGCCCGAACTGCCCAATGAGATAAAAAAAGCCGCGCTAGAGCGGCTTCTTTTTATCCCCGATCATCCCTATAGTGAATTAATTAATATGTAAAATAATTAAATTAAATATTTACAATTAAATTAATAATTTTTAATTAATTAATATTTTATTTATCGGCTATGTCGCCGCGTCGGTCGCGCTACAGGCCAGCAGTAGCCTACAACCGAGCTGGTTCATGTTTTCCAGCAACCGCCGGGCGCTTTCATTGGCCCCGGCGCGGCGTTCGGCTGGCGCGCCCACGTAATCGCGTAGGGGCTGTAGCACCACCACCTCCAGATCCAACGCCTCGGTCAAGCGGCGAACGTCCCGCGCGCTGCCGGGAAAGGCCTCCAGATCGTCGGCGAAAATCTCCACGGCAGCAAAGCCCGCGCGCGATGTCCTCAAGTTTTTCCGGTAGCGTGCCCGATAGCGCGACGGTGGCGATAGCCTTGCGCATAGTCATTCTCCTGACAACCCGCCTGCGGAGGGGACATGATTAATTGTTTTAATAATTATGGTAAAAAAACGTTATAGTCACCATCGGTCGCTGATGAATCTGTTTATTCCCGTCGGCGGATATCGGACGATGTAGGAGCATAAGCTGATGTTTCCACGTGTTTGGATAGCGCTGCTTTTCAGCGTTATTTGCTTGAGAGCCCGGGCAGAGCCCCTGCGCGACAGCTATGCTTTCGCGCTGCTGGGCGAGCCGCGCTACCCGCCCGACTTCACCCATTTTGACTATGTCAATCCGGCCGCGCCCAAGGGCGGCAGCGTGACCATGGCCGCCATCGGCACGTTCGACAATTTCAACCGTTACGTGTCGCGCGGCACGGCGACGACGCGCACCGAACAGCTTTACGACAGCTTGTATGTCACCTCCGATGACGAAGTGGGCAGTTATTATCCGTTAATCGCTGAATCGGCACGCTATCCCGCCGATTATGCCTGGGCGGAAATCACGCTTAATCCACGCGCCCGCTATCACAACCACCAGCCGATCACCGCCGCCGATGTGGCGTTCACCTTCAACAAATTTATGACCGAAGGGGTCCCCCAATTCCGGGTGTTCTTTAAAGGGGTGAAAGTGAAAGCCATCTCCCGGCTGACGGGGCGCTACGAATTCCCCGAGCCGAACAAAGATGCCTTACTTGGGCTTCTCACGCTGCCGGTGCTGCCGGAAAATTTTTGGTCGCAGCATAAACTGAGCGATCACCTCACTTTTCCGCCGCCCGCCAGCGGCCCTTATCGGCTTACCGCCTGGCGCACGGGCCAGTCCGTGACCTTTAGCCGGGTGAAGGATTATTGGGCGGCCACGCTGCCGGTCAATGTCGGGCGCTACAACTTTGATACCCTGCGCTATGACTATTATCTTGATGATAATGTCGCCATGGAGGCGTTCAAAGCCGGGGCGTTCGATCTGCGCATTGAAGGCTCCCCCAAAAAATGGGCGACCCAGTACCGCGGCGGTAATTTCGACCGCGGTTTTATCGTGCACCGCGAGGTGGCGAACAACGCCCCGGTATCTACGCCCTGGCTGAGTTTCAACATTCAGCGGCCGCTGTTCGCCGACCGTCGGGTCAGGGAGGCGCTGTCGCTGGCGTTTGATTTTGAATGGATGAATAAGGCGCTGTTTTATAATGGTTATCAGCGCGTTAACAGCTACTTTATGAATACCGATTATGCCGCGCGCGCCTACCCGGACGCCGCCGAGCTGACGAAACTGGCGCCGCTGAAAAATCAGGTGCCAGCGGAGGTGTTCAACGCTATCTATCAGCCGCCGGTATCCGACGGCAGCGGCTACGACCACGGCCATCTGCTCAAGGCGCTGGCGTTGCTCAAACAGACCGGCTGGACGCTGCGCGACAAGCGTCTGGTGGACGCCCAGGGTAAACCGTTCCGCTTTGAGCTGTTGGTGATGATCAGCGGCAATAACCAGTACATCCTGCCCTTTCAGCATAGTCTGGCGCGCCTTGGGATCACCATGACGGTGCGGGAAGTGGACAGCCGCCCAGTTCACCAACCGCCTGCGCAAACGGGACTTCGATATGATCCCTTCCTCCTACGGCGCGTATGCGTTCCCCAGCAGCGATTTGCAAATCATATGGGGGTCGGCGTATGTTGATTCCAGCTACAACCGCACCGGGGTCAAAGACCCCGCTATCGACCAATTGATTAACCAAATCGTGCGCCACCAGGGCGATAAAGCGGCGCTGTTGCCGCTTGGACGGGCGCTGGACCGTGTGCTGACCTGGAATTATTTCATGATCCCGCTGTGGTATTCGCACCAGATCCGCCTGGCCTACTGGGATAAATTCGCGATGCACGCCCAGCGCCCCACTTATGACGTAAGCGTACGCCCAGCGCCGTATTGACAGTTATTCAGCAGGGATGGTGAGGTTCCACGGCAGGAGCTCTTTGATTTTGTTGATGGGATGATCAGCGATAATCGCCAGCACATGGCGTAGATACGCTTCCGGCTCCACGCCGTTCAGTTTGCAACTGCCGATCA
>NZ_JBLKSS010000188.1:0-7405 GCF_047607725.1 Sodalis sp. (in: enterobacteria) | reverse complement strand
GTGGAGCCGGAAGCGTATCTGCGCCATGTGCTGGCGATTATCGCGGATCATCCCATCAACAAAATCAAAGAGCTCCTGCCGTGGAACCTCACCATCCCTGCTGAATAACTGTCAATACGGCGCTGGGCGTACGCTTACGTTAGGTTATCGGCATTGTTTACTGAAAATTCAGTAACGCGACGTGTGAACAGGCAATGACAAACATTCTGATCAATCATCACCACCACCATCACCCTGACTAGTCTTTCAGGCGATGAGTGCTGGAAGACGTTCTAATCTTCCAGCGGCGCAGAATGTCAGAGAGAGCCCTCGGAAGATTTCTTCCGAGGGTTTTTTTTGGCTTGGATAAATAATTTAGTTACGGCAGAGGACATCATGTTGGACAAATCACGGTTACGGATAGCAATGTAGAAATCGGGCCGGTTAAGCAAAGAATCGCAGCAGTTGCTGGAGCAATGCGGCATAAAAATCAATCTGCAACAGCAGCGCCTGCTGGCCTTTGCCGAAAATATGCCGATTGATATCATGCGGGTGCGCGACGACGATATCCCGGGCCTGGTGATGGATGGCGTGGTGGATCTCGGCATCATCGGCGAAAACGTGTTGGAAGAGGAATTGCTGACCCGTCGCGCACAAGGGGAAGATCCCCGCTATTTCACCCTGCGCATGCTCGATTTCGGCGGCTGCCGGTTGTCGATGGCGCTGCCGCTGGACGTCCCCTGGACCGGTCCCGAATGCCTGCGCGGTAAACTCATCGCCACTTCCTACCCGCATTTGCTCAAGCAGTATCTGGATAAACTCGACATCACCTTTAAATCTTGCCTGTTGAACGGCTCTGTGGAAGTCGCGCCGCGGGCCGGCCTGGCCGATGCCATCTGCGATCTGGTGTCCACAGGCGCTACCCTCGAGGCTAACGGCCTGAGCGAGGTGGAAGTCATTTATCGCTCAAAGGCTTGCCTCATCCAGCGCGATGGCGAACTGTCGGTGGCCAAGCAATCGCTGGTGGATAAGCTTTTGATCCGTATTCAGGGGGTCATCCAAGCCCGTGAATCGAAATACATCATGCTGCACGCCCCCACCGAGCGGCTGGATCAAATCATCAGCCTGTTGCCTGGCGCCGAACGTCCTACGGTCCTGCCGCTGGCGGGCGATCAGCACCGTGTGGCGATGCATATGGTCAGCACCGAAACCCTGTTTTGGGAAACCATGGAAAACCTGAAGGCCCTCGGCGCCAGCTCGATACTGGTGCTGCCCATTGAAAAGATGATGGAGTAACGCCATGACCACCACTGTTTTTTCCCAACCGGGACGCTGGTGCGATTGCGATGCCGCCGGACAGGCGCGGCTGTTGACCCGCCCGGCGGTCGACGCCCAGGCAGACGTCAGCGCCACCGTCAGCGCGATTCTGCAACAGGTTCGCCAGGAGGGAGACAACGCGCTGCGCGCGCTGAACGCCCGCTTTGACCGCACCGAGACTCCCGAGCTGCGCGTCACGCAAGCGGCCGTTGAGCAGGCTGCGCGCCGGCTGGCGCCGGAAATTAAACACGCGATGGCGGTGGCGAACATCGAGTGTTTTCACCGTGCCCAGCAATTGTCGGTGGTCGATGTGGAAACGATGCCGGGTGTGCGCTGCCGCCAAGTGACCCGGCCGGTGGCCTCGGTGGGGCCCTACATCCCGGGCGGCTCGGCGCCGCTGCCTTCGACGGTGCTAATGCTGGCGACGCCGGCGCGCATCGCCGGCTGCAGGCGGGTGATCCTGTGCTCGCCCGCCGCCGCCGATCGCCGATGAAATCCTGTATGCCGCGTCGCTTTGCGGGGTCCAGGATATTTACCAGGTCGGCGGCGCGCAGGCCATTGCCGCCATGGCGTTCGGCACCGAGTCCATCGCGAAAGTGGACAAGATTTTTGGCCCGGGCAATGCCTGGGTCACCGAGGCGAAACGGCAGGTCAGCCAGCGTCTGGACGGCGGCGCCATCGACATGCCCGTGGGGCCGTCCGAAGTGCTGGTTATCGCCGACGCACGGGCCAATCCGGCGTTTGTCGCCGCCGATCTGCTGTCGCAGGCGGAACACGGCCCCGATTCTCAGGTGATCCTGCTGACCCCCGACGCCGATCTGGCGCAGCGGGTAGCGCTGAAAACCGAACGCCAGCTGCACAGTCACTCTCCCGCGCCGCTATCGCCCGCCAGGCGCTGGCCAGCAGCCGCCTTATCATCACCGCCGATCTGGCCGAGTGCGTGGCCATCAGCAACCGTTACGGGCCGGAGCACTTGATTATCCAAACCCGCGATGCATCGCGCTGGGTGGAGGAGATTACCAGCGCCGGCTCCATTTTCCTCGGCGACTGGTCGCCGGAGTCCGCGGGCGATTACGCCTCCGGCACCAACCATGCCCTACCCACCTACGGCTATACCGCCACCTGTTCAAGCCTAGGACTGGCGGATTTCCAAAAACGCATGACGGTGCAGGAACTCACACCCGCCGGCCTGTTGGCGCTGGCGCTGGAGCCCTATCAGTCGGCGCGCCGGCTGGGTGACCAGGGGGATATCTGGCTGAACGCCAACGAGTACCCGCTGTCGCCGGTTTACGATCTGCGCGGCGGCGATCTTAACCGCTACCCGGCCTGTCAGCCAACGGGCGTCATTACCGGCTACGCGAGCTATGCGGGGGTGCGGCCGGAAAACGTAGTGGTTTGCCTCGGGGCCGACGAGGGTATTGAGCTGCTGATCCGCGCCTTTTGCGAACCAGGCGCCGATGCCATTCTGTTTTGCCCGCCCACCTATGGCATGTATAGCGTCAGCGCCGAAACCTTTGGCATTGCGCGCCGCACGGGCGCGGCCCGCGAGGATTGGCAGCTTGATCTGCCGGCCATTCGCGCGCGGCTCGACGGCGTGAAGCTTTTGTACATTTGCAGCCCGAACAATCCCACCGGCAACCTTATCGACCCCGAGACCCTGCGCGCGCTGCTGGAAATGACCCGCGATCGCGCGTTGCTGGTGGTGGACGAAGCCTATATCGATTTCTGCCCCCAGGCGAGCGTGGTGAACTGGCTCGCCCAGTATCCGCACCTGGTCATCCTGTGCACGCTGTCTAAAGCTTTCGCCTTGGCCGGTCTGCGCTGCGGTTTTGTTCTGGCTAATGCAGAAGTGGTTCAGCTGTTGTTAAAAGTCATCGCCCCCTACCCCCTGGCGCTGCCGGTAGCGAATATCGCCGAACAGGCCCTGTCCGCCGAAGGGTTGCGGCAAACGCGGACGCGGGTGGCGCAGATCAATGCCAATCGCGAGATGCTGGCGCGCGAGCTGGCGCAATGCTCCTGCATCCGCGCGGTGTATCCCAGCGTCAGCAATTATTTGCTGGTCCGGTGCGATCCGGCCTATCAGGTGTTCAAAACCCTGTGGGATCAGGGTACGATTTTACGCGATCAGAGCAAACAGCCGGGATTGGCCGACTGTCTGCGCATTACCATCGGCACCCAGGCGGAATGCCAGAGCGTGGTCGCGGCGCTAAAAGCGTTGACCCCGGCGTCTTCATCCAGCAAGGAGTCCCTGTGAATCAGAAAGTCCTGTTTATCGATCGTGATGGCACGCTCATCAGCGAACCCCCAGAAGATTTCCAGGTAGACCGTATGGACAAGCTGGCACTGGAGCCCGATGTGATCCCGGCACTGCTGGCGCTGCAAAAAGCCGGCTACCGACTGGTAATGATCACCAACCAGGACGGCCTGGGCACCGCCAGTTTTCCGCAGGCGGATTTCGATGGTCCGCATAATCTGATGATGGCCATTTTCACGTCGCAAGGCATCGTTTTTGATGAGGTGCTGATTTGCCCGCATCTGCCCGCCGACGGCTGCGCGTGCCGTAAACCGCAGACCGCGCTGGTTACGCCGTGGCTGCAAGAGAGCGCGCTGGACAGCGCCCACAGCTATGTCATCGGCTACAGGGAAACCGATATGGCGCTCGCGGCCAATATGGGTATCAGCGGGCTGCGTTATCAACGCGAAACGCTCAACTGGCAGGCTATCAGCGAGCAGCTGACCCGCCGCGATCGCCATGCGCACGTCAAGCGCGTGATGCGGGAAACCGCTATCGACGTCGAAGTCTGGCTCGACCGGGAAGGCGGCAGCCGTATCAACACCGGCATCGGCTTTTTCGATCACATGCTCGATAAGATAGCCACCCACGGCGGGCTGAGCATGAATATTGCCGTGCAGGGCGATCTGCATATCGACGATCACCACACTGTGGAAGATACCGCCCTAGCCCTGGGGGAAGCGCTGAACAAGGCGCTGGGGGACAAGCGCGGCATTGGCCGTTTCGGGTTCGTGCTGCCGATGGACGAGTGCCTGGCGCGCTGCGCGCTGGACATCTCCGAGCGTCCGCATCTGGAATATAAAGCCGAATACAGTTTTCAGCGTGTGGGCGATCTCAGTACCGAAATGGTGGAGCATTTCTTCCGCTCCCTTTCCTATGCCATGGCCTGCACGTTGCACCTGCGCACCAAAGGCAAGAATGACCATCATCGGGTAGAGAGTCTGTTCAAGGCCTTCGGCCGCACGCTGCGCCAGGCCATCCGCGTGGAGGGTGACACCCTGCCCAGCTCAAAAGGAGTGCTGTAATGAACGTGGTTGTCCTGGATACCGGCTGCGTCAATCTGTTCTCGGTCACCGCGGCGGTGCGCCGTCTGGGCTATCAACCGATCGTCAGCCGCGACGCCGATGTGGTATTGCAGGCGGACAAACTGTTTCTGCCCGGCGTCGGCACCGCCCAGGCGGCCATGGGCCAGTTGTGCGAGCGGGGACTTATTACGCTGGTTAAAGCTTGTACCCAGCCGGTATTGGGTATTTGCCTCGGTATGCAGCTGCTGGGGTCCGCCAGCGATGAAAATGGCGGCGTCAACACCCTCGGCATTATCGACGCGCCGGTGACGCGCATGGCGGACGCCGGCCTGCCCCATATGGGCTGGAACCAGGTGACGGCGCAGGCCGGCAATCGACTGTTTCGCGGCATTGACGACGGCAGTTACTTTTATTTCGTTCACGGTTACGCCATGCCGCTATGCGCCGCCACCATCGCCCAGGCTAGCTATGGCTCGCCGTTCACCGCCGCGGTGGAGCAGGATAATTTCTTCGGCGTGCAGTTTCATCCCGAGCGCTCCGGCGCCGCCGGCTGCTGAAAAACTTTTTGGAGATGTAACCGGTGATTATACCCGCTTTGGATTTGATTGACGGCGCCGTGGTGCGGCTGCATCAAGGCGATTATCAGACACAGCGCAGCTATGGTGCCGATCCGCTACCGCGCCTTGAGGATTACCTGCGCCAGGGGGCCGAGGTGCTGCACCTGGTGGATTTATCCGGCGCCCGTGACCCGCAAGCGCGCCAGATACCGCTGTTGACACGGCTGCTGGCAGGGGGTGCGCCGGCGCTGGTGCAGATCGGCTGCGGCATCCGCAGCGCGGCGGACGTGGAAGCGCTGCTAGAGGCGGGCGCCACCCGCGTGGTGGTCGGCTCGACCACGGTGAGACAGCCGCAGGAAGTGCGGCGCTGGTTTGAGCGTTTCGGCCCTGACACGCTGGTGCTGGCGCTGGACGTGCGCATCGACGGCGACGGCGAACGTCGGGTGGCGATAAGCGGCTGGCAGGCAGACTCCGGCGCGACGCTGGAACAGGTGATAGCGCACTATCGTCCGCTGGGTCTGAAACACGTGCTGTGTACCGATATTTCCCGCGACGGCACTCTGGCGGGCAGTAACCTGTCGCTTTATCGATCGCTGTGCGACACCTGGCCCGATATTGCGTTTCAATCCTCCGGCGGCATCAGCAGCCGGGCGGATATCGCCGAGCTACGCCACAGCGGCGGGCAGGGCGTCATCGTCGGCCGCGCGCTGCTGGAAAATAAATTCGCCGTCGCGGAGGCGCTGACATGTTGGCAAAACGCATAATTCCCTGCCTGGATGTCCGGCAGGGTCAGGTGGTCAAAGGGATGCAATTTCGCCATCACGAAGTTATCGGCGATATCGTGCCCCTGGCGCGCTGCTATACCGAAGAAGGGGCTGACGAACTGGTCTTTTATGATATCACCGCCTCCACCGCCGGCCGGGTGATGGACAAGCGCTGGATAGCCGAGGTCGCCGAAGTCATCGACATACCCTTCTGCGTGGCGGGCGGTATCCAAAGCATCGAGCAGGCCGGCGAGATCCTCTCTTACGGCGCCGACAAGATTTCCATTAATTCACCGGCGCTGGCGGACCCGACGCTTATCAGCCGCCTGGCGGATCGCTTTGGCGTCCAGTGTATTGTCGTCGTCGGCATCGATACCTGGTTTGACGCCGCCAACGGGCGTTATCAGGTCAATCAATATACCGGCGACGAAACCCGGACCCGCATCACCCCCTGGCAAACCCTGGATTGGGTGGAAGAGGTGCAACGGCGCGGCGCGGGGGAAATCGTCCTCAACATGATGAATCAGGACGGCGTGCGCAACGGTTATGATCTGGAGCAGCTGCGGCAGGTCCGTGAACGCTGTCACGTCCCGCTTATCGCTTCCGGCGGCGCCGGCACGATGGCGCATTTTTTGGCGCGTTTCGCGACGCGCACGTGGACGGCCGCCCTGGCGGCGTCGGTGTTCCATAAGCAGATCATCAATATCGGTGAATTGAAGCAGTTTTTGGCGGCAGAGAGAGTGGACATCAGATTATGTTAACCGAACAACAGCACCAGCAGTTGGATTGGCAAAAAAACGGCGGCCTGCTGCCCGCCATCGTCCAGCATGCCGTCTCGGGTGAGGTTTTGATGCTGGGCTATATGAACGCCGACGCGCTGCAGGCAACCGAACAATCCGGCCAGGTGACATTTTATTCGCGCAGCAAACAACGTTTGTGGACCAAAGGCGAAAGTTCCGGTCACGTTTTGCGGCTGGTCAGCATCCATCCGGACTGCGACAACGATACGCTGCTGATTTTGGTTCATCCCCAAGGCCCGACCTGCCACAACGGGACCAGCAGCTGTTTCTCTCCAGCCAGCAGCGATTGGGGCTTTCTCTATACGCTGGAGACGCTGCTCGGCGAGCGTAAAAACGCCGATCCACAAAGTTCCTATACCGCCAGCCTGTACGCCAGCGCCACAAAACGCATTGCTCAGAAAGTCGGCGAAGAGGGAGTGGAAACCGCCTTAGCCGCCACGGTACACGACAAAGAGGAGCTGACCAACGAGGCGGCGGACCTTGTCTATCATCTGTTGGTGCTATTGCAGGATCAGGAGCTGGATTTAAGGTAAGCGCCCCGTGGAGGACGTCTTGAATTATTGGTGGGTTTGTTGTATGAGACAGTAAACCTACGTTACACGCTTATGCTCATTGCATTTTCACATTGTATTGATTTTAATAATTTTTATTTCCATCCCGGTTTGAGTGA
>NZ_JBLKSS010000187.1:0-7442 GCF_047607725.1 Sodalis sp. (in: enterobacteria) | reverse complement strand
TTACGGTCATGATAAAATGTCCCTTGAGTTGAGCGTGTCAATAAGCAGTTGTAGAAGCCGGCCGGTTTGAAAACGGCTCACCTCTTTTCCAGGCGTATCGGTGTCTACACGATGGACGATGACTAAGGCCATCGACGGCATCACCAGGCAAAAATGATCGCTGCGCCGCGCGCCGAATAGCTGCCATCGGGGAGTATTACCCCCGGCCAGGCGACGCCGGCACGCGTGACCCACCACATCGCGCCGTACGCGCCGCGGCAGCCGGCGTGGGAGATGGGAAGCGTGCTGCTGCGGACCCAGTGCGCCGGTATCACCTGCCGATCGTCCCATGTCCCCTGCTGCAAAAATAACTGGCCGAACCGAAGCAGGTCACGGTTTGAGAGACGAAAGGGATAGGCGGGGTGGTCCGAGAAATCCCCGGGTTCCATGGCGCCATCCTGCGCGGGACGAAAATCCTCCATGCCGATGGGGCCGGCTATCTGCCGCGCGAAGGCGTCGTGGATAGCCTCACCGGTCAGCTGGCGCCATACGCTGCCGAGGGCGTTGAAGTCCCAGTTGTTGTAGCACCAGTTGTCGCCGGGCGCCGGCGGTGAATTCCTCCAGAAGTCTACCCTGATACATGATGCCGATCCTGTCGCATAAGTGTGCCACCACCGCCAAATCGTGTGTGACGAGGAGATAGGTCAATCGACGCTGCCGGCGCATTTGACTCAGCAAATTGAGGATCTCCGCCTGCACAGAAACGTCCAGCGCTGAAGTGGGCTCATCCAGCAGGATCGACGGCTCCAGGAT
Organism: Sodalis sp. (in: enterobacteria); assembly: GCF_047607725.1. Classification (GTDB taxonomy): domain Bacteria; phylum Pseudomonadota; class Gammaproteobacteria; order Enterobacterales; family Enterobacteriaceae; genus JBLKSS01. The sequence goes on along the minus strand of NZ_JBLKSS010000187.1, from coordinate 6,650 downwards.
CAGCGCGCGGGCGATGGCCACCCGCTGGCGCTGGCCGCCGGAAAGTTGATGGGGATAGCGGTAACGAAAAGCGTCTGACAGGCCGACGGCGTTCAGCACTTCGCTAATGTGCGCCTCATGGCGCTCCAGCCCCTGTAGTTGTAACGGCTCTCGCAAAGTATTCCATACTATTTTGCGCGGATGTAACGAGGCATAGGGATCTTGGAACACCATCTGGACATCCCGGTAGAAGCCTTTGTCGCGCCGGTGCTGCTGCTCGCGGTTGTTAAGCAGGATATATGCCCTTGATAATGGTGATTCAGGCCCGCCAACGCGCGCAGGAGGGTTGATTTGCCGCAGCCGGATTCACCGATAAGGCCATAGCTTTCTCCTTGTCCCAAGAGAATATTGACGTTGTCGACCACCTGACGGCGCTGACGTCCCTCGCCGAAGGCGATGCTTAATGCCAGGGTTTCAATACTGCGCTGTGCGCTGGGAATCACATTCATAGGGCGACACCATAACGGTAGCTCGGGCCGTCCAGCCAGGCCGGATCGCGTGCGGGGACGCTAAGCGTCGCCACCGGATGGCGCAGACGCGGCTGACTGTCGAGTAATGCCCGGGTATAAGGATGGCAAGCGTGCTCCAGCTGCGCCGCCGCGATCTCCTCGACGATGCGGCCGGCATACATCACCAGCACCCGGTGACAAAAGCGCGACACCAGATTGAGGTCATGGGTGATAAACAGTAAACCGGTGTTGTGCCGCGCCAGTTGTTCATCAAGGATGGTCAGTACCTGTTGACGCACGGTAACGTCCAGCGCGCTGGTGGGCTCATCGGCGATGATAAGATCCGGCTCGGGGATAAGCATCATCGCAATCATCACCCTTTGCCCCATGCCGCCCGAAATTTCATGGGGGTAGAGCCGGAATACCTGTTCCGCTTCGCGGATATGCATGGATTCCAGCATCGCCAAGGCTTTGTCCCGGGCGTCTTTTTGACTCACGCGCGTATGCAAACGGTAGGCTTCGGTAATTTGATGGCCGATCCGCATCAGCGGGTTAAGGGAAAATTTCGGGTCCTGAATACCATGGAAATACGATTGCCGCGGATGCGGCGCATCTGTTTCTCGCTGGCGTTGAGCAAATCGACATCGCCAAAACGCATTTTGTCGGCGCTGATACGGCCGACTTTGGGCGTCAGCTTGAGCAGCGCCCGACAGGTCTGGGATTTACCCGAGCCGGATTCCCCTACGATGGCCACTTTTCCCCGCCCGACGGTGAATGACACATTTCGCACCGCGGAGTGGTCCTGATAAGCGCCTTTAAACACCACATTAAGATTTTCGACGTCCAGCAGAAGATCATTCATGGCGGAGATCCATCACGTCGCGCAGGCCATCACCTAACAGGTTGAAAGCCAGACTGGTAAACAGAATGGCCAAACCGGGGATTGCCGCGATCCAGCCGTGATTCATCATAAATTCCCGTCCCGAAGAGAGCATGGCGCCCCACTCCGGGCTGGGTGCCTGCGCGCCCAGGCCGAGGAAACCCAGCCCCGCCGCGGTCAGGATAATGGCGGCCATATTCAGCGTGACGCGCACCACCACCGAGGGCAGGCACATCGGCATCAGATGGTGCAGGATGATATGCTAGGAGGACGCTCCCTTTAGCCGTATCGCCGCGATATAGTCCATTTTGCGAATCGATAGCGTTTCCGCCCGCGCCAGGCGCGCAATCGGCGGCCACGAKGAGAGCGCGATAGCGATAATCGTGTTCTCAAGGCCGGGRCCCAGCGCGGCGACAAACGCCAATGCCAAAATCAAGCTGGGAAACGCCAGGAAAATATCCACCAGACGCATCAACACCGTATCCACCCAGCCGCCGAGATAGCCGGCGGTGGTGCCGATAATTAGCTCGAGCGGGGTGATTATCACGGCGGTGAGCGCGGCGATATACAGCGTAATCCGCGCCCCGAATATCAGGCGACTATAGATATCCCGGCCCAGCTCATCGGTGCCGAGCCAGTGATCGGCGCTGGGCGGCTGCAGACGGTGGGCCAGATCTTGGACGTAGATATTGGTTGGCCAATACCGGCGCTAATAGAGCCGCCGCCAGGATGAACAACAGCACCAGCAGGCCGAACAGCGTGGAACGGTTAGCGCTGAAGCGGTGCCACTGTAGCCATAGCCGCTGCATCCTTGCCTGCAACGGCGTCGCGGGGTAGGACGCGGCGATCCATTCGCGCCAGGTTGAACGCGGACGCGCCGACAGCGGCTTGTTCAAGGAATCGGTCATTGAACTTCCCGGCGGGTGCGCGGGTCGAAGAGGTGATAAAGCAGGTCGCACACCACATTTAACAGGACAAAAATCGCGCCGGTCAGTAAGGCGCATCCCACCACGGCGTTCATGTCGCCGGCCAGCTGCGCATTGGTAAGATAACGGCCAAAGCTCGGCCAGGCGAACACGGTTTCGGTCAGCACCGCGCCCAGGACAGTCCTTTTACCCGCGCGGTGATAATATATTCCTGCGCCAGTTGTTCGATCATAAAGCTACGGGTCATGCGGCTGATATAGGCCAACGAACTCAGGCCGAGAATCGAAGCAGATAGAAGATATGGCTAAAAACATTGCGAAAAACCGCCCAGTTGCCCGTCATTGCGCTGTCGATAAGCCAAAAGCCGGTGACCGGATACAGATCGAATTCATAAATAAAATCCACTCGGCCGGGACCGCCGATCCAGCCCAGAGACGCGTAGAACAGCAATAATCCCATCAGTCCGAGCCAGAAATGCGGCGTTGAGTAGCTGATAAGCCCCAAAAAACGAATCAGGTGATCGAACCAGGAATTACGGTACATTGCCGACAGGACGCCGGAGGGAATGCCGAGGCCGGTACCGATGAGAGCCGCCACCGTCGCCAGTTCCAGCGTCGCCGGAAAGACCCGGGCGATATCCTGCGCCCCCGGGCTGTTGGTGGTGAGCGCCATCCCGAAATTCAAATGCGCCACCGAGACTACATAGTCGGCGAACTGCTGGCACAGCGGCTGATCCAGGCCCAATTGGTGATACATCTGGTTATAGGCTTCCTGGCTGGCGTTATCGCCAATGACGGCCACCACCGGATCGATAGGCAGCAGCCGGCCAATAAAGAAGGTTAACGCCGCAAGCCCCAGCCGCGTACACAGGATGGACAGCATTCCTTTCAGCGCGGCGGACAGGTAGCGCCAGACGGGAGATATTTCCCCCGGCTCGGCTGAGGTGGAGAAAGCCTGCGACATGACACGCCTCCGTTATTTACGTGCTTTGTTGTACCAAACGCGGAAACCGTTCCAGGTCCAGTTTTTCAAAACCGTATTGATTCCCGCCGTGTTGTACATCTGGAACATGATCGCCATCGGGCCTTTTTGCATGACTTCCTGCTGAAGACTGGCGTAGAGGGCCACCCGTTTTGCGTCATCGGGTTCCATTACCGCCGCTTGGACCTTTTTGTTCAACTCGGGATCAAAAAAGCAGGCGGCGCACCAACTGGGGTACTGGGTCGCGCGGGCGTTCTTGTCGTTATCCGGATTGAACACCAGCCGCGAGGCGTTGCCGTAAGCGTCCGGCACCGAGGTCTGCCAGGCCATCATGGCGCTCTGAAACTCGCGGCCGCGCACTTTGCTGAACAACTGTGCGTTGGCCATCCGCTCCAACGTGAGCTTTACGCCGATTTTGGCGGCGTTTTGCTGCACGCTCTGCGCGATGGGCGCCGAATGGGGTAGCGTGCCGAAGTAGACGGTGGCACTGAAACCCTGGGGGTAGCCTGCCTCTGTCAGCAGTTGCTTGGCTTTGTCCAGGTCCAGTTTGAACGGTTGGCCGGCATGGTCGTCCAACGCACCGAAGGCGCCGATTTGCACGAAGCTGGCGCGGGGTACCCCGAGGTACAGCATAACGCTTTTCGCCAGGCCGTCATAATCGATCAGATAGCGCATGGCGAGGCGGACTTTCTCATTTTTGAAGATCGGGTCTTCATTATTGAAAGTCCAAAAGAATAATTGCAGCTTGAGCACTTTCTCTACCTTGACCTTATTACCTTCATCAAGGGTTTTCAGGTCATCCGCAGACAGGTCGCGGACGATATCCACATCCCCTTGGGTGACCAGCAGCCGCTGTGTACCGGTTTCGGCAACATGGCGGATCAACACCCGCTTTAGCGGCGGTTGTCCGCCCCTGTAGCGATCGACGGCCTGCAGCATAACGCCTTCCCCCGCGTTCCAGCGGGTTAGCTGGTAGGGGCCACGACGCAGGCGGTATGGGTTGTCAGATAGGTGTGTCCCATGTCGCCATTGACCGCTTCCTTTTCCACCTTTTTCCGTTCCAACAAGGAAGAGACATTATTTGCCGCAATCGCCTGTAAGATCAGCGTGGTGGGATAGGGCTTATCCAGTTTGAACACCAGCGTGCGATCGTCCGGCGCCGTAATAGTGTTATCGACGTTTTACTTGTTAAATCCGTAGTCGGTAATCGTGGCGGCGTTGCCATAACCCAGTTTCACCACCCGCTGCAGCGACCAGGCCAGATCTCCCGCCGTGGCGGGAGTACCGTCCGCAAAGGTCAGATTGTCGCGTAAATGGAAAGTGATTTGCCGGCGATCGGGCGAGACATCCCAACTTGACGCCAGCGAAGGCACCACTTTTTTCTCATCACCGGGATCGAAGTCCACTAGCGTGTCGCACGTATTGGAGTAGATTTCGCTGGTCACCACCTCGCCTATCTGAGCGGGGTCCCAGGTGCTGATGGCATCGATATTCCAGGCCATCACCCGCGAATCAGGCGGTGTGGCGGCCTCGGCCGTTGCGCTGCAAGCGCCCGCCGCGGCCAATAGGGCGGCAATTCGGGTCAATGTCATGGTGCTCTCCTGTAGCAATCAATAACAAGGTCTCGGGGCGGGGCTGAACAGGCGGTTTCACCTCGGCCGGTATCGGGCACCGGTAGGAAGTGGCGCGGGTCTGTTCAAAATGGACTTTTTTGACCTGGGCAAGCAACATTTTGTCGGTGAGCACGTCAATGCCCGTGGCTGCCATGATTTTTGCGACATGGGCCAGTCCTTTATGGGCGTCGGGCATTTTCCCCTGAGCGGTCAACTGCCAGGAATGGCCTGGCGTGCCGATGGCCATCGTCGGCACATGCGCTTGTACCGTCGGGATAACCCAACTGACATCCGCCACATCGGTCGATCCGATCATCGGCTCGCCGTGGGTGTCGAGGGGGATGATATAATTGCTCAGGGATTTGGGATGAGCGGGTTTCATCCCGGTCCGGCGATAATCGTTTTGAATATCCGCGGCGTTAAGCGTGCTTTGAATCTCATCGGCGAAGGCGTAATCGCTATGATCGAACGCGACCGGACCCAGCAGTTCGAAATTCTGCTACATGGCTTCTTCCAGCGGCCGGTTACCCAGCAGATTGGCGACCGCGCTCATGATGCTGACGGTTAATTGCGTATCGGTCATGGTGGCGGCGCCTTCGGCCACCCGTTTCACGCGCGAGTTGAGTTCAAACATGCTTTCGACATCGCGGGCGCGGATGGCATAGCGCACGGCGGCCTTGGCCTGTACCACATTCGGCGCGATACCGCCGGAATCGAGCATGGTATAGTGGATACGTGAATTCTGCGGGACATGTTCACGCAAATACTATACCCCCACGTTCATCAGTTCCACCGCATCCAGCGCGCTGCGGCCCAGGTGCGGCGGCGGCGTGGGAGGCGCGCCCCGTGAAGAAGAAATCCATACGGGTATTGGCCAGCGACAGGGCTTTCGCCACTTCATGATGGACGCTGGGATGCCAGGTAATGGCGACATCGACGCCATCAAACGTGCCGGCGCGTGCCATAAAGGATTTTGCGGCTCCCCCCTCTTCAGCGGGACAGCCGTAATAGCGCACCCGGCCGGGCTGACCAGTTTTAGTCAGCCACTCTTTACGCCTTCGCCGCCAGCATCGCCGCCGAACCCAGCAGATTATGGCCGCAGCCGTGACCCTGGCCGTTGCCCGGCAGCGGCGAATAACGAGCGTGTGGGGTGGCAAGCATTTCTGGACTATCAAAGGGAACGTTGGATTAGTCGTAAGCCCGTTATTGGCGGGGCTTACAACGATTTTAAGGATTTTGGACTCATTGCAAAAAATGATCAGAAAATGATTTTTTTGCACTATATTCTGGACTGGATTGGTTGTAGTTTGAGTAAGTTTGAAAGCCGTTCAAACGCCTTTTGATCATCATCTTTAAATAAAAATAATTATATAAAACATTAAATTAAGTATGGTAAATTTAACATGCGATAGCGTAGTATTTACTTAGGCTATTCCGCTTTTCTTATAGCCTAAGCTTGTTACGTCTTCTATTTGATTCTCTTGAGGTGCGGCCCTCTTTTTAGCTTCATGTAAGGCCATTAGGCGCTCCTGCTCTTCGGGAGGGAGTTCAAGCAACGCTCTTTCAACATTGCTAGTGATATTATTTTCATTGGTAGTATCAGTTTTCATACAAGCCGAAATAACTCCTTCAATCCCTTTCCTATGAATAATCCTCAAGATAGCTTGAGCTTCTTACGCATCAAGTGAATCAAGCACCATGAGCCATGCAGTCATTAACTTACCACCATTATCATCTATCCCCGTTTTTCCAGATCTAGCTT
>NZ_JBLKSS010000186.1:0-7491 GCF_047607725.1 Sodalis sp. (in: enterobacteria) | reverse complement strand
TCATCGCCGGATTATCCATGATCTGACAGCCGTCCCTTATAGGATGCGGGTTCACTAGGCATCGTAGTGGAACATATTCTTACCGGGCCGTACAACAAACCCACCAATAATTCAAGACGTCCTCCACGGGGCGCTTACGTTCAATGAAAGGTTTTTCACCTCTACCCCGTTTTGCTGCAGCACTTCGCTGGCCAGGGTAAAGGCGGGAACAATGACTGATGCAAATTTTTCCGCCAGGAACGACGGCAGCTTGTCGTGATCGGTCTCATAAAAGCGTGGCTGATGGAAATTGGTCATGTCCAGCCCGGCGATGTACAGACGTGTGAACCCCAAATAAAGCAAGATTTTCAGCGCCCAGAACACCACCGTGCCTGCATCGAATATCCCGCTGCGGATATCGGTGGTAAAGGCGATATCAGGATGGTCCGGACTGAACCGGATGTGGGGCTCCTGGCCGAAATGGCGGCCTACGCCGTCGCCGGGCACGCGGGGTTGATAGATGCGATAACAGGCGTCTTCAATCAGCGCCAGCCGGCAGCGCACCGCAGCCAGCGTGAAATGGTCGATAATCCGCGCGATACCGTGCAAGGTGGTGAATAAGGTCAGCGTCGGATCGGCGATAATGGCCCGCAGAACGTCGGTGCGGCGGTCGATAAAGCTCATATCGACGATGATATACAATTGAAAATCCAGCCGATCCTTAAGCGCGTAAGCGCCGTTTACGCCCACCACGGTCATCGTCGGCAGCCCGGCGAAATCCATCTAGTTGATCGAGGGGCCGGTGGCGGTGATAAGCGCATCGCCGCTGAAACGGTGATGCCAGTCGGTCAGCGGCACCGGCTGCCCCTTATAGCGCAGTTGGGTAATGTCGCCTGTCGAGGCGCAGGTGATGCGGCAAAAGGGCCAGAGGTTTTCATTGTGCCGGTAAGCGCGCGGTCGGGTATAGCGGTAAATCTGCTTAAAAAATGTGCTCATGTCTCGATTCTTACGCCATAGCGTTCAGGTTAGCGCAGTCAGCAAGGGGACCCTTCAGGAGGCGGGCGCATCCGACCGCTTGGCGGTCAGCCGCTGTCTGGCGGGCAGGCTCCCCACAAAATTAGCAATATTCACCCGATCATCAGGGGTTAGCACGTAAAGTTCCGTCGCCGGGTGAGCGAAATGATACAGCGCGGCGAAGACAAAAGATGAGGGCGCAATAGCGTCGGGGCGAATTATCAGTGCATTGTTTAGCGGCCGTTGTTCTTTGGCCTCACAGGGACCCGCAAAGCAGATCACCGGGACATGTAACGCATCGGCAATATAGATATTGCCGGAATCGGTAGCGATATAGCAGTCCATGCGGCGAATGGCATCCGGGACCTCCTCAAGGGGCAGCAAACCTATCAGGCTGACGATATCCACCTCGGCGCCGGCGTCGCGAATAAGCGCATCAAGGTAGCTCTGTTCATTGGCGGGACCGAAGACATAGTAGCGGCACGGCAGGTTGGCCAGCAGCGTAAAAATTTCTCCCCACACCGACGGCGGCAGCGTTTTGGCCTTATTTCCGGCGGAGATGCTAATACCGATGTTGAGGGTATCAGAGGGGACTGCCAGCTCCGCACGTGGCGTCGAGGGTTTCCACAGCGGCGAGGTGGCGTGTTTAGGCTCGCTGCGCCAGGTTAAAGAGCGGTCCGCCAGCCGCAGATAGTTCTGCAGCGTCAGCGTATCGCGCCGATGCTCGAGCACGCCGCTGGCAGTGAGATAAAATAACCTATGGTACCAGCGCCGCGTGTAGGTACTGATAAACTGTTTGTCAGGCGCGTTGCACAGGGCGGCATAAAACAAATTACCGTTGTTGGGATGCAGCAGGTAGACGTGGCTGTAGCGATTTATCAGCCGTAAGCCCAGGCGGATCTTGCTAAACAGATTTTGCTTGTAGTCTTCGATATACAGGCATTCCGCCAGCGTGTCGTCATGCTCCGCCAGCGGCTGGACCGTGCGGCTGAGCAGCGCGTCCGACCGTTTCAGATGGCGCAGCAGCGGAGTAATATTGACGTAATCGCCGATTTTCGCCGTCTGGATAACCAGATTTTTGCCCGTAGGTCGCTGTATCAGCTTTAACAGCAGCTTTACCGGTAATAGCAGCAGAAAGATGAACAGATAATTCATGATGGGCTATCCCTGTTCCCTTGGCGGCAGCATCGGTTGCAACGTCCGCCAGACGTGCTCCGCCGTCAGACTCTCCATATTGCCGTCGTCCGCGCGCAGCGCCTGCTGGTGGCGCCCGTAACCGCCGATAAGCCCTGGATCGGTAGGGCCGTACAGCGTCAGGTTCGGGCGGTCGAGGGCGGCGGCCAAATGACTGAGACCGGTATCCACCGACACGATCGCCCGCGCGCCAGCCAGCTGTGCCGCCACCTCCGCCAGCCACAACGGCGGGAGCACTTGCGCGGCGCTGGATCCCTCGGCCAGACGCCGGGCGCGTTGCTGCTCCTGCTCCGTCCCCCAGGGTAACTTAATGCGATAACCGGCGTCAGCGGCAAGCTGGATAAGCGCGCGCCAGTGGGCTTCCGGCCAGTGTTTGCCGGGACGGGTGGTGGCGTGTAGAAAGACCAGATAGGCCTCGCTGCCCGTCGCGGGGGTAAAGTGGCCGGCAATGGCGTAATCGCCGGGCGTCGTGGGAAGCGGGTAACCCAGACTGGCGGCGAACAGCTGGCGAATGCGCTCTATGGCGTGCTGTTGCTTGTTCACGTCGTGCCGCTGGTGGTAAAACCAACTGGCGAAGGGTTCGCGCGCGCTTTTGTAGTCAAGACCGTGTTTTTCGCCGCGCGCCACGCGGGTGACGAGTGCGGCGCTTTTCATCAGGCCCTGCGCGTCGATAACCGCGTCGTAGCGCTCTTGCTGCAGCTGCCGTTTAAAGTCGCAGCGCTCCTGCCGTGTGGCCGTGCCGAACCAGTTTTTACGCCAGCGGCGAATCGCTACCGGAATGACCCGCCGCACCGCCGGATGCCAGGTGGGGATCTGGGAGAAATTTTTTTCCACCACCCAGTCGAAACGGATCCCCGGCAAGGCGTGCACCGCATCGGTCAGCGCAGGCAGAGTATGCAATACATCACCCATCGAGGACGTTTTGACGATCAGAACCTGCATTAATTCTCCTCTTGGGGGGCAATAATGTTTCCAGTTCGCTCAGCACCTGGGCAGGTTGGATAGCGATCAGGCTCTGATGGTAGCCTTGTTCGTCGTCACATTTTCGTATTTTATGATAACCGCTTATTAAGCGAATCACGCGGGCCTGGTGGGAAAGCGGCGGGGTGAAATCCGGACTGCTGGGCCCGTACAGCGCCACCAGCGGGCGATCCAGCGCGCTGGCGACATGCATCAGGCCGGAATCGTTGCTGACGATCCCCTGGCAGGCGGCGATAAGCGCTACCGCCTGCTCCAGCGAAGTCTTGCCGGCCAGGTTGTGGCAGTGGCAGCGACAGTCCGTGGGCAACGCGGCGCCGATAGCCTCTCCGGCCGCCTGGTCCTTGGCGGAGCCGAACAGCGCTATCTGATAGCCGCAGCGAATGAGCGCCTCGGACAGCGCGGCATAATGATAATGCGGCCAACGTTTGGCGGGGCCGAATTCCGCTCCGGGACAAAAGCCGATAAGCGGGCGGGCGCCCTCGGGCACAAAGGTGCGCAGGGCCAGATCGATGTCCGTCGCTCTGACCGTCAGGCGCGGCCAGGGCAGCGGCGTGGGTAAATCGGTTGCGCTTTGCATCCCCTGGCGATCGAAGGCCAGGGCGGCGTAGCGCTGCACCATCAGCGGAAAGGCCTGTTTATCCAGCGTGCGGATGTCGTTGAGCAGACCATAACGCATCTCGCCGCGCCAGCCGGTGCGTTGCGGGATGCCGGCGAAAAACGGCACCAGTGCCGATTTGAACGAGTTAGGTAGGACCAGCGCCTGCTGATAGCCGTTTTGCCGCAGCGCCCGCCCCAGCCGGCGGCGCTCCCCCAGCGCCAGGACGCCGTGGCCGAGCGGCATCGCCAGCGCCTGGTTGACCTCCGGCATGCGGTTAAGCAAAGGGCGGCACCAGGCCGGGACCATCACATCAATCTGCGCGTCGGGATGGCGCTGCGCCAGCAGGCGATACAGGCTCTGGGACATCATCATATCGCCGACCCAGGATGGTCCAATCACCAGTATTTTCATGCCGCCGCTCTCTTTCTAGCCCTGAAGAATATCAATGGTTATGGTTTAACCAGCGTAAATATTCCGCGACCCCTTCGGCGACGGTTTTAAACGGTTGATGGTAGCCGGCGGCGCGCAGCTGGGTTAGATCCGCCTGGGTGTAGGCCTGATAGGGCCCTTTAAGTTTCTCCGGGAACGGAATGTATTCCAACTGGCCTTTTTTATGGTAATCCAGCACGGCGTCCGCGACAGCCTGGAAGGATTCTGCCCGGCCGGTGCCGCAATTAAAAATCCCCGAGACGCTGTTTTGCCAGAACCAAAGATTCACCGCCGCTACGTCGCCCACATAGACGAAATCGCGTTTGAAACCTTCGCTGCCTGCGAACAATTTTGGATTTTCACCGGCGTTGATTTGGTTATTTAAATGAAAAGCCACGCTCGCCATGCCGCATTTATGCCCTTCGCGCGGGCCATAAACATTGAAATAACGGAAGCCGCAAATTTGCGACTCGGCCTGCGGCAATAGCGCGCGCACATATTGATCGAAGAGAAATTTGGAATAGCCGTAAACATTCAACGGCTGTTCGTACTGCCGATCCTCAATGAAGTTTTCCGTCCGACCGCCGTAAGTTGCCGCGGAAGAGGCGTACAGGAAGGGAATGGTACGTTCCATGCAGTAGTGCAACAGCTCTTTTGAGTAGTGATAATTATTATCCATCATGTACTTGCCATCCCACTCGGTGGTGGAAGAACAGGCGCCTTCATGGAATACCGCATCAATATCGCCGAAATCATCGCCGGCGACGATGCTGGCGATAAAATCCTCTTTATCCATATAATCGGTGATATTGAGGTCGACCAGATTGGCATATTTGGTGCCGTCTTTCAGGTTATCCACCACCAAAATATCGTTGTAGCCGATCTGATTTAACGCCTTGACGATATTACTGCCGATAAAACCGGCCCCACCAGTGACAACTATCATGGGTTACCCTTGCGTGACTGACGGAGCCGACACAACGTCAGCTCCTGATAATGGTCTTATCATAGCATTTCCTCCCCCGGCTTTATATCTTCCCGGTTGACCGCGAATGCGGTGTCGCGGCACGCGCAAGCCGTTCTTCATCGCTTAGATAACGTACTTTACGGGTGTAGGTTTGCGGTTTGAACAGCAGAGGGGTCTCCCGTGATTGCACATATTTCTGCCATTCCGACAGAGGGAAGCCGCCGTGGGCGCCCACTACCTGCGGCGGTATGACCGAGGGCGTGCCGCCACCGGCCAGTTCATCCATTCGCCCAGATTGATGGTGCGAATGTCCAGCGTATCCAGCATCGCCGCCTGCGGCAGCTGATCGGTCGGCGGCTGGGTGCCGGCCATGCGCGACCAGGTGTCGCGGAAAAATGCGATCCATATCGGGCACATGCGCAGCCAGGTCTGGCGGGTGGCGGCGAGAAAGGCGGCGGCGCTCTGATCGGTGACGATGACTATCTCGGCCAAGTCCGGCGCATAGCGCGCGGCAAACGTCGCGCTGAGTAGCGCTTCTTCAACATAATCGGCGCCCACGGAGGGGATCACCACCGACGAGACCGGCAAGCCGCCGGCGACCGGCTGATGATCAGACGTGAGATATTTAAACCGAATACGTGAGATAAATGTGGGGAGATGTGAGATGGAAACTGTAATTCTGTTACACTCAGTGCAACAARATTATTGATGGCAAAARTCAGTCGTGTTCGATATTTTCAGTGCTTATATCAAATAAGCAACCCTGGTTGATGTCTGGTGGTTGTTGCGTAGTGCCAGAACGAATGTAGCCAAATAGTCCGTGGCGATGCTGTGAAAAATGTTGTGCAATTGCGTCCCCCAGGCCATCAGCCTGTTTTCTGTCGAGGGCAAGATGAGCCTGCAGGCAGGATGAAGTATGGGCAATGATATCTTCCAGGATGTAATACGGGCGTTCATTGCTGCTATTCTCTGCTCCCTCCCTGAAATTGCATAAATCAAACAGTGTGCCTTGATGCTGTTTGATATGTTCCTCTTTCATTTGTTTGACGATAGCATAGATACGCTGGATAGAAAGGCCATACTTCTCCGACAGTGTGGGATGGTTATAGCCGTCAAAATCCGTAAAAATCTTCTGATTGCGTGACAGGTTTTGGCTATGCAGCTGTTTGGGAATGTAAATGACGCTATTTGCCCAGACAAAAGCCATCCGGCTTTTCACTAATTCTGCTGCTCGTCGCACGCATTTCTGGGGAATATCCGTCTGTCCGGTGAGGACCACTTGCACTGATTCAGCAAGGTAATCAAGTAATTCATTGTGTTTGGCGGCACCCATGATTGTTTCCTTTTGTACGCTGCTGCCATTTTTTCAGGCGTTCAATCACCTGGCTGGCCTGCTGGCTATTGAGCCATTGAGGGCGATCGATACCTGTTTCCCGTTTAATAAAGCGACTCATGGCCTTCTCTGAGCCATCGCGGACTATCCCCTCACTCGCCATCTGATGCCACAAGGCCCGGATTTTCTGTAGCTGTGGAAAATAGGCCTGAGTCTGAGTGGTTGCGGGTATTTGATGGGAATGAATACGAAAGCACTGTCTTTTTAATGCTTTCAGTACGCGGTCAAGGGCTGTCGTGCTAAGTACTTTTGCCGAAGACTGATCCGTCAGGTTTTTCAGGAGCTGACGATAGGTATCCTCGTCCAGTTTCAGTTGCCTGGCGGCAATATGGATTAACTACAGGTATTTTTGTCGGGTCATCGGTGGCGTCCTTTATTGTCGAGGGCGAGGTTCCTTATGCCATTAATAAAAAAATAATCCTTCGGGTTCTGAAGGATTATAAAATATATATCATTACTATACAATTGAATGCAGTAAATGCCGTTTTTCCACTATGACTTCTTCACGCAAATTGCCTTGGCATCAATATCCTTGAACGTTTCAAATTTTACTGCGAACTGGCTGGCGGCCTATTGACAGGAGGTTTCCGTGTCAAATTCTTGTGTATGCAGTGAGGAAAAAGCTGCATCGGTATAAGGACTGGCATGCATCGATAAAATTAATATCCACATGATAATGTCTCTCCTTTCAGTGAATTAAGGCGTGTGTTTAACAAAACAAAGACTGACCGCAATCAACACCAGGAAACCAGCAAACAGGCTGTTCTGTTGCTTAAGTCTTTCTGGCGATAAATAAGGACGCAAGCGGGCGGCGATGAAGGCGTAGAGTGTCATTATCAGGGCATCGACCATGACGAGCGTGGCGGTCATTATGGTTATTTGGTAAGCGCCCCGTGGAGGACGTCTTGAATTATTGGTGGGTTTGTTGTACGGCCC
>NZ_JBLKSS010000185.1:0-7593 GCF_047607725.1 Sodalis sp. (in: enterobacteria) | reverse complement strand
TCACTCAAACCGGGATGGAAATAAAAGTTATTAAAATCAATACAATGTGAAAATACAATGAGCATAAGCGTGCAACGTAGGTTTACTGTCTCATACAACAAACCCACCAATAATTCAAGACGTCCTCCACGGGGCGCTTACATCTATACCAACGTGAAATATCCCTTCCCGGTTGATCCACCGCAGGTGCCGGCGCTCAATCCCACCGGTTGCTATGCGCGCAGCGTACAATTGCCGGCCGAGTGGCAGGCTCACGGCCGCACGCGCATTATTTTTCACGGCGTCAGTTCGGCCTTTTATCTCTGGTGCAATGGCCAGTGGCTGGGCTACTCCCAGGACAGTCGCCTGCCGGCCGAATTCGATCTGACCGATGCCCTGCGCCCCGGCGCCAATCGGTTGTGCGTGCTGGTATTGCGCTGGAGCGACGGCAGTTATTTAGAAGATCAGGATATGTGGCGTATGAGCGGTATTTTCCGCTCGGGGGCGTTACTGCACAAACCCGACGCCACTTTTAGCGACATTCGCCTCGATACCGAGCTGGATGCCCTGTTCAGCCACGGCACGCTGAAGGTAGGCGCGTCTATCAGCGCAAAGCCTGACGCGCTAGCATCCTATCAAGTGCAGGTCGCGCTGTGGTGGCAGGATCACCTTGTCGCTGAGCAGAGCCAGCCGCTGGGAACAGGACCGGTGGATGAGCGAGGCGGCTATGCCGAGCGGGCATGGCTGCATGTGCCGGGCGCGGCGCCGCGGCTGTGGAGCGCGGAAGATCCCGCCCTGTACCGCGTGGTCTTGACGCTCCGTGACGGTGAAGGACATCTGGTGGATGCGGAAGCCTATGACATAGGGTTCCGTCAGGTTATCGTGCGTGACGGGCTGCTGCAGCTGAACGGCAAACCGCTGCTGATACGCGGTGTCAACCGCCATGAACACCACCCGGCCAACGGCCAGAACATGGATGAGCAGACCATGGTGCAAGACATCTTGTTGATGAAGCAGAATAATTTCAATGCCGTGCGCTGCTCGCATTATCCGAACACCCCTCTTTGGTATCGTTTGTGCGATCGCTATGGCCTGTATGTGGTGGACGAAGCCAATATTGAGACGCCCGGCATGGAGCCCATGAGCCGGCTGGCGGACGATCCGGTATGGTTCCCCGCCTTTAGCGAGCGGGTCACCCGGATGGTGCAGTGTAACCGCCACCCCGCCAGCATCATTATCTGGTCTCTGGGTAACGAATCGGGCCACGGCGCTACCCACGATGCATTGTATCGTTGGGTCAAGACGCAGGATCCGTCGCGGCCGGTACAATATGAAGGCGGCGCCGACGACACCGCCGCCACCGATATCCTCTGCCCGATGTACGCACGGGTGGAGGAGGATTTGCCTATACCGGCGGTGCCGAAATGGGCAATTAAGAAATGGATCGGGATGCCCGGTGAGCAACGTCCGCTGATCCTGTGCGAATACGCCCACGCCATGGTCAACAGCCACGGCGGCTTTGCCGACTATTGGCGGGCGTTCCGCCAATATCCTCGCCTTCAGGGTGGATTCATCTGGGACTGGGCCGATCAGGCGCTGGAACGGCAGGATGAGCAGGGCAATATCTATTGGGTCTACGGCGGCGATTTCGGCGATACGCCTAACGATCGGCAGTTTTGTTTGAATGGCCTGGTGTTTCCCGATCGTACCCCGCATCCCGGTCTGTATGAGGTGAAAAAGCAACAGCAATTCTTCCAGTTCACTCTGTTAGACGCCGCCACGCTGCAAATTGCCGTCGAGAGCGAATACCTGTTTCGCACCAGCGATAATGAAAATTTGGCATGGTGGGTTGAGCTGGAGGGTGAACGCCTGCACGGCGGCGAGCTGCCGCTGCGGCTGGCGCCGGGGGGAGCGGCGCGTCCTCACCCTTGACCCGCGGTGGTCACCGCCCGCGCGAGGGGGCGCCCTGACCCTGCAGGTTAGCCTGCTACAGCCCGCGCCGCCGCCGGCGTATTCGGGCGCCGTGCCTCAGCTCGCCGAGACGGCCAGTGAGGCACCAGGAGCAGCGCTGGCGCGTCGACAAACGCAGCGGCTACCTCGACCAATGGCTGCAAGGCGAGCACTCCCTGCTGCTCACGCCGCTGGCTGACCAGTTCATCCGCGCGCCGTTGGACAACGATATTGGCATCAGCGAGGTGGACAGAATCGATCCCAACGCCTGGGTGGAGCGCTGGCGCGCCGCCGGTCTATTCGACCTTGAACAGCGCTGCTTTAGCGTGACGGCCGAGCAACTGAGCGACCGGGTGATTGTGCACAGCGAAATGGGCTATTTCCATCGGCCCGCGCTGCTACTGCTTAGCCGCTGGCAATTGAGCTTTAGCACAGACGGCGCCATGGTGACCGATATCGAGGTGGTGCGTTCGTCGCAGCTGCTGCCGTTGCCCAGAGTCGGCGTCACCTGCCGTATTAACAGTGCGGCACCGGACATCGGCTGGCTGGGAGACGGCCCGCACGAAAACTATCCCGACCGCCGCCCGTTTCTCCCGTTGGCGGCGCCCCCTGGCCGAGATGAGTACCCCTACATTTTCCCCAGCGAAAACGGCATGCGCTGCCATACCCGCGAATTCGACGTCGGCCCGCTGCGCGTCACCGGCGACTTCCACTTTTCGGTCAGTCCTTTTGGTACAAAACAGTTGACCGAGACAGGCCATTGGCACCAACTGCGTCCTGAAACCGGCCTCTGGCTCAATCTGGATACCGCGCATATGGGCGTCGGCGGCGATGATTCATGGAGTCCAAGCGTGCACCAAGCCTATCTGCTGGATGACGAACGCTACCGCTATACCTTGCGCTGGCAGTTGAACTGAGGGGGTTCGCCCCCTTAATCCCCCCGATACCGACCAAACGTGGTGACGATGATGAAGACTGCGATGCTGACGACCCAGGAGAAGCATAATTTTATCTACTTTATGCTGTTCTTCTTTTTCTATTATTTCATTATGTCCGCCTATTTCCCGCTTTTTCCCATCTGGCTGGCGGACGTCAATCACCTCAGCAAAACCGAGACCGGTATGGTGTTCTCCTCAATCTCGTTTTTCGCTATCGTGTTCCAGCCGCTATTTGGCCTAATCTCGGATAAATTGGGGTTGCGTAAACATCTGCTGTGGAGCATTACCATCGGGCTGATTTTGTTCGCGCCGTTTTTCATCTTTATTCTATCGCCCTTGCTGCAATTCAATATTTACGCCGGCGCGCTGGCGGGGGGATTGTATCTCGGCTTTGTGTTCTCCAGCGGTTCCGGGGCGGTAGAAGCGTTTATCGAGCGCGTCAGCCGCGCCAATCATTTTGAATATGGCCGGGTGCGCGTATCGGGCGTCGTGGGTTGGGCCATTTGCGCCTCATTGACCGGGATTTTGTTCAGTATTGATCCCAATATTACCTTCTGGATTGCCTCCGGTTTTGCGGTGATATTGGCACTATTGCTGTTTTTATCGCGCCCTGAAGGCAATGTGAATGCGCAGGTGCTGGATCAATTGGGCGCCAACCGACGCGCCTTTTCGCTGAAAATGGCGACAGAGCTGTTGGTTATGCCGCGTTTTTGGGCGTTTATCGTTTACGTTATTGGGGTAGCCAGCATTTACGATGTTTTCGATCAGCAGTTCACCAATTTCTTCAAAGGCTTTTTTGCCAGCCCCCAGCAGGGGACCGAAATCTTCGATTTTGTGACCACTGGCGGGGAATTGCTTAACGGCCTGATTATGTTTTTCACCCCGGCGATTATTAACCGTATCGGCAGTAAAAATGTGCTGCTGGTGGCGGGCATTATCATGTCGGTGCGCATTCTCGGCTCGTCATTCGCCACCAGCGGTGTCGATGTCATCATTCTTAAGACGCTGCATATGTTTGAACTCCCGTTTTTGCTGGTGGGAGCCTTCAAATATATTTCCTCGGCGTTCGATCCACGGTTATCCGCGACGCTGTTTCTTATCGGCTTCAATTTATCGAAACAATTATCCGGCGTCGTGCTGTCCACCTGGGTAGGCAGAATGTATGACCAGGGCGGCTTTCATCAAGCGTATTTGGTATTGGGTCTGATAACCCTGTCGTTTACCCTTATTTCCGCCTTTTTGCTGACGGGGCGCCATAAAGCGCTGGCGGCGCTGGCGCCCAGCGTACAATGACAAGACGCAGGCCTAGAAGCGCGGGAGCGAATGTATAAACTGGCATAGGCGCAAGCATAAAAGCGCTGGCGCGATTGTAGAAGCTGCCATAGGCGCAGGCGCCAAAACAGGCCCCTGCGCCACGGGCATGCCCTGGCGATTTTCCCCAGTTGCATTCAGTGCGCCAGGCCGACGTGGCCGCTTAGTCCCGCATCGGGCAATGAAGTCACGCCACCCTCAACGCTTTCCCTATTGCTCATTACCCTACAGGCACGCATAATCTCAGCATTTGTTTTTTGGAGTGTTTATGAGCTCAACCTTTCTCAGCCTGCGCCGGGCGGAAGTCAACGATATTCCCGCCCTGTATACGTTAAGACTCGCCACCATGGAGGGCTATCTGATTAACGACGGCATCAATACGGATGAACAGACGCATTCGAGCAGAATTATCGATCACTGGAACGATGCCCATATTATCCTGATGGAGGGTAAACTGTCCGGCCTGTTCAAATATTATCTTACCGACGATGCCTGGTTTATCGGCCAGATCCAGGTGGCGCCGGAATTCCAGCGCCGGGGCATCGGCCAGCAATTGCTGGCGGGGCGTCCTGCAGCAGGCGCAGCGTGAAGGGTTAGCGGTGGAATTAAAGGTACTAAAAAACAATCCCGCTAAAAACCTTTACCTGCGCCTTGGCTTTATTATCACTACCGGCGATGATTACGCCTGGCATATGCGCTGGGAGCCGCCCATCACCGCGGACTGAACCCGCAAGCCGTTACCGGCAATGCAGGGGCAAACGGGAGCCGGCGGGCGCTTTCCGCTTTCCCCCTGCCCCTGCCGCCCGATGGTCCTCGCTCCGGGTCCTTGTGCCCCTGCGCGGCGGTCATCGCCAGCGCCGATGCCGTGATCTTTTTCCCCACAGGGGCTAAACCGTATCAAGGGTTCGCCATTGACAGGGCGAAGGTTTTGCCGATAACGTCATGGCTTTGGCTTTATAATCGGGAGGCTCCTACTATGGACAACCGCGCAGTGACCCTCCGCGCCCTCGCCCCTGGCGATAAGGATGACTGGAAACTCCTGTGGTGTCGCTATTTCAGTTTTTATTCCACTATTCGCGACGATGCGCTATACGAACACACCTTTGCGCGCCTGACGGATAACGCCTACCCCAGCATGTGTGGCTTCGTCGCCGAACGCGCCGGTCATTTGGTAGGCATCGCCAACTGCATTTTGCACGATCACGGCTGGTATCAGCCGGCGATGCTCTATTTGCAGGATCTGTACGTGGACGATCATGTGCGCGGTCAAGGCATTGGCCGACGCCTCATTGAGCAGGTTTACCGCTATGCCGATCGGGAGGCGCTGGCTGGCGTATACTGGATGACGCAAAGCGACAATCTTCAGGCCATGCGTCTTTACGATAAGATCGCCCGCAAAACCGATTTCATAAAATATCAGCGTTAGCGAAAGAAGCGGGGTCAAGATGATTAAGCAACCTACCGTCGCGGTGCTCGGATTGGGCGCCATGGGTCATGCCTTTGCCGCCAATTTACTCAAACGAGGCCTGGCGACGCGCGTATGGAACCGTACTCAGTCGCGGGGAGAAGATTTGGCCGAGGCGGGCGCAATCCTCTGAGCAAGTCCGGCTGACGCGGTGCGCGAGGCCGATGTGGTGCTGACCATGCTGCCGGACGGTCCGACGACGCGTACCGTGTTGTTGGGCGCTGAGGGGGCGCTGGCGGCCATGAAGCCGAAAGCGGTGCTTGCCCACCAGATGGGTACCCTGGGCGTGGAAGCCACGGAGGCGCTCATCGCGGCGGTCAGTCAGGCGCGCGACGATATCGTGTTTATTGATGCGCCGGTCTCAGGCACCAAAGCGCCTGCGGAAAACGCCCAGGTGCTGGTTTTGGCGAGCGGCGATCGCCAAGCGGCGGCGGCCGTTGAACCGGTGTTCGCCACCATCGCCAAAGGCGCCCGCTGGCTGGGTCCGGCCGGGGCCGGTAGCCGGATTAAACTGGTGGTCAACACCTGGCTCATCGCCATGATGGAAGGCCTGGCGGAAAGCGCGCAGCGGGCGGCGGCGTTGGGGTTCAGTCCCGACGATCTCTGGGGCGTGCTGGAAGGCGGACCGCTGGCGGCACCCTATGTCAAGGGCAAGCTGGATATGATCAAGCAAGATAATTATGATCCGCAAATGGCGTTGATTTGGGGGCTGAAGGATGCCCGGCTGGCGCTCAAGGCAGCGGATCCGCGCAATCTGCCGGGGTTGCAGCGCATTAGCGAGATCTGGCAGCAGGCGGTGGACGCCGGCCATGGCGATAGCGATATTTCGGTAGTCTATCGTTACCTGCATTCTTGAACTTTCGAGGCCCGGCGCATGCACCGGCCGTAAGTCAGGTTTTTGCTTACTATTTTATGACAAAATAATAATTATTACCATMTATTATCAGAATTATAATTAATTTCCATGTTAAAAGAACAATTCCCCGCCGGGCTTCGCCCTACGGCGGTGGGATTCTTTCTTCAAGCGCAGGAGGTTTCCTATGCCGAACATCCGCAGCCCGCGTTTTGCCAGCGTCATCCCCCCTTACCTTTTGAAACGCATCATGGAGAAAAGCAGTGAGCATCAACGCCTGTTCGCGCGCCATACCCTGACCCACGTCCATAACCTGATGGGTCGTAATCCGTCGGTTGCGCATTACTCAAATGCACAACCGCCAGGAAAGATCAAGCGCACCATTTACGATACCCACAACAGTATGAATCTGCCCGGCATTAGAGTGCGGCAAGAAGGGCAGCCGCCGGGGAAAGATGTGGCGGTCAATGAGGCCTATGATTACCTGGGTATCACTTACGATTTTTATTGGCGGGTCTTTCAACGTAACTCTCTGGATGCGCGCGGATTACCGCTCGTCGGCACCGTCCATTACGGTAGTGCTTATGAAAACGCCTTCTGGGATGGGAAACAGATGGTGTTCGGCGATGGCGACGGTGAGATCTTCAACCGTTTCACGATTGTGCTTGATGTGGTGGCGCATGAGTTGACCCACGGCGTAACGGAACATGAAGCCAACCTGATCTATTTCGAGCAGGCGGGCTCGCTGAATGAATCCTCGTCCGATGTATTTGGTTCGCTCGTGAAGCAATACCATCTGCACCAAACGTAAGCGCCCCGTGGAGGACGTCTTGAATTATTGGTGGGTTTGTTGTATGGCCCGGTAAGAATATGTTCCACTACGATGCCTAGTGAACCCGCATCCTATAAGGGACAGCTGTCAGATCATGGATAATCCGTAAGCGTACGCCCAGCGCTGTATTGACAGTTATTCAGCAGGGATGGTGAGGTTCCACGGCAGGAGCTCTTTGATTTTGTTGATGGGATGATCCGCGATAATCGCCAGCACATGGCGCAGATACGCTTCCGGCTCCACGCCGTTCAGTTTGCAACTGCCG
>NZ_JBLKSS010000184.1:0-7612 GCF_047607725.1 Sodalis sp. (in: enterobacteria) | reverse complement strand
CCTCAAGAGAATCAAATAGAAGACGTAACAAGCTTAGGCTATAAGAAAAGCGGAGTAGCCTAAGTAAATACTACGCTATCGCATGCTAAATTTACCATACTTAATTTAATGTTTTATATAATTATTTTATTTAAAGATGATGCTCAAAAGGCGTTTAAACGGCTTTCAAACTTACTCAAACTACAACCAATTCAGTCCAGAATATAGTGCAAAAAAATCATTTTCTGATCATTTTTTGCAATGAGTTCAGAATCCTTAAAATCGTTGTAAGCCCCGCCAATAAAGGGCTTACGACTAATCCAACGTTCCCTTTGATAGTCCAGAAATGCTTGCCACCCCACAGTCGGTGATGAAAAATTAAACATCAACCTGTCTGGACTGGGGCATTTGATCTGCTCCTGCATACCGGGCATTATCGTGAAAAGTGACGCATCCATTACCGATAATCGAAGTTATAGAGTGGACTTTGCAAGTATCAGGAATAAGTTAGGGTTTGCTGCTGAATGTGACCTAAAGAAAGGTATAAAAGAGATCGAGATGTTGGTGAGAAGCCATTTGATTCCTGATCCCAACTTAAATATTTACAGTAATGTCAAAACTCTGGAACATAACCTACTCGTCAGGGGGCTGCCATGAAAGGTAAACCCGCTATTCTGGGTGGGAAGAAAGCCTTTTCCCACGGAATACCCTTCCTGAAACCTTATATTCCTTCTATTGCGACCTTAAAAGAGAGCATAGCGGAAATCTTAACCTCCGGAATGCTTACCAAAGGGAAATATTTATAGGTATACGAAGACAAGGCAAAAGCGTATAGCGAGGACGCACAAATGAATGTCGTCGCGGTATCTTGGCCTGACTCTTACCTTGGAAGCGCTTGGCATAACAGGGAAAGTCTTGGTGCCGTCGTTTACATTTTGTGCATCTGCTAATGCGATTGTACAAGCCGGGGCCAAACCTGTGTTTGTTGATTGTTGTCCGGATACGTATAATATAAGTATAAACGATCTCGCGCAAAAAATAACCAACCAGATGGAAGCGATACTCGCGGTCCATGTTTTTGGTGTGCCTGCGGATTGCCTGGCTCTCGAAAAGCTAGCTAAAGCACACAATATCAAGCTCATATTCGATGCTGCCCACGGCATGGGATCAATATTGAATAACATCAAGATTGGTCGTTTCGGTGACGCTGAAATATTCAGTGCCACCCCGACGAAAACGCTGGTTACGGGGGAGGGTGGGCTGATTTTTACCCGGGACGCGGCTTTAGCGTAAAGATTGAGAACGTATCGAGAGTATGGCAATCCAGGCGATTATGATTGTACCTATGTAGGCACGAATGGACGACTTAACGAGATAAGCTGTCTAATGGGGGTCGTCTCGTTCGATTTATTGCCGGAAAACATCAAACTACGCAATGCAGCCGCTAATGCCTATACTGAGAGATTAAAATCGGTTCCCGGTATCAGCCTGCAGCATATACCTCACAATGTATTGAGTACCTATAAGGATTTTTCAATCCGGGTAGATGAACAACTCTTTGGCTGCGACAGGGACGTTTTGGTGGCGGCTTTATGTGCCGAGGGCATACCAACAAGACGCTATTTCTTTCCCGTGGTACATAAAATGAAAGCCTATAAAGAATTTAACGCGACCATATTACCCGTCAGTGAAAATATAGCTGCAAATATTCTTTGTCTACCTATCTATCCTTTGTTGCCATTAAATGACATTGCGGCAATATCATCAGCTATAGTGAAAATACAACGCCATGCGCACCGAATTGCAAATTACATAAACGGAAATTGAAAATGAGCAGATATGTAAAAGAAATGAGAGTCATGATCGGTCACCAGCCTTTATTATTGGCGGGGTCAAATGTTATCATTCTGGATGAAAGAGGCAATATTTTATTACAACAAAGATTGAATGGCCACTGGGGTTTGCCGGGAGGGTTGCTTGAGCTGGGTGAGTCATTAGAAGATACCGCGCGCAGCGAAGTGTTGGAAGAAACGGGACTGACGGTTGAAAACCTCCTATTTCTAAACGTATTTTCTGGCAGAGAGTACTTTTTCACGCTGCCTAACCAGGACCAGATACATGTCATAACGGCTCTATATCTTTGCCGAACCTATCGTGGAGAGATGGTGATGAACACAGAAGAGTCAAAGGATTTAAAATTCATGCCTAGCGAACATCTCCCCGTCAACACCGAGACAGAGTATCGCGATTATATTAAGTTTTATCAGGATAATCAGTCTCTCTATGACGTTCAAGGAAAGTAACAACGCTTTATGGCATAGATTGAATACCTGAACGCGGCAAAATTGCTAGGGCTCTGCCCGCTTTGATGTCTCTTACGCGGCTATACCCGTGGCTATAATAGACAATGAATTCTTGCCTATCAGATTCAGCACTTGCTTAGCCCCTAGCTCTTAGTCCTCAGCCCTAAGCCCGTGAGGCCATCGCGTCGCGAAAAGTCATTTGACGACGTTCAGCCCATGACAAATCGCCCCTCCCTCCAGCGAGAGAATGCTGCTTTAACGGGCACGCACCGCCACCGCCCACCGCCAGCGCCACCGCAGGCCCGCACCGCACCGCGTTCGAGCGGACCGGGTCCATAACTGCGTTATAACACGCTTCATCTTGGCTTTCTGCTATAACTAATTCGAGTTAGCTATGGTGTCCGCAAGTCAGTGAGATAGCTAATAAGCAGGATCCACATCACACATCCGTTACAAATCTTTTGAGTTTTCATTCAGCGTAAATATAATGCTAACTCAAGGTGGCAATAGGGTTGTTCCCATGAATGGATATTATCTTGGCGTTGACGCCGGCTCGGCCAGCGTAAGAGCAGGGTTGTTTTCCTCCCGGGGCGAGCGGTTAGCTTTCACCACCCGTCCTATCAGCCAGTTTCATGACGAAGGCCATTGCGTTGAACAATCGTCAGACGAAATTTGGGCGGCCATAGGGGAAGCGGTGCGGGAAGCGGTTACGACATCGAATATCGCTCCTGAACGCATCAAGGGCATCGGTTTTGACGCCACCTGTTCCCTGGTCATGTTGGGCAGCGCCGGCGAGCCCCTCTCGGTGTCCGCCAGTGGCGATCCGCAGCGCAACATCGTCATGTGGATGGATCATCGGGCGACTCGCGAGGCGGAAGAGATCAACGCTACGGAAGATCGCGCCCTTCAGTATGTGGGCGGCAAGGTCAGCGTGGAAATGCAACTGCCCAAAATCCTGTGGTTGAAGTGACATTATCCCGAACGTTACGCACAATGCGCCCGGCTGCTGGATTTGGCGGATTTTTTGGTGTGGAAAGCCACCGGCGCCGATGTTGCTAGCGTATGTACCTTAACCTGCAAATGGAACTACCTCGCCCATGAAAATCAATTCAGCGCTTCGCTATTAAGCGCGATGGGGCTTGAGGATGTTCTGGCACACATCCCGCCCGTCATTTTGCCGCTGGGCAACGCCGCCGGCAAACTCAGCCCGCAGGCCGCCCGCGCCTTTGGCCTGCCGGAGGGCATCGATGATACCGGTGGCCACCGGTATCATCGATGCCCATGCTGGCGGTCTGGCGCTGCTGGCCGGGGATCCCGAGGGGAGCCTGGCTTTGATCGGCGGAACGTCCAATTGCCATATGATCGTCAGCCGCGAACCGTGCCAGATTGCCGGCGTATAGGGGCCCTACTGGAATGCGATGCTGCCGGAATGGTGGTTGAACGAGGGCGGCCAAAGCGCCGCCGGCGCGCTGGTGGAGTGGACTATCGCTCAACACGAGGCCTGGCCGGCATTGCAGCAGGAGGCCAAACAGCTCGGCGTGAGCCACTGGCAACTACTGAACGAATGGGTAAGCCATCTTGAACAACGCGACCCTTTCCCCACGCGGGCGCTGCATGTGTTGCCGGATCATCACGGTAACCGCTCCCCGCGAGCAGACCCGCTGGCGCGCGGGGCGGTCTTCGGCTTGACCCTCGATCGCGGCCGCGACGGCTTGGCGCGCCAGTATCTGGCGACGCTGCAGGGCATCGCGCTGGGGACTCGGCATATTATCGATGTCATGCAACAGGCGGGGCACCATGTATCGTGGCTCTTTCTTATGCGGCGGCGTGACGCGCAATCCCCTGTGGCTGAGAGAGTACGCCAATGCCACCGGCCGCACGCTGCATCTGGCTGCGGAAGAGGACGCGGTGACGCTCGGCGCGGTGGCCAGCGGCGAATATGCCGATTTCGCCAGCGCCGCGCGGCAAATGGGGCGGCCCGGCGCGGTGGTTGCCGCCGATGCCGAAAAGCAGCTTTTTTTTGCAGCGAAATATCGCGTCTTTTTACAAATGTATGATGATCAGCAACGTGCCGCCGCCCTAATGCAGTACTCCTGATAATAACAAAGGAGAGGCTATGCTAACGCTAAATCTGACGCCCGCCGCCGCTTCGGTCCGCGCCGGGGAACGCGAAGTGCTCATGATAACCAATGCCGATCTGCGCGAACCGGCGAATCTGACCTGCTGGCCGATGCAGCAGCGCTTTGAGCAAAAGTTGCAAACGGCGCTGGAGAAAACGGGATGGCACATGAAACGTGCCCACGACGTGGATAACGCGCGTGGGTACGGCTTTATCAGCTCACAGAAGGAAGGCAGCGCGCTTTTCGCCCATATCGATGCCAATGCGCCGCTGATTGTCCTATTGACCGCCTGGCAATATTCCCACCATATCGCGCCATCGCTGGTGCATCACCGCGGGCCGGTCCTACTGCTGGCGAACTTTGACGGTACCTTCCCGGGGCTGGTGGGGATGCTGTGCATGGCGGGTACCCTGACCAGTCTTGGCAAAAACGTTTCCCGGCTGTGGTCGGAGAATTTTTATGACGCCTTCTTTGAGCAGGGGCTGGCCACGTGGCTGCGCGATGGCGCATTGCACCATTCAACCCACTATCTGCGCGCCATTCCTCCCGCCCATGCTCTGATGGCGACCGCGCCGGGGCAGATAGGCCGGCAAACGGGCGAATATATCCTGCGCCATAAGGCGATTATCGGTTTGTTCGATACCTTATGCATGGGCATGCTGAACGGCGTGTTCCCGGTAAAAGCCATGGTAGATGCCGGTATGCCGCTGGAATCGCTGTCGCAATCGGCGCTGTTGGTGGAGATGGACAAAGTTCCGCAGGCGCTGCGGGAAAGCTGCCTGCAGTGGTATGAGCAGCGTGGCATGACCTTCCATTTCGGCACCCGCCACGATCAGGATTTGACCCGTGAACAAGTGCTGGAACAATGCGCAATGCTGATTGCGCAGGCCCGTTTTGTGAAACGATTTTGTCTGGCGGAGGTGGGCGTGCAGTACCAGCAGGGGCTGAAGGATTGCTGTGCCGCATCGAACTTTGCCGAAGGCGCGATTGGCAACGCCGAGCGTTTCCCGATCCCCGATGAGGACGGCAATATTATTTGGCCGGACAAAGCCATCCCCTGCATTAATGAAGTGGATATGGGATCCGCCATTCCCCAGGCGATGCTGTGGCGTTTGCTCGACGCGCTGGGGCTGCCCGCTGAAACCACGCTGCACGACATCCGCTGGGGCAGTGACTATCAGGGGGTGTTTTATTGGGATTTGGAAATTTCCGGCACGGTGCCGTTTGAGCATTTGAAAGGCGGGATTGCGGGAGCGCAAGGGTATCATCAGCCGTCAATGTTTTTCCCAAACGGCGGTTCCACTATATGCGGTCAAGGTAAAGCCGGACGCTTTGTTTGGGTGCGGGCGCATTATGAAGGGACCGGCATTGTGATGCATATCGGTACCGGCCGCGGTGTCGAATTGCCGGCGGAGGAGTTTGAACGCAGACGGCGTGCCACCAATTACGAATGGCCGTTGCTTAATGCGGTTTTAGACGGCGTCAGCCATGACGATCTCATGGCGGGCCATCAAAGTAATCATCTGACGCTGGCCTATGTCGATGAGCCGTTATTGGCCGAGGTGTTAACGGCATTTGTGGCCCAGGCCTTAACGCAAGGTATTCAGGTTTACGTTGCGGGCAGCGCCTATGAATTATTAAGCAAGCAGTGATAAAGATAAATTCATGGAAGAATAACGATAAATAAGGCTATTAAGAAAAGCTGTACTATTGCATTAATTGTGGTTTTAGATCGATACGTTTTACAACACGAATGATGACGTAAAAGAGCAGGACATTCCCCTGCTCGCGTCAACGCGCACGTGACAATATAGCTTGAAATAAAAACGTTTAACTATGATGAATATCAGCGCCTGTTGATATTCTTACTCTGTTACCTGAGCAAGCTTGAGAATATTATTATGCAAAACGTTAGCAAAAAAGAGATGCGCCTGGCGGTAATATCGAGCCTGGTAGGCAGCATTCTGGAATTCTATGATTTCCAAATATACGGCATGGCCGCTGCGCTGGTATTTAATATTCTTTTCTTCCCTGACATTGATCCGACTACCGCATTATTAGCCTCGTTCGCCACCTTTGGGGTAAGGTTTATTGCGCGACCGTTGGGCGGCATGTTTTTTGGTTACCTGGGCGATATCATCGGCCGTAAAAAAACGCTGGTCATCACGCTTATCGGCATGGGGATCGTGTCATGTCTCACCGGCCTGCTGCCGGGCTATAGCAAATAGGGCTGTGGGCGCCGGCGTTGCTGGTGCTGCTGCGCTTCCTACAGGGTTTCCTGGTAGGCGGCGAGTGGGGCGGCGCGGCGCTGCTGGTGTATGAATACGCGCCACCCCCCCGGCGCGGTTTTTTCGGCGTTTTTCCGCAAATCGGCGGTTTCCTCGGCAACCTGCTGTCCGCGGGCACCTTCGCTCTGGTCACCTTGTTACCCCAAGATGATTTACTGTCGTGGGGCTGGCGCATCCCCTTCCTGTCCAGCGCCATCTTGCTGGGCGTGGGTCTGTTCGTCCGCGCCAAACTGGATGAAACCCCCGCATTTAAAGAAATGCAAAGGCAGGAATTGATCCTGAAGGACAAAAAAACCATTCCGACCGTCGAGGTTATCAAAAATTCCTGGCGCAGTATTCTGACCATAATGCTGTTACGGCTGGGTGAAAGCGTTCCTTATTATGTCGTAACGGTATTTGCGGTCTCTTACGCCAGCACTCTGGGTATTGAGCGCGGCACCATGCTGTTGGCCATTGTTTGGGTTTGTATTCTGGTCTGCCCGATGCATCTGCTGTATGGCGCGCTTTCCGATAAAATCGGCCGCCGCAAGATTTATCTCTTTGGCGCCATCGTCGCTGCCATCAGCCCCTTTCCCTTCTTCTGGGCACTGGAAAGCCATTCGTTCGTGTTAATGCTGTTGGGCTATAGTACTGGTGATAAATATTGCCCATAACGCCATCAACTCGATGCAACCTTCCCTCTTTTCGGAATTGTTTAGCACCAGAGTCCGCTATAGCGGGATTTCTATCGGTAGCTAGTTTGGCGCCATCCTCGCGGGCGGGTTTACACCGCTTATCGCAAGTAAGCGCCCCGTGGAGGACGTCTTGAATTATTGGTGGGTTTGTTGTATGGCCCGGTAAGAATATGTTCCACTACGATGCCTAGTGAACCCGCATCCTATAAGGGACGGCTGTCAGATCATGGATAATCCGGCGATGATAG
>NZ_JBLKSS010000183.1:0-7630 GCF_047607725.1 Sodalis sp. (in: enterobacteria) | reverse complement strand
ACTCAAACCGGGATGGAAATAAAAGTTATTAAAATCAATACAATGTGAAAATACAATGAGCATAAGCGTGTAACGTAGGTTTACTGTCTCATACAACAAACCCACCAATAATTCAAGACGTCCTCCACGGGGCGCTTACGTTGAGACCGTGGACGACGTTTACGCGACCGCTTTCGCCATCGGCCACCGGCTGCCGGCGGTGGTGGTGGTGGTGGTCGATCTGGCGGACGCGCGCGGAGCGGCTTTCTATGCTGTCTCATCTGGGGGCCCATCCGCCCTGGGACAGACGCGCCTGATGGCCGTGGGCGACGCCGACGCCACGGCAATGGACGCAAATCGCGCCCCGCCATCGGTCCAGCTAACCTCCGCAGAGCAGCTCCCCCTGGCCATTCACGATGCCTTAAGCGATATCACGCCCCCGATTGAGCGCTTGGAATTGCCGGTGTCCTTCCCCCTGGCGGCTAATGAAAGCCAACGGCTGGAGGCGTTGGACCGCTCCGGTTTGGTGGACACCGCTCCCGAGGCAACTTTTGACCGGTTAACCTGGCTTGCCAGCCAGAATCTGCACATGCCTGTCGCACTGATGACGCTACTAACCCCCACGCGCCAGTGGTTTAAGTCACGATAGGGGCTGAAACTCACGCAGACACCGCGCAGTTGGGCTTTTTGCAATCACACCGTCCTGCGAAAAGGGTGTTTCGCCGTAAACGACCTGTCGCGCGAGACGTTCTTTGCCGACAACCCGGCGGTGGCAAACCCGCCTAACTTTCGCTTCTATGCGGGCGCGCCGTCAATCGCCAATGGCGCTGGGCCTGTGATAGGCTCGAACGCCAGGCGCAACATTAAACCGAGGCGCGACAACCCCTGAGGGCGCCGCGAATGGCGTTGCCAAAATCGCTTCAAAGACTATGTCGCGGCGGCGACACCGTCGCCCCTATGCGCACGACCCAAACGGTAGTGATGACTTAGTCAAACCATAGAGGAGGGAAACAAGCCAGGTGGCGTTTTATGTATCGGCCCTGTTCGCTTTGCCAGTACCCTGAGAGCTGGGCGTTAGCCAGGCGCAACTCGGCGCCCCGTTGTTGCAGTGGTGCTCCCTCCCCTGCCATTGCCATAATGGAACCGTTTTACCGTGCCGGATTGTTCGTTTCGGCGAGAGCAGAACCGGGAAGAGAGTGACCGCTGCGGTACAGATTCCTTTTCATGTTCCATAATAAGGAATAATCGCCCTGCGGCACAAATGATTGAAGGCGTCTATCTTGAAATATGATAACGTCAAAGTATAACGATTGAATTGAGTTTCACTATGAAAAACACCTTATTGGTGCTGCTGTTGCTTAGCCTGCTTGGGATTTACAGTGCCGCGCAGGCGCTGACGGAAAACGAAGCGGAAGATATGGCCGACCTGACGGAGGTGTTCGTCTATCTCAAGAATAATTGCGGCTATGCGGATATGCCCAATGAGCAGATCCGCCGCGCCATCTTGATTTTCGCCCAGCAAAACCGCTGGGATCTGAGCAATTACGCCGCCTATGATATGCGCGCGCTGGGCGAAGACAGCTACCGTGACCTCAGCGGGCATCCCCTTACCGTCGGCGAAAAAATGCGAATCGCTGGCGACTAACTCTCTCGGTTTACTCGCCTACGCCAAATAATACGCTCTCAAAGCCCCTTTGCACGAAATTTAACCGTGCAAC
This sequence comes from Sodalis sp. (in: enterobacteria), assembly GCF_047607725.1. Lineage (GTDB taxonomy): Bacteria > Pseudomonadota > Gammaproteobacteria > Enterobacterales > Enterobacteriaceae > JBLKSS01. The sequence goes on along the minus strand of NZ_JBLKSS010000183.1, from coordinate 5,933 downwards.
CGCGAGCAGAGTTAGCTATCATATTGCGCTGTTTTTTTCATGGCGGACTTGCCAAGGAGCAGCCAGACATGTCCAACCAAGAAACCTGGCACGAAACGTTACACGACCATTTCGGCCAATATTTTACCGTGGATAACGTCCTGTACCGGGAAACCACCGGCCAGCAGGATTTGGTGATATTTGAAAATGCCGCGTTGGGCCGGGTCATGGCGCTGGACGGCGTGGTGCAGACCACCGAGCGCGATGAGTTTATCTATCATGAGATGATGGCCCATGTGCCGCTTATCGCCCATGGCAACGTCAAAAAAGTGCTCATCATCGGCGGCGGCGACGGCGGGATGCTGCGTGAAGTCAGCCGTCATCCCGGCGTAGAGCAAATAACCATGGTTGAGATCGATGCCGGCGTGGTGACCTTCTGCAAAAAATATTTGCCGCGCCACAACGCGGGCGCGTTTGACGACCCGTGTTTTACGCTGGTGATTGCCGACGGTGTGGATTTTGTTTCCCAAAGCAGCGAGAAATTCGATGTCATCATTTCCGACTGCACCGACCCAATCGGGCCGGGAGAAAGCCTGTTTACCTCTGATTTCTATCAGGGCTGCGCGCGCTGTCTTAACCAAGACGGCATTTTCGTCGCGCAGAACGGCGTGTGTTTTTTACAGCAGGATGAAGCGGTCAATAGCCACCGGAAACTCCGTCACTATTTTAGCGACGTCAGCTTTTATCAGGCAGCGGTGCCGACCTATTACGGCGGTATCATGACCTTCGCCTGGGCCAGTCAAAATCCGGCGCTACGCCAGCTCGACACCGCGACCCTGGCGGCGCGTATCGACAAGACCGGACTGACCTGCCGCTACTATAACGCGGCGATCCATAACGGCAGCTTCGCCCTGCCGCAATATTTGCTGAATGTCTTATCAGCTTCCCGCTGAAACGGTATTTATAAGGGGGTGAACCAAATTGCAGAAGCTAAAACTACACGGCTTTAATAACCTGACCAAGAGCCTGAGTTTTTGTATTTACGATATTTGTTATGCCAAAACGGCGGACGACCGTGACGGCTATATCGCCTACATTGACGAACAATATAACGCCAATCGTCTGACGGAAATTCTCAGCGAAACCTGCTCCATGATAGGCGCCAATACCCTGAACATTGCCCGCCAGGATTACGAGCCGCAGGGCGCGAGCGTGACCATACTGGTTAGTGAGGAGCCGGTCGACCCCGGCAGCATCGACACGTCCGAACATCCCGGGCCGCTGCCGGAATCGGTGGTGGCGCATCTGGATAAAAGCCATATTTGTGTGCATACCTACCCGGAAAGCCATCCCGAGGGCGGCCTGTGCACCTTCCGCGCCGATATAGAAGTATCGACCTGCGGCGTCATTTCCCCGTTAAAAGCGCTTAATTACCTGATCCATCAGTTGGAGTCGGATATTGTCACCATGGATTACCGCGTGCGCGGCTTTACCCGCGATATCAACGGGGTAAAACATTATATCGACCATGAGATCAACTCGATTCAGAATTTTATGTCTAAAGATATGAAAGCGCTGTATCACATGATGGACGTCAATGTGTATCAGGAGAATATTTTTCACACTAAGATGATGCTGAAAGATTTCGATCTGAAACATTATCTTTTCAATGCCCGGCCGGACGATCTCAGCGCGGACGAGCTCAAAGCGATTACCGATCTACTTTACAAAGAGATGCAGGAAATCTATTACGGCCGCAACCTGCCCGTAATGTAACTCCCGGCCTTGCCGGCAACATTGGCCGCTCGGTCCAAGGCAATCAGAGCGCGGAACTCGACAAGGCGGGCCTTTCGCCCCCAAAAAGGCGGCCAGCTGCGTATGCTATGGCGACGCTGGCCTCTTAGGCCAGGCCCGCGCGCTTCGGTACACGCTCTTCATGACGGCGCCAGGCCCATTGCAAAGGCGCGCCCGCCGGGGGCGACTGGCAAGCCGAGGGCAGGTCTGGCAAGCGGCGGAGAAGTTAGGCGAGCCGGGGGGAAGTCAAGCAAGCTGGGGGGAGTCAGGTGAGAGGAGAGCAACCACGGCCCGCGCTTCATCCGCCGGTATTAATAAAATGGCGATACCGCTTCAGCATCAGCAGAAAATCGTCGCTGCCGCACAGCGACAGGCTTTCTTCATCGTAGTAACTGAGCCCCTCTTCCTGGTCGTCAAACTCGACTGACATGCCGTTGGCGCGCACCATGACCTCTTCGGCGTCAATGAGCAGGGTATATTCATGGCCGATATGCTGCCACTGCGCCAGGGAGCCGGACAGGCTATGCAAACGCCGCTCCACGTCCGCCAGCAGCGCCATATCGCCCTTCACTTCGTCATTCAGCCAATGCCCGATGGCCTTCATGGCCCATGGAGAATTTGACGATGACCTGACCGGTGGTGTCGCGTAAAAATTCGTAGTCCATCGTTGCCGTCCCCCCCGTCAGGGGCGCTGTGCCGTATCTTTTTGGAAAATGGTGGTGGAAGATAATGGGATTTTACGCGTTTTTACCGCGCCCGCCAAAGCCTGCGTCACGATTATCGCCGCCGGTGCCTGCGGTTACCCCGGTACGCACGCCGTACGCACGAAAAAAAACCGCCCGTCAGCGACGGGCGGTAGTGGACTTGCAGGGCGGGCGCCGCCGAACGCGGGCGGATCAGACCGCGGTTTGGAAAATGACCTGATCGGCTTTATCGGTATATTCGCTGAGGCGGTCGAAATTCAGATAACGGTAGGTATCCACCGCCGTCTGATCCACCAGCGCCATCGCCTGCAAATATTCCTCCACCGTCGGCAGACGGCCCAGCAGCGAGGTGACCGCCGCCAGCTCCGCAGAGGCCAGATAGACGTCGGCGCCGTTACCTAAACGGTTCGGAAAGTTACGGGTAGAGGTGGACACGACCGTCGCGCCATCAGTTACCCGCGCCTGGTTACCCATGCACAGCGAGCAACCCGGGATTTCCATACGCGCGCCGCTTTTGCCAAAGACGCTATAGTAGCCCTCTTCGGTGAGCTGGGCGGCGTCCATTTTGGTTGGCGGCACGACCCACAGGCGGGTCGGCAGCTGGCCCTTGTGGCTGTCCAGCAGCTTACCGGCGGCGCGGAAGTGGCCGATATTGGTCATGCAGGAGCCGATAAAGACTTCATCGATTTTGCTGCCGGCCACGTCAGACAGCAGACGGGCGTCGTCCGGATCGTTCGGCGCGCACAGGATCGGTTCGCTGATTTCGGCCAGATCAATCTCAATCACCGCCGCATACTCGGCATCGGCATCCGCCGACAGAAGAGACGGATTCGCCAGCCAGCTTTCCATGCCTTTGATACGCCGTTCCAGCGTGCGGCGATCGCCGTAACCTTCCGAAATCATCCATTTCAGCAGCACGATATTGGAATTCAGGTATTCGGTAATCGGCGCCTGGTCAAGCTTGATGGTACAACCGGCGGCGGAGCGTTCCGCCGAGGCGTCCGCCAGTTCAAAAGCCTGTTCCACTTTCAGTTCCGGCAGGCCCTCGATTTCCAGGATGCGACCGGAGAAAATGTTTTTCTTGCCCTTTTTCTCCACCGTCAGCAGCCCTTGCTTGATGGCATAATACGGGATCGCATGCACCAGATCGCGCAGGGTAATGCCCGGCTGCATGGCGCCTTTGAAACGAACCAGCACCGATTCAGGCATATCCAACGGCATTACCCCGGTCGCGGCTGCGAAGGCCACCAGCCCGGAACCCGCCGAGAACGAGATGCCAATCGGGAAACGGGTATGGGAATCGCCGCCGGTGCCGACGGTATCGGGCAGTAGCATACGGTTCAGCCAGGAGTGGATGATACCGTCGCCCGGACGCAAGGAGACGCCGCCGCGATTCATGATGAAGTCCGGCAGCGTGTGGTGGGTCTGCACATCCACCGGCTTGGGATAGGCGGCGGTGTGGCAGAATGACTGCATCACCAGGTCGGCAGAGAAGCCCAGGCACGCCAGATCTTTTAACTCATCGCGCGTCATGGGGCCGGTCGTGTCCTGCGACCCCACCGAGGTTATTTTCGGCTCGCAATACTGGCCGGGACGCACCCCCGGCACGCCGCAGGCGCGGCCGACCATTTTCTGCGCCAGCGTATATCCTTTGTCGCTGGCGGCGACATCGCGGGCGTGGCGGAAGATGGTGCTGGGCGGCAGACCCAGCGATTCACGCGCGCGCGCGGTCAGACCGCTGCCGATGATGAGCGGAATACGGCCGCCGGCGCGCACTTCGTCCACCAGCACATCCGTTTTCAGCGTAAAGCTGGCAAGCAGCGCGCCGGTCTCGTGATGACGGATTTCCCCCGCGAACGGGTAGATATCAATGACGTCGCCCATGTTCAAATCGGACACGTTCACTTCGATCGGCAGGGCGCCGGCATCTTCCATGGTGTTGAAGAAAATCGGCGCGATTTTGCTGCCCAGCACCACCCCGCCGCCGCGTTTGTTCGGCACATACGGAATGTCGTCACCCATAAACCACAGCACCGAGTTGGTGGCGGATTTGCGTGAGGAACCGGTACCCACCACATCGCCGACATAGGCTAACGGGAAGCCTTTGCCGTTCAGCGCCTCGATCTGCTGGATGGGGCCGACGTTGCCGGGCTGGTCGGGGATAATGCCATCACGGGCGTTTTTCAGCATCGCCAGCGCATGCAGCGGGATATCCGGCCGCGACCAGGCGTCGGGGGCCGGCGATAAATCATCGGTGTTGGTTTCGCCGGTGACCTTGAACTCGGTAACGGTCATTTTTTCCGCCAGCGGCGGACGGGACAGGAACCATTCCGCCTCGGCCCAGGACGTCATGACATCCTGCGCGTGGGCATTACCGGCCCTGGCTTTCTCTTCGACATCATAAAAGTTGTCGAACATCAGCAGCATGGATTTTAGCGCGCGGGCGGCGATAGGCGCCAGTGCCTCATTGTCCAGCGCGTCCACCAGCGGCGCAATGTTGTAGCCGCCCTGCATGGTGCCCAGCAACTCAATGGCTTTTTCCGCCGTCACTAGCGGGGAAGACGCCTCGCCTTTGGCAACGGCCGCAAGGAAACCTGCTTTGACGTAGGCCGCTTCGTCCACGCCCGGCGGTACCCGATTGGTCAACAGATCCAGCAGATACGCTTCTTCACCCGCCGGCGGGGTTTTCAGCAGCTCAACCAGCGCCGCCATTTGTACGGCATCGAGAGGCTTAGGGACAATGCCCTGTGCAGCACGCTCGGCAACGTGCTTACGATAATCTTCTAGCACGACGTTCTCCTCGCTTTCATTGTCATAGGTAGTGCCTGGCTTTCCATTCCCTACCGGCGATACATTAATTAGAAAAGGTTCGTTGTTATCCGGCTGGGCAAGAGCCAGTTTATCAGTATTTAACCGTCTTGTTAATTTGTTTACATAAAAGCAACATGATATTTGGCTGAAACGATAAGGCTTTAGCTACACCTGTAAGGGCGGGCGGCGGCGCGGCGATAACCGCGCGCCGCCTGACGAATCACTTTGACATGAAAGCGTGCCGAAGCAAAGCGCCGGCGCGCCCGCTATGGCGCGAATTTCAACGCCGGCGCCGCCAAAGACGCTCCTCCCCTATCGTTTTCGTCCCGTCGCTCCCCCTACCGTTCTCTCTGTCGCTGCGCTATCGTTCAAGAGTTAATGCCTTACGCCCTTTTTTTTCAACAATACTCCTCTGGCGCGCGCAATTATTAATTCCCAAAGTAAGGAGACTAAATGAACACCCCACCTTGTATGTCCTATACGGATGTATCGGTTAAAGCGAACTGGGAGTAAGCGTACGCCCAGCGCCGTCTGTTAATTCCCCATCAAGTTATTAAAGATGATGTCCATTATTTTTTTAATGGGCGCAATTCATGAAACAAACCCCACCAAAACCCTCAAGACGTCGTCCCAATTTCCCGCTGG
>NZ_JBLKSS010000181.1:0-7762 GCF_047607725.1 Sodalis sp. (in: enterobacteria) | reverse complement strand
ATCATCGCCGGATTATCCATGATCTGACAGCCGTCCCTTATAGGATGCGGGTTCACTAGGCATCGTAGTGGAACATATTCTTACCGGGCCATACAACAAACCCACCAATAATTCAAGACGTCCTCCACGGGGCGCTTACCTGGCTGTATCCGCCCGGCGTGAAAGAAAATGCCGAAGTGCCACGCTGGGCGGAAAGCGAGTTGGCCAAACTATCGCGTAAAAAGATCTTGCTGCTGGTCTTTGTCTGTATGGCGCTGCTGTGCTGGATCTTTGCCACCGCCTTTATCGAACCGGCGGTAGCTGGCCTGATGGTAGTGGTGTTGATGCTGCTGAGCGGCGTGTTGGACTGGAGCGATATCACCGGCAACAAACCGGCCTGGAATACCTTCGTCTGGTTCGCCACCCTGGTCACCCTGGCGGCTGGTCTGTCCGACGTCGGCTTTATCGCCTGGCTGGGCAAGCTGGGGGCGCAGATACTGGGCGGTATCCCGCCGGTACAGGCCACCTTGGCGCTGGTGCTGGTGTTTTACCTGCTGCACTACTTGTTTTGTTTGCCAGCACCACCGCCCATACCACCACGCTGCTACCGGCGGTACTGGCGATAGGCGTCGCGATTCCGGGCATTAACGTGATGGTATTTTGCCTGCTGCTGGTCACGTCGCTGGGTATCATGGGGATTATCACCCCTTATGGCACCGGTCCCAGCCCGATTTACTACGGCAGTGGCTACCTTCCGACCGCCGATTATTGGCGATTGGGTACCATCTTCGGCGCGATTTTCCTGGTACTACTGTTGGTCATCGGCTACCCCTGGATGTTAATGGTGGTATGAGGCCGCGGGCGGCCACAGCGCCCATTTATTATTTGAGCATTATTTACTAAGCAATGGAGAACGCTATGTCGGTCATTAATTGCGATATCGCTATCATCGGCGCCGGCGGGGCGGGACTACGCGCCGCCATCGCCGTGGCACAGGCGGAGCCTCTGCTCAAGATTGCCTTGATATCCAAAGTCTATCCCATGCGCAGCCACAGCTGGGCGGCCGAAGGGGGGGCCGCCGCCGTCACCCAAGATCACGACAGTTTTGCCGAACATTTTCACGATACGGTCTCCGGCGGCGACTGGCTGTGTGAACAGGACGTGGTCGATACTTTCGTGCGCGACTGCCCGCGGGAGATGATCCAATTGGAGCATGGGGCTGCCCGTGGAACCGCAAAGCCGACGGCACCGTCAACGTCAGGCGCTTTGGCGGGATGAAAATCGAACGCACCTGGTTCGCCACCGATAAAACCGGTTTCCACTTGCTGCACACGTTGTTTCAGACCTCGCTGCAATTTCCGCAAATCCAACGCTTTGATGAGTATTTTGTGCTGGATTTGCTGGTCGACGACGGGCAGGCCCGTGGGCTGGTGGCCATCAACATGATGGAAAGCCAACTGGTGCAGTTTCGCGCCAACGCGGTGATACTGGCCACCGGCGGCGCCGGCAGCGTGTACCGCTACAATACCAACGGCGGTATCGTCACCGGCGACGGCATGGGCATGGCCCTACGTCACGGTGTTCCCCTGCGCGATATGGAATTTGTGCAATACCATCCGACCGGCCTGCCCGGTTCAGGTATCTTGATAACCGAAGGCTGCCGCGGCGAAGGCGGCATCATGGTCAACAAAGACGGCTATCGCTATCTGCAGGATTACGGGATGGGGCCGGAAACCCCGCTTGGCGAACCGAAAAACAAATATATGGAGCTGAGCCCCAGAGACAAACTCTCGCAGGCTTTTTGGCATGAATGGCGTGCCGGGCGCACCATCGCCACTCCGCGCGGCGACGTTGTACATCTGGATCTACGTCATCTGGGCGCCAAAAAGCTGCAAGAACGGCTGCCGTTTATCTGCGAGCTGGCCAAAGCCTATGTGGGCGTCGATCCGGTGCATGAGCCGATTCCGGTGCGTCCCACCGCCCATTAAACCATGGGGGGCATAGAGACCGACCCACTGTGCCAAACCCGCGTGCAGGGGCTGCTCGCGGTGGGGAAATGCTCCTCGGTGGGGCTGCACGGCGCCAATCGGCTGGGCTCCAACTCGCTGGCGGAGCTGGTGGTCTTCGGTCGCATCGCCGGGGAACAGGCGGCATTGCGCGCCCAGCAGAGTTCACCCGCCAACGGCGTGGCGCTGGACAGTCTGGCGCGGGATATCACCGAGCGCCTGCGGTCGCTGCAGCGCCAGGACGGTACCGAGAGCTGGAGCACCCTGCGCGACGAAATGGGCCTGAGTATGGAGGAAGGCTGCGGCATTTATCACACTCCCGAGCTGATGCAAAAGACCGTCGATAAGCTCTCCGAGCTGAAAGAGCGGTTTAAACGGGTTAAGATCCAGGATACCAGCAGCGTCTTCAACACCGACTTGCTGTATGTGCTGGAGTTGCAGCACGGGCTTGACGTGGCGGAATGCATGGCGCATTCGGCGTTTCATCGCCGGGAATCACGCGGTGCGCATCAACGTCTCGACGAAGGCTGTACCGCCCGCGACGATGTCAATTTCCTTAAGCATACCCTGGCGTTCGCTACGTCCGACGGCGGCGGCCGGCTGGATTATAGCGACGTGAAAATCACCACTCTACCGCCCGCCAAGCGGGTTTACGGCAGCGAGGCGGAAGCGCCGGCCACCGCGAGTAAGGAGGCCCACCATGGCTGACAAGCACCCGTTGACGGTACAGATCCAACGTATGATCCCGAAAAGGATCGCGCCCCGCACTGGGAAAGCTATCAGGTGCCCTGGGACGAGCAAACTACGCTTTTGGACACGCTGGGCTATATCAAGGACCATCTGGCGGCGGATTTGACATTCCGCTGGTCGTGCCGGATGGCGATATGCGGCTCCTGCGGCATGATGGTCAACGATGTTCCCCGGCTGGCCTGCAAAACCTTCCTGTGCGATTTTCAGCACGGCCTGCGGGTGCGAGCGCTGGCGAATTTCCCCATCGAGCGCGATTTGGTGGTGGATATGAGCGCCTTTATGGAAAGTTTATTGGCAATTCAACCCTGGATTATCGGCAATAACCGCACGCCGGAACAGGGCGCCAACGTGCAAACGCCAGCGCAAATGGCGAAATACCATCAATTCGCCGGCTGCATCAACTGTGGCTTGTGCTATGCCGCATGTCCGCAATTCGGCCTTAACCCGGAATTTATCGGGCCAGCGGCGATTACCCTTGCCCACCGCTACAACCTGGATAGCCGCGATAAGGGCCAGCGTCAGCGCATGGCGCAGCTCAACGGTGAAAACGGCGTGTGGCGATGCACTTTCGTCGGCTACTGTTCCGAGGTTTGCCCGAAACATGTCGACCCCGCCGCGGCCATACAGCAGGGCAAAGTGGCCAGCAGCAAGGATTACCTGATTGCCACCCTCACCCCGCAGGGAGACTAACCGATGATAAATGCATCCAAACGTAGACCTTATACGCCGCCGATGACCGGCGGCTGGTGGCGCCATCTTGGCTTTTACCGCTTTTACATGCTGCGCGAAGCAACGGCCATACCGGCAATCTGGTTCAGTCTGGAACTGCTCGGCGACGCCGTGATGCTCAACGGCGGGGAAGCGGACTGGACGCGGTTCGTGGCCTTTTTACAGCATCCGCTGGTGCTGGTGGTGACACTGCTGCTGCCGCTCGGTCTTTATCCCGGCGCCGCCTGGAAATACTTTTGCCAGGGCGTGCTATTTCCGCGCCACGCGCCGTGGGTTTTCCTCTTTGTATGGAGTTATCTCACGCTGCTGCCGTGGGGGCTATTTCTGTTCTGTTGACTTCCCCGCCCGTGAAGGCGGCCATCAGCCTGGGCTCGGCCCAACGCTCAAGGCCGGTGTGACGGGCTGCTGCTGTAGGTACGCCCTGCCCATCGCGCGCAAAGGCGAGAGGGGATGGCAGCAAAGTTTAGCCAGGGCACAACCCGAAGCTTAACGGCAGCGTAACGGGCTGCTGTATACTCTGCTCGGCGCGCAGGATAGGGATCAGGTAATCGCACAAGAACATGTCTGTCGACTCGCCTTGTCCAGCCGACGCCGCTAGGCGGAACCGTTCGATGTCGGCCCCTTCGCGGCGAATTAATTTCATCATCGGTAAACAGTGGCCATAAATGTCCAGGATAAAATTCTGTAACCCCGCCTTCGGTCCCTGATAGGTAAATTGGACATATTCTCCTTCCTCCAGCTCGATGGGCTGCCCCTGGCGCATGCCATCGGTAAGGTATTGCGGCTCGACCGCCGTGGTATAAAACACTTCCTGCCGATCTTCTCGCGCCTTAATCGCCTGCGTGGCGCACAGGCCGTACAGCACCAACGGTTTGCCCGGCGTGGCGGCCAGGAACTGGCGCCAGAAATGGGTACGCAAATTAGTGCGATATTCGCTCAGCTGCTCCAACGTACAGGTGTAGCTTTGCGAGGTACCAATGAGAGTCATTGCCGGCAGCGTAACGAACTCCGCCGCGGGCAAAGGCCGGCTATCGAAACGGTACGGCGGGTGCATGCCCGAGAAATGCCATTTGCGCGAACGGCGATAAAGCGCCGGCGTCTGGATAAATTGCTTTTTGAATGCGCGGGTGAAGGTTTGTTGCGAGTCGAAACCGTACTGCAGCGCGATATCTTCTACCGAGCGGCTGGTAAGCCGCAGCGCCAGCGCGGCCCGCGAGAGCCGCCGAGCCCATATATAGGCGCCAATCGCCTGCCCGGTCGCCAGCTTGAATTTGCGCTGCAAATGCCACTTGGAATAACCCGAGCGCTCAGCAACTCTATCCAGCGACAACGGCGTATCGAGATGCCCTTCCAGCCAGCTCAACAAATCTTGGATAATACCGGCCTGATCCATAGAATACCCTCAGGTTCCTTGTAAGTTTTGATGTCATCCCCCTGCGTCCGCGCGCGGACAACACTTTAACTAATAATAACTCAATGAAACTATTGGCATAAAATGTTTTCATTCTGTAACTTTTGTGCAACTAAACATTTACGGGGCATTTTAAGTTAACCACGAATGCGGTTAATGACAATTTGTGCCGAAAAATTGGCGAAATAACCTCTGACGCAGGCGGGTTAATACCGTTTCGCTTAGAAAGTGACACTATCATGTCAGGAGATATATCTTTGTTGGAGACTGTGATAAATTGTTTAATATTAATACATACTTTCACCGATTTATTATCCAGAAATACAAATATATTATTTCCGCCATTATCCAAATAGGCTAATGCGTGCGATTTTTAGCAATTAATGCTGAAGCAAACATCAAATGCGCTTTTTGTTTATTCATGCGCCTGCTGAAATTATCCTGTAATAACTTTGGGATAATGTATGTTGAGAATTTACAATGGATCACAAAATAATTAATTATCCATAGTGACTTTTACCTTCAGAAGTTTATTATTTTATTTCCCATTGGAGCCTCCTGTGTCTACTTGTTGCGCTTCACGCCTTGGCCGGGGATGAAATAGGCCAAGGCACCGACTACCGTCTCCGTTTGCCGTGCAAAAACGCCTGACAGGCTGGCTTTGACAATCAGGAAAGTGTAGGCTAGCGGGTAAATTGAACCAAACGTGCTGTTATTGACCGAGCGTGCCGTCGCCCAATTTTGCCCTTTTTATCGGCAAATTCGGCCCCTGGCACGAAGAGCACAACGACGCAGGCAAATACCACGACAAGCCGTGGCGGCACAACGCCCTGATTTAGAGCGGTAATAGCGGCAGGATAAGGAACGGCGCACCGAAGGTGGGGACAACGCTGCCAAGAATGAAATTATTATCACAGCGGCAAGGCCATTAATCACTTTCCGGATGACATGTTAATTCTTCACCCGTCTCAGGTTATGCAGTGTTTGAAAAAAACAGTATTGACGCCAAGCGAAGCGATAGAAACAATGCATAATCGTAGAATTTTAGTATAGCAGAAAATAGGCATTACACCCTGAGCAGAGAAGAGAAGGATTTCTGTAATGCTTACAGCGTGATATACGGACACTGCAATGGATACGCCCCTTTTTTGTAATTAAATTTTTCAGAAGAGATGTTTCAGTAGTGGCGCGGGCTTATGCCCGCATTCAAAAAAAAGCCTATATAAGGTATCAATGTGATGAAAAAAAGCATACTTGCAGTGGCTATTCCGGCCATGCTGGCGGCAGGCCTGGCTAATGCGGCGGAAGTCTACAACAAAGACGGCAATAAGCTTGATTTATACGGAAAAGTGGATGGCCTGCACTATTTCGGTAAAGATGACGCCTACGCGACTGACGGCGACCAGTCTTACATCCGTTTTGGCTTCAAGGGCGAAACGCAAATTACCGATCAACTGACCGGTTATGGTCAGTGGGAATATAACGTACAGGCCAACAACAGCGAAGGTGGAGACGATTTCGACAACGGTAACAAAACCCGTCTGGGCTTTGGCGGCTTGAAATTCGGCGATTATGGTTCATTTGATTATGGCCGTAATTATGGCGGGGTATATGACGCGCTGGCTTGGACCGATATGCTGCCGGAGTTCGGCGGTGAACTGGCCTATACCGACAACTTCATGGTGGGACGCACCACCGGCGTCGCCACCTACCGCAACAGTAACTTCTTTGGCCTGGTTGACGGTCTGAGTTTCGCCCTGCAATATCAAGGTAAAAACGATCGTGACGAAATGGGCCGCGCTAACGGCGATGGTTGGGGCGGATCTATCACCTATGAAACGCCTATCGGCATCGGCGTTGTCGGCAGCTATGCCTCCTCCGATCGATCGTACCGACGTCCAGCAGTCCGCGGCCTACGGTAACGGCGATCGCGCTGAGCAGTGGGCAACCGCCCTGAAGTATGAAGCCAACAATATCTATTTGGCCGCCACCTACGGTGAAACCCGCAACGCCACTTATTTCGATGGTACCACCTCGACGGGCGCCACAGCGGAAGGCTTTGCCAACAAGACACAGGACTACTCGCTGGTGGCACAATACCAGTTCGACTTCGGCCTGCGTCCCTCGATCGGCTATACCAAATCCCGCGCCAAAGATGTTGAAGGCATCGGAGATGTGGACCTGCTCAACTACTTTGAAGTGGGCGCGACCTACTACTTCAACCGCAACATGTCCACCTATGTGGATTACATCATCAACCAGATCGACGACGATAACGCCCTGGGCATCAACAGCGGCGACGTGGTCGCCCTGGGTCTGGTCTATCAGTTCTGACCTGATGGGTTGACGGTCGTCGACCCTGCCCCCGCCCCGTCCGCTTTCCCGGACGGGGCGTTTTTTCCTGCCGACCATCGCCAACCTGCCGTGCACCGGCGTGCGGTTTTCCGCTGGGGATAGCGGCTTGCCAGGTCGAACGCGTCACGGCTCGAGAAAACGCGTACCGCGCCTGACGAACACCCGTTTTATCCTGCGCATCGACGGCGCGTGTCGCTTCGGACCCATCCCCTCGTGGTCGGGCATTATCGCCTTTCCCTCACCGACAAGGTATTCGCCATACAAATGGTCTATGCTTTTGAAGAGCAACCCCTTTTACGCCCACTGGCGATAAGCGAAAGGGAAGCAAAGCCTGACCGGCGGGCTGTATCATTCAGTGGATGGAGCATGGGTGTGTTATCAGAAATGGCAGATTTTCCGTAAGCGCCCCGTGGAGGACGTCTTGAATTATTGGTGGGTTTGTTGTATGGCCCGGTAAGAATATGTTCCACTACGATGCCTAGTGAACCCGCATCCTATAAGGGACGGCTGTCAGATCATGGATAATCCGGCG
>NZ_JBLKSS010000180.1:0-7909 GCF_047607725.1 Sodalis sp. (in: enterobacteria) | reverse complement strand
ACCAGGTTAGCTACCGTGAATCGGCCGAGGATATCGTGCACTGTGGTACAGCCGATGCCGAGCGCTGCTGCGATGGTGCGATTCGAGCGACGCTGCTCAAATTTCATGCGTAATACAGTGATATAGATGCACATATCTGTTCTCGCGTTCTTTTTTTTACGTGCCATGCCATACCCCCGGAAGCTAAAAGTCTCCAGAGTATGGCGGAACAGAAGATGAGCGATCGGACAGAATCGGAATCGCTGATCGGGCGACCGGAATCAGTGATCGGACGTGACCGGAACCAGCACCAGGGCCACCGCAACCGAGCCGCGGGTGATGAACTCACCGGCGTGAACGTTCAAGTTAGTCACCCAACCGTCCGCTGGCGCCCGCACTTCGGTGCGCGCCAAGTCCAACTTGGCCAAATTCCTCACCGTGATGGCTTTGGCCAACTGATGGCTGACGGTCGAAAAATCGTTACTGGCCTGATCGATCTGTTCTTGGGACATCGAGTTGGTCCCCAGACTACGCCGACGCGACGCCTCGCGTTGTTTCTCCGCCGCCAGCGCCTGGTAATAACTTACGTCCGCTTCCGCCTGCGCTTCTTGAAAACGCGGTTTGTCGATGATGAGTAACAGATCGCCTTTCTTTACCGGTTGATTATCGCGAATAGGCACATCGGTGAGCAAGCCGCCGACGTCCGGCGCAATGGCCACCACATCGGCGGTGAACTTGGCGTCCCGGGTCCAGGGCGACTCGGTATAAAACGACCAGGCGCGGAAAATAGCGATGGCGGCTATCAGCACCAGCAGCAGGGCGATAGCGACGCGGAAGATTTTAGTGGCGAAGGTTTTCACGACGACCTCAAACGAAAAAACAAGAAATCAGGTAAAAAACGCAACAATACAGTGCGGTGTTGAATAAGGCCGGATGCCAGACAAAATCATAGATTCCGCTGGGCAGCAATAGCCTGCGCAGCGCGAAAAACAGCACCAGCGAGAGGATCAACTCGAAAAATACCGGTGGAAAAGACAGGCCAAAGATCAGCATGACCGGAAGCAAACTCATACTTTTTCCTTTAACTGTAACCGATGTCGATTCCTGTGCTGCCGTCCGCCGCCTTGACAGGGATTTCGCGACAAAAGGCCGTCCCCCCCCGGTTGCGCTCAGGATGAGTATAAAACCCCGTTGGGGGAATGATGACGTTTTCCGGGAAAGGGGGCGTTAGCCGATTGTGTACAGCCCGTTCAAATTGCTACTATTTATAAAAAGCTAATAAAATGGTAAGCTATTTCAGGTTAGCGTGCGCGATAAAGCGAACCGACATTGCTATATTACCCTGTACATTCCGTCGGTTTCAACATAACGTGATCTAAATCACTTTTAAGCCAGAGTGAATATGGAAAGACTAAAACGCCTGTTGATTTTCGCCCGCGTCGTGGAGGCCAACTCGTTTACCAGCGCCGCGCGCCGGCTGCAGATGAGCGTCTCTTCCGTCAGCCAGACCGTGGCGAAATTGGAAAATGACTTGCAGGTAAAGCTACTTAACCGTAGCACCCGTAGCATCGACCTGACCGAAGCCGGCAAAATCTATTACCAGGGCTGTCGGCGTATGCTGCAGGAATTCAATGAGGTGCATGAGCAATTATTCGCCTTTAATAATACGCCCATCTGCACCCTGCGCATCGGCAGTTCCTCGACGCTGGCCCAAAATGTTCTGGCGCCGATTACCGCCGAGATGCTGAAGGAGTATCCCGGCCTGTCGGTCAACCTGGTGACCGGTATTCCGGCGCCGGATCTTATCTCCGACGGGCTGGACCTGGTGGTAAGAGTGGGCGAGCTGCAAGATTCCGTTCCGGTCTGTTTTCGCGCCGGCTGGGATCGATGCCGATGGTGGTGTGCGCCGCTAAAAGCTATCTGGCGCAGCGGGGTACGCCGGAAAAACCCGGCGACATGGCCAATTTCTCCTGGCTGGAATATGACGTGCGCCCGGACAGCGAGTTTGAACTCATTGCGCCGGAAGGCATCACGCTGCATTTGTCGCCGGCCGGCCGCTTTGCCACCAACGATTCGCAAACGCTGATCCGCTGGCTGACCGCCGGCGCCGGCATCGCTTATGTGCCGATTATGTGGGTCCTGGATGAGATAAAACGCGGCAATGTCGAGATTTTATTCAGCCACTATCACTCCGATCCGCGGCCGGTATATGCGGTGTATACGGCGCGTGATAAATTGCCGCTGAAGGTACAGGTCTGCATTAACCACCTCACCGACTACTTCAGCAAGGTGGCGGATATGTATCAGACCTTTCGCCAGGACAGCGTCGGTTAAGCCGGGGTGGGCTGTCGCCCGCCGCGTTAACGGCGGCACCGGCGCAATGGCGCTCAAGGCGATATGCTCGAGGCGATGGTAGGCCCGCCGCGTTCGGGAAGGGAGCCGCCGCGGCCTGCGGCGCCCAGGAGATTAATGGCGGTAGCGGCGCCTTCCCGCGCCGACGTCAGCCGCGGCTTATAGGCGGTACCGCCCACGGTGATTTTGTCCAACTTCAACGTCGGCTGGCCCACGCCTACCGGCAAGCTTTGGCCTTCTTTGCCGCAGACGCCAACCCCTTTATCCAACGCCAAGTCATTGCCGACCATCGAGATTTGCTGCATCGCCTCAATACCGGAGCCGATGAGCGTTGCGCCTTTCACCGGCGTGGTCACACGTCCGTTCTCAATCAAATAGGCTTCCGAGGTGGAGAAAACGAACTTGCCGGAGGTGATATCCACCTGTCCGCCGCCAAAGTTGGGCGCATAAATGCCGCGCTCTACGCTGGCGATAATTTCTTCCGGCGTCGATTGACCCGCCAGCATGTAGGTATTGGTCATCCGCGGCATCGGTAAATGCGCGTAGGACTCCCGTCGGCCGTTGCCGGTGGGCGCGACCCCCATTAGCCGGGCGTTAAGTTTGTCCTGCATGTACCCTTTCAGCCGGCCGTTTTCTATCAGCACATTGTATTGCCCAGGCACGCCTTCATCATCGATGGCCAGCGAGCCGCGCAGGCCGGCGAGCGTACCATCGTCGACTACCGTGCATAGCTCGGACGCCACCCGCTTGCCCATCTGCCCGCTGAACACCGAGCTGCCGTGGCGATTGAAATCCCCTTCCAGGCCGTGTCCCACCGCTTCGTGCAGCAGCACGCCCGGCCAACCCGCGCCGAGCACTACCGGCATGGCGCCGGCAGGGGCCGCGGCGGCGGAGAGATTCACCAGCGCCATCCGCACCGCTTCCCGCGCCCAGCTGTCGGCACGCACCTCGCCGTCCACCTCTGCCAAGAAGAAATCGTAGCCAAAACGGCCGCCGCCGCCGCTGGCGCCGCGCTCGCGTTTGCCATCCTGCTCGACCTGCACGCTGATGGACAGGCGCACCAGCGGGCGCACATCCGCCGCCAGCGTACCGTCGGTAGCAGCGACCAGAATCTGCTCATACACCCCCGACAGGCTGGCCGTGACTTCCTGGACACACGCATCGGCGGCGCGCGCCGCTTTATCCACCCGGTGCAGCAACGCGATTTTCTCCTCGCGCGGCAGACTGGCGAGCGGATCCAACGGCGGATATAGGGGACGGTAAGCCACCGAGCCCAGGGTATGCACCCGGCCGCTGCCCGCGTCACTTACGATGCTGCGCGCGGCCATCGCGCTTTGGTTCAACGCTGCCAGGGTGATTTGGTCGGCATAGGCGAAACCGGTTTTTTCGCCGCTTATCGCGCGCACGCCGACGCCCTGGTCGATATTATACGACCCTTCCTTGATGATGCCGTCTTCAATGACCCATGCTTCATGATAGCTTGACTGGAAATAGAGATCGGCATAGTCCAGACGTCGTGCGCTCATCTGCTCCAATAGAGAGAAAAGATGGTTGTGCTGCAGTTGATTAGCCGAAAGTAAATGCTCACTGACTAACGTCAGACTCATAGGTTCTCGCTCTTAAAAAATGGATTTGACCCGCCACGGCGCGAATACAGGCATGCGTCATCTTTATAGACTGCGGCAATTCACCGTCGGCGTCAAATAACCGGCCTTTATTTCGACTTGGCCTCCTGAGCGCGCGGCTGGCGTAAAACTTCCTGTATTTCCGGCGCGTCCAAGCTGCCGCTTATATGGTAGCGAATTAGCGATAACTTATTCCACAACGGCGCCAATACCTTGCTGGCAGCAAAGACCGCTGCCCCAACCACCGGATTAATCACAAATGCCGTTGCCACCCCCACCGTCGCCGAAATTTCCGGCGCGATCACCGCTTCCATATCAATATGCTGGCGGTTGAAATCCACATCGCCGGTCATGGCGATATCCGCTTCCAGGCCATCGTTCAAGAGATCGTTGGTATGCAAGGTGCCGTCTTTCAACCAGGCAGTGCCTTTGATCGAATCAAAATAAAATCCCTTGCCGAAAGCGTCGCTGAAATCAAACTGCAATTTGCGCAACAGCGCATCAAAGCTCACCAACCTCAGGATGCGTCCGGCGCTGCCGCTGCTGATATTTTCGATTTTGCCTTTGCCCAATTGGCTATGCAGCACGCCGTTCAGACTCGCGATATCGGGCTGCCAGGGCGCCGCGCGCCAGTGCAAATCGTAATTCAGGTGAAAGGGCGCTTCGCGCAGCGGCGTATCCATGCCGATATAATCCGCCGCGGCGCCAATATCTTTCCCTTCCATTGTCCCTTTCAGCGACGTCCGGTTCTCGCGGCGGCTGCGCAACCAGCTGCCCTCGGCGGTCAGCCGGGCGTTGCCGGTGTCGATCACGCCGCCGGTCAGTATCAGTTGATCCTGCTGCAGCTTGATATTGCCGCTGACGCGCCCCAGATTTTGGCCTTTAATCCAGCACTGGCGGCAGGCGACAGCCAGCGCAGGCCAGTCAGCGAAGCCAGCGCTGTCGTTTAGGTGTGCCGCCGTGGGGGACGAAGCGGCATTGGCGCTGGCGTCGGCGAAAGCCGGGTTGTAGTAGAGATAGTCCAGGTCGGCGCGCCAGGGCGCGTTCGCGATCATGGTCAGCACGCCATTAATTTCCTTTCCTTGCGCCGTCACCCTGCTCCCACCGGCCACATTATTGCGGGTTAACGCCAGTTGATGCCAGACCTGCCCGCCCCGCGTCAGGGCCGGGGTACACAGCGTCAGCGCATCGGGAAAACGAAAGCGTGCGGCCGGCAGCGTTTCCCCGCCCGACGCCGGCGACTTCATCAGCGCCAGCCAATTTTCGCCATCGAGCGCCGGCAGCGACAGCGTCAGGCTTTTATCCGCCGGCAGCGGCGGTATTTTGCCTCCGTCCGCCCAGGCGCCGCGCGCCAAGGCGAGCTGGCGCCCCAACAACCATTGGCTATTGAAACTGTTGCGGCTGCCGGCGTGGCCGCTTAACAGGAAGGCGTGCATGTCCTCCTTGGCGTTTACTGCTAGCGTGAAAGGCTGCCCACCTGATTTATCCAGCGGCGGGGGAAAGTGACTGCTTACATTTTTTAGATCGCTTTTCACCGCGACCTCATAACGCGTCTCTCCCTTCAGCGGCAAAGCGACGGCGATGTCGCTCTGCCAGGCCGCGCGGCCGTTGACCGATTCCATCAGCGCGTCCGGCAGCCCGGGCAATTGATTAAGCGCCCAGTCCCCTTTCAGGCCCACGTTAATATCAAAGCCGGTGGGCTTCTCCCGGGTTGTGAAATTCACCGCTATCGGCTGGCCAAACCATTGCCCGTCAAGAGGGGCGCTGTCCAAATTGCCGTTATTGTAATGGAAATTACCGCTTAGCCCCTGTAGGGTCGTGCCCAATGGTTTGATATACAGTGAGTTATTTTTCAGGTAAGCGCCACATTGCCGGACGCAGTCACCGGCTGACCGTCAAGGGGAATATCCAGATGCAGGTCGCCATTCACCGGCCCGCCGACCTGCAGCTCATCGAGAGTTTTGCCGAGCGACGCCTTGAGCGGCGTCTGGAGAAAATAGTCGCGGATAGCGCAGCCGGTGCCGCTGATGCCGGCATCGATTAACAATTTTTCTTTGGAATAGTCAGGAATACTGGCAGCGATATTGCGACCGCGAGCCTAGCCGAGCGCGGTTTGCGGCACATGTATAAACAGGCCGTCGTTGACGAAATCCAGGTCGATATCCAGCTGCGTAAGCGCCGGCCAGCCGGGTTCAAACTGATATTCCGCCTGCTTGAGCGGCACCCACACCTCAAACTGGCCGTCGTTATGCTTAAACGGGAATCGACTGGGGTTGCCGGCAAACAGCAAAGTGGCATTCTCTACCTGGCCGCCTTTAAGCGCGCCCGTCAGGTAGTCCACCAGGCGGGTCCCCATCAGCAGCTCTGGGAAATAACGCCAGGCGTCGGCGGCATCATCCAGGCGCAGACCGGCAAGAATGTCCAGCCAGGGCTCGCCTTTTACCGGTTTATGGAAATAGAAATCGTCGTTGGCCCAAAGCGATCGTGCCTGGGCATCGATATTGCGTCCCCATAATACCAGCCCTTCCTGCGGGTTGTGGCGCCTATCAAAGGTTGCGCGGGCGCGGGATAGGGCCAGCGGCGCGCGGAACATGCTCTGATAGGGTAGCGTGCTGTCGTCCAGCGCGAGCTGCAGCCGCCCCGCGGCCAGCAAGCCTTCCGCCTCGCCAGAAACATGGTCCGCCCCCGGCAGCAACTCCCAGGGCTGCCAACCGAGATCGCGCCAGCGCGCCTGAAAACGCGTGGCGCCGGCGTCGCTGAGCGGGATGTCCAGCGCCAGCGCGGAAAGCTCGCCGCGCGGCTGCAGGTCGTGCCAGTGCGCGCAGCGTCGGCGTCACCGCCGAGATAAACGGCAGCAACGGGGTGAATCGCTCCAACGCCAGCCCGCGGGCGCGTAGGCGGATCTCGCCTTCCCGATCGGGGAAAAAGAGATGCCGTTTTGCCGGCAGCCAAAAAAGCGACAGCGCGACAGGCGCCCAAGATTGGCCATCGGTGGCGATAGTCAGCGCCGGCACATCCATCTGCCAGGCATCCTGCCGCTTACTGAGATGGAGCGCCAGTTGATTGACGTCAAGCCGGTGCGCCTGGTCGCCGTCCTGCCAAAGCGCCGCGCCCCGGCTAAGCAGCGCGTCCGCGCCGGCAATTTCGCCGTTTTCGAGGGTAAGCCAGGCCGCCAGACTGAAATCGGCGCTTTGCAGGCCGGTATTACTTTGCAGCAGCTGGCTAAACCACGGCTTGAGATCGATATCCTGGGCCTTGAGATACACTTTGCCGTTATCCAGCAGCCCCTGCTGATCGTGCAGATCCATACGCACGTCGATCGCGCCCTGCTGCACATCGGTATTCGATAGGCTGATCTTGCCTTCCGCGCGGTGGCGGTTGGAGGTATTAAGCCAGGTGAGCTGCGGCACGGAAAGCCGAGTCCGTTCGCCCGAAGGGGTTAAAAAGGTGATCTGGCTGCCGCGCAGGATGAAATGATCGAACTGACGCAGGAAAAGATTGGAAAGACGATCGAAGCTGATGGGGCTACCTTGGTGATCCCGGCCCATCAGCGTGGTATTCAGATCCAGTTGCAGGCGATAAAAGGTCACGTCGCGGAACTGCCAACGCCAGTGCAGCAAGGATTGCCACACGTCCAGCGCCAGCGTGGCGCGCTGCACGTGCAGCCGCTCATCGGCGGTGGCGGCATCAATCCCCCCGATATCCAGCGTCGGCCCGAAGGATTGCCAGCTGCCGTGCAGCTGCCACAGCTGGATGTCGGCATCAAAAGCGCGATTTAATACGGAGACTATCTGCGGGCGAAAGCTGTTCAAGTGGTAAGCGCCCCGTGGAGGACGTCTTGAATTATTGGTGGGTTTGTTGTATGAGACAGTAAACCTACGTTACACGCTTATGCTCATTGCATTTTCACATTATATTGATTTTAATAACTTTTATTTCCATCCCGGTTTGAG
>NZ_JBLKSS010000179.1:2471-8008 GCF_047607725.1 Sodalis sp. (in: enterobacteria) | reverse complement strand
CATCAACTTTTTCGATACCGCCAATGTGTATTCGGGAGGCGAGAGCGAGGTCGTGCTGGGCCGGGCGCTGAAAGATTTCGCCCGTCGGGAGGAGGTGGTGATTACCTCCAAGGTCTATAACCCGATGCGCAAGGGGCCCAACAGCAAAGGATTATCCCGCAAATGCATCATGACCGAAATCGACGCTAGCCTGAAACGGCTTAACACCGATTACATCGATCTGTATGAAATCCATCGCTGGGATTACGACACGCCCCTGGAGGAGACGCTGGAGGCGCTGCACGACC
This sequence comes from Sodalis sp. (in: enterobacteria), assembly GCF_047607725.1. Taxonomy (GTDB): domain Bacteria; phylum Pseudomonadota; class Gammaproteobacteria; order Enterobacterales; family Enterobacteriaceae; genus JBLKSS01. The sequence goes on along the minus strand of NZ_JBLKSS010000179.1, from coordinate 7,721 downwards.
TGGTAAAGATGGGCAAGGTGTGCTATCTCGGCGCCTCCTCGATGTACGCCTGGCAATTTTGCCAAGCGCTGCACGTCGTGCGGGGCCGGCGATGCCTATGCGGAGTTTCTCTACGCGGCGACCGAGCAGGCGGACCGGCAGGTTATCCAGGCGGTGACCGAGGTGGCGACGCAGCGCGGCATTCCGCAGGCGCAGGTGGCGCTGGCCGGGCTTTACAGCAAGCCCGCGGTGGTGGCGCCGGTGGTCAGCGTCACGGCCCTGCAGCATTTGGAAGACGCGCTCAGCGCCACGGAACTGACGCTGAGCCGCGAGGAAATCGCGATGCTGGAAGCGCCCTATATCCCTCACCCGATCGTTGAACATTCATGATGCGACGGGTTTCACCTCCTATGGCAGAGCAGATGATGAAAAAGACCGAACAGCAGATAACCGATCTGGAACAACAATTACAGCAGCAGGGCGTGCAGTATTGTATGGGCGCCTATGTGGATATTCACGGCGTGCCGAAAGGCAAAGTGGTGCCGATTGGCCATTTGCGCCAAATGGCGGCGGGGTTGGAGCGCTATACCGGCTATGCCCTTGATGGTCTCGGCCAACTGCCTAACGAAGATGAACTTACCTCGATTCCGGATCTGGACGGGATAATCCAACTGCCCTGGGAGCCGAAAATCGCCTGGATGCCGGCCGATAATGCCTTTCAGGGCGAACCCTATCCCCTCAGTACGCGGGTGGCGCTGAAGAATGTGCTGGCGCAGGCCGACGCGATGGGCTTTGGCTTTAATCTGGGGATCGAGTGCGAGATCTATTTGCTTAAACGCAAACAAGACGGCGGACTGTCGGTGCCGGATGCGGACAACAAGCTCAATAAACCCTGCTACGATTTGCAGGGGTTTATCGGCCAGTTTGCCTGGCTCGACAAAGTATCCTCCACCATCAATCAACTGGGTTGGGATCTCTACTCGCTGGACCACGAGGATGGCAACTCGCAATTTGAATTTGATTTCAAATACGCCGATGCCCTGACCAGTTGTGATCGCTTTATTTTCTTCCGTTTCATGGCCAAGCACTATGCCCGGGAATTAGGGCTGGTGGCGACAATGATGCAGAAACCCTTCGCAAATAAAACCGGTACCGGCGCGCACTTTAATATGTCGTTGTTTGATAAGGCCCGCGGCGAGAATATTTTTCAATCCGCGCAGGATCCGCGCGGGCTGGTGCTGTATCAGACGGGGTATTACTTTATCGGCGGCCTGCTGCGCCACGGGCGCGCGCTTTGCGCCGCCTTCGCGCCCACGGTGAACAGTTATAAACGGCTGGTGCGGCAGGGAGCGATGAATTATTTCTCTTGGGCGCCGGTATTCAACTCTTATGGATCCAATAACCGCACCAACTCGGTACGGGTACCGGCCGGCGGCGGCCGCTGCGAATCGCGCAACACCGACGGCGCGGTCAATCCCTATCTGGCGGCGGCGCTGGCGGCCGGGCTGGAGGGGATCCGCGACAAAATAGACCCGCGTGAACCGAACGAAGACAATTTATATGCCATCAGCTAACAGGAGCGGCAGGCGCGCGGCATTGATTTTCTGCCGCAAAACCTGCTGGAGGCGGTGGAGGTGTTCAGCAGCGATCCTTTCGTCGAGGCGACGCTCGGTAAAGCGCTGAAGGATTAATTCGTCAAATACAAACTGCAGGAGTGGAATCACTATCACCTGCATGTGTTAGCCAATGGGAAATCGAGCGCTATAGCACGATTTTTTGAGGCGAAATGCCGCCCTGCGGGGGCGTGTCGCCGGTTTGCGGAGCAGAACGATGAATGAGCAGCCGTTCATGGAGGTGGTGGTCACCGAAAAGCGGGATGGGGGCACCGGGGTTATCCTTTTAACCCTGGCGCGCCGGCGCGCATATCGCGGTCCGCCTGAGCCCCTCGCTGTTGCGTCATTACTCGTTGTGCGGCGATCCCGAGCAATTACACCATTACTGGTTGGCGGTGCTGGTCACCCGGCACTCCCGCGGCGCCGGGGAGTACCTGCGACAGCAGGTCATGCCGGGACAGACCCTCGCCATCGGCGCGCCGGTGACGCTGTTCGCACTGCAACAACATCCCTATCCGGCGCTGCTGCTGGCGGGAGGCATCGGCATCACGCCGCTGTTGCCGATGGCGCTGACCCTGGCGTGTCAGGGGCGCCCTTACCGGCTGTATTATTTCGGCCGGCCGGACACCCTTAGCGCTTTCGACCTGCAGGGGGCGTGGCGGGAGATTGCGCCGGCGCTCAGAGTGCACCATCAAGCGCCGGCGGATCCGTGCGGGCTACTGACGCGCTGGCTGCGGCACGTGGGGCGTAGCGCGCTCTATCTCTGCGGATCGCAGCCGTTTACCGCGCCGGTGCGGGATTTCTGCGCGCGGCACGGCGTCGCGACGAGGATCTGCATTATGAGCTGTTCTCGCCGCCGGCGCTAGCGCAGGAGGGGACGTTTATGGTGCAACTGCACCCGTCGGGGCAGCGGTTAGCGGTCACGGGGGAGCAGACTATCGTCGAGGCGCTAAACCTGGCCGGCATCGACACCGAAACCGCCTGCGGCATCGGCGGTACCTGTCAGGCGCGGGTGGTGCGCGGTATTCCGGACCACCGCGACAATTATTTGACGCCGGCGGAAAAAGAACAAAACAACCGGATATTGCTGTGCTGTTCGCGCGCCCGGGCGCCGGAAATCGTCATCGAACTGCAGGACTGACCTGCCGTTTATGCCGGCTTGACCGCCAGATGTTCAAATACAAACTCGCGCATGCAATTGATGGCATGTTTGTATTTAAATTTAGGAAACATGACCGTGCGGAATAACACCCCATCGAGGTAGGTCGAAATAAACATCGCCATATCGGCGGGGTTTACCTCGCGAAACACCCAGGCCTGTATGCCGTCGGTGAGGGTATTTTTCAGCACCACCGACTCTTTTTCATAAAATTTTTTAATCGCTTTATCGATTTGGGGGTACGGCCGTGGGTGCCGGCATAATCCAGGCTGATCTTGGCCAGCTTTTGCAGCAAATAAAATTGCATGATATGTATCTGGATCCAAAGAAACAGCACTTGCTGGGGATCGCGGGCGTCGTGTTTGATAGCCTCGAACTGCTCGAAAGCTTTTTCTACTGTGGATTCAATGACTTTTAGAAAAAGATTTTCTTTAGATCCAAAATAGTAATAAATCAAAGCTGAATTATGGCCCGTGGCGTCGGCAATATCTTTGATTCTGACGGAAGAGTAATTTTTCCGGGCGAATAATTCCAGTGCGCAATTAAGCAGGGTATTCGCCACATCCCCCGGCTGGTTTTTTTTCCCCTTAACGGTGGCGGCGGGCGTCATAGCGGTCTTTGTAGCGCGAGTTTTCATAATCCTTTCCGGCTCAGAGAGCCTGTTTTTTTAACGAGCAAGCGTGGGTCAGGAAAACAGGATTCCTAAGCCGTGCGCGGCTTGGATTAACAAGGCGCTGTTTCGGCGCCTCGACGGATAAATAGTACCATAGACGTGAAATTGGCAACAAGTTAACTATCTGATTAATTAATCACCGCGGGTGCGGTGCGCGAGGGGGTGATGATGCAGGACACTCAACATTGTGAGCTGGGGGATTTTATCTTGCACAGCGGCGATCGGATGCAAAACGCCCGGCTGAGTTATGTGACCTATGGCCGTTTTAACCGCCGGCGCGATAACGCTATTTTGCTGCCGTCCTGGTATGCGGGTGACCATCGCGGTTGGGACGCGCTTATCGGCACAGGCCAGGTGCTCGATCCGGCCCGGTATTTCATTATTTGCACCAATCTGTTCGGCAACGGTGTCTCCAGCTCCCCCCAGCCATCCCGGGCCGCAGCAGGGCCGGCGCTTCCCGGCGGTGACGCTTCTGGATAACGTCCGGGCGCAGCACCGGCTTATCCACGATCATTGGCAAATCGACAGACTGGCGCTTATCGCCGGCTGGTCGATGGGGGCGATGCAGGGGTATCAGTGGGCCACGCTCTATCCCGATGCGGTAGACGCATTGCTGGCGGTGTGCGGCAGCGCCAAATGCTGGCCGCTGAATCAGGTATTTCTCTCCGGCATAGCCGCGGCCCTGCAGACGGACCCGCTATTTCAGCAGGGAAGTTATACCCGCCCGCCGCTAAAGGGGTTGGCCGCCTTCGGCCACTGCTATGCGGGTTGGGCCTATTCCGCCGCGTTCTATCGCCAGCATCTCTACCGGCAGTTAAATTTTTCGACCCGCGAGGCGCTGTTGCACTATTGGGAGCAGGATCATCAAGGGCGCGACGCCAATGACCTGCTGTGCATGCTGCATAGCTGGCAGACGGCAAATATCGCCGATAATGCACACTTTGGCGGTGATTTCGACGCGGCGATGGCGGCGATTACCGCCAGGACCGTCGTCATGCCCTGTACCACCGACAGCTACTTCACGCTGGAAGAGGCAGAGATGGAATGCGGCTTGCTGGCCCGGGGGGAATGGCGCCCGCTGGCGTCACCGTTTGGTCATTGCGCCGGCGCGCCGGGCCGGCTGCCGCCGGCGGAAAGCGCGTTTATCTGTCGGGCTATGGCCGACCTGCTGGCGGCGTGAGACGAGGCGGTATTCCTCCGCCGGGCCGGGAGCGGCATCCCCCCCGGCCCGGCGGGCGGTGAGCTAATCGACAATTTCCAGCTCGACCACCCGGCCCTGATCAAACCAGGTTTCCAATCCGGTGACGCGCAGTTGCAGCGCCCCTTCAACCACCTCGCCGATGTAGGAAATCGGCAGCGGTTCTTCGGCGGTGTCGTCGCCGTAAACCACGCAAAATTGCTGCCGCGAACTGTAAAAACACACCGAGCCTGTGGCTTTACCGTATTTCTCCCGGCGCAGTTTGCCCACCTCTTCGGTTTTATATTTATTTTCCCAGGGCGCGACAATCGGTATAGTGAAAAACACCATATCGCCAATCAGCTTGCAGTGCTGCAGCACGCTTTTCATCGGCAATTTCGCCCGCAGTTCCCGGGCCAGGTTGGGCACTTTATCTTCCCAGACTTCTATCTATAAGGCAAGCCGGTTCACCAGCAACGTTCATTCGTAATTTCATGGTGGTACCCGTATTGGTGATAGCGTGAAAAGGAAAGTTAGACCGATTTAACCCGGCGGAAACGTAAGCGCCCCGTGGAGGACGTCTTGAATTATTGGGGGGTTTGTTGTATGAGACAGTAAACCTACGTTACACGCTTATGCTCATTGCATT
>NZ_JBLKSS010000179.1:0-2389 GCF_047607725.1 Sodalis sp. (in: enterobacteria) | reverse complement strand
GGTTCACTAGGCATCGTAGTGGAACATATTCTTACCGGGCCATACAACAAACCCMCCAATAATTCAAGACGTCCTCCACGGGGCGCTTACGGTTAAGAAGCCGCCATAGCTCTGACCAAGGGTTTCCCAGCGGTCGCCGCCAAACAGTTCCGTGCGCAGAAATTCGCAATCGCGCACGATGCTGTCGGCGCGGAAATGCCACAAATAGGCCGCGCCAGCCTGACCATCCATCGACGCCAGGGTGGCGCTTTCGACCCGGCTGCTGTGCCCGGTGCCGCGCTGATCCATCAAGATCACCCGGTGGGTTTTCAGCGCCTCGGCAAGCCATACCGGCCCGCCGCCCTGTGGGCGCGGCCCTTTGCCGCCGGTGCCCCCCTGAAGAAATGCGAGTTTGGGTAACGATTTATGGCGCTTGCGCGGGTCCACCACCTCGCGCACAAACAGATCCAACGTGCGGCCGTCTTGCGGCTGCGACCAATCCAGCGGCACTTTTACCCGATGTTCCTTGATGAACATGCCGGGCAACGTATATTCACAGACGTTCAACACAAGCTCCTGAGCTGATGGTGAATCCGACACTGTTGAGCGTGGCGTCGGCCAAAGGGAGACAGTGTAAGGCAATCTGCCGACAGGGGGGGGGAAGAGCCAACGTGCGCGGGCAACGCGTTTGCAGCGACGCACGGGGCATTGTGGCGGAGAACGGCCTACGTCCCGCGGGAGAGGGGACCTATCGCTGCCGCGTTTCGGTCTTTATGCCCCGCAGCAGCGCGCGCCGCGGTCGTTCGGGCCCGGAACCCCAAGCCCCAAGCCAATAATCCTGCCGGCCAGGCGCGGTAGCCACGGACGCTGGCGCAGCCATAATTCCAATGTCGACGGTGTGCGACGAGGGCGGGTGGGGGAATGTCCCTTACCGGTCATCATAATTTGCAGCGCCTGGGTGGTGGCGGGTCGGGAACTGGCGGCGGCGCTGCACTCGATTAAGCTCACGCAGGCTGACCGCGCCGCGCGCCAGCGGTTTAGCCAGCAAATTTGCGGTAGCCACCGTGTCCTGAATGGCCAGGTTGACGCCGACGCCGCCAATGGGGGACATGGCATGGGCGGCATCGCCGATGCACAACACGCCGGGCGCGGCCCAATGCGTCAGCCGGTCAATACGGATATCCAGCAGCTTCACCTGTCGCCAGTCGGTGATTTGTCGCCGCCGCCGTTCGACGCTGACCGGCGCGACCGCCGCCACGTGCATTAGCAGCGACGCTAATCCCTGCTGCTGGAGCGCGTCGAAACTGCCTTTGACGATGCTGTAGCCGCACTGCCAATAGTCACCGCGGTCGAGCATGATGAAATTGTTTTTCGGCCCGCCGTGGCCGCTGGCCCAGCCGGCATCGCCAGCCTCTTTCGGCAGTTTCATCCATACCACGTCGCGCGGCGCGCCGAAATTCCTGACCTGCAGCCCGGCGTCGGCGCGCACCATCGACCGGCGGGCCGTCAGTGCCTATTACCAGCGGGGTGGTAATGGTGAGTCGGCCGGCGTCGTCTTCGGCGTTGACGCCGACAACCCGCCACTCGTGCCGACATAATGAGACGCCACGCGTCGCGCGCAGTAGGGTAAAGCCCGGCAGCATGGCCGCCTGCTGCGCCAGGAAACTGAGAAAATCCCACTGCGGCATCAGCATCATATATTGGCAGCGGCCGGGAAGACTGCTGAAATCGGCCATTGTGACGGTCTTACCCTGTAGCTCACCGCGAAGCGTCGTCACCTTCTGGTGTGGTAACGCCAATAGCCCCTCAAGCAATCCCAGATAATGCATGATGGCTAGGGTAGAAGGATGGATGGTGTCGCCGCGAAAGTCGCGTAAAAAATCGTGATGTTTTTCCAGCACCGTCACCGCTACCCCCGCCCGAGCCAATAAATAGCCGATCATCAGACCGGCTGGCCCGCCGCCGCCGATACAGTATGGCGTGTTAAGTGATATTTCGCCCATGGTGCGTTTGCCTTTCTAGCGCAAAGTTCAATCATAAGGAGCGGGCGCTATGTTGCAAATAGTTATCGTTTACCATTGTCATTGGCCGGACCCCTGTCGAGCCGTTTGCACTACCCCTGCGGCGTTAAAAGAAACAGATGTGGTGCAAACGGAAACACGGCGCCGGCGGCGGGCCTGTCTCCGGTAAAAAAACCGTCCAGCACCATAGCCAGAGCCTGCGGGTCGCAGGGCAGCGAGAGATGCTGATAATGGCAGCGCGGTGCGTTCAGCAAATAGAGGTGGTCTGCGAACACGATGACGTTCAGCGCCTGGAGATCGGGTGTGTTAACCAAAAGGCCGTTCAGTGCCCGTGGCTGTGGGGTGGCAAGCATTTCTGGACTATCAAAGGGAACGTTGGATTAGTCGTA
>NZ_JBLKSS010000178.1:0-8016 GCF_047607725.1 Sodalis sp. (in: enterobacteria) | reverse complement strand
TATCTGAAATATCAGAAAAGCATACTCATCACGGGGCCGACAGGTACGGGCAAAACCTGGCTCAGTTGTGCGCTTGGAGAGCAGGCATGCCGGCAGCAATATAGCGTGCGTTACTGGCGTGTGGGTCGGTTGCTGGCCCATATTCACCATTGCCAGCTAGACGGAACCTACCTAAAACAGCTTAAGCAGTTAGAAAAAATAGAGTTACTGCTCTTGGACGACTTGGGCCTGGAATCAATGAGTCCGATGGTAAGCGTACCGACGGGCAGAATATGGGCGCTGGCCTCTGCCGCACAGTTTGTGGCGATCGCTTTAATGGCGGCAAGCAGCTGTGCCGATTGGCTGCTATCGGGTTTTGCCCCCACTTCGGCCAGGATAGTCTTATGCTCCGTCTGGGTATCCATCATCGCGCCCTGCATCGCGTTTAGCCACTTGGCGTGAACCACCGTCCCCTCGGCGCCGGTGGAAGGGTCACCATCGTGAAACAGGCTGTCTGCGGTCTCGACCGGCGAAATAATGTCCTTCATTGTGGCGATTGTTCCCTGTAGTTAAACACCACCTGGGTGTGGGCGGCCTGAGGTCATGAAAGAGTCCTTCAATCAGGTTTTGACCAAAGGTCAACAACGCTTCTCCGGACACCGAGCTGCCCGCCCGGAAGCGGTAGACCGGCACCTGCGCATCATCGATGTTGACTATCCATAACCAGATAATCTCCTGTACTCAGATACGTTCGCCGGCTCGGCCAATCCCCGCGCGGTACGGCTCCATCTCATCGATGGTGACGCGATACCCCAGCGAGCGGGCCAACGCAATAAAATAGGTGCGGCTCAAACCGCCGGGGGCGTTGATATGCGCCAGCACCTGCTGGCGACGCTGCTGCAGTGTCGTACCGCTGTCCAGGAATAGACCTAACATCCGCGCCCAGTCAGTCAGCAGATGAACCGCGAGGAAGGGAGTGATACCGTCCGCCATCTCACCTGCACGTATTTCTGTCTGTGCCAAGCTGCGCCCTTCGGCCAACAGCTCGGCCATCAGGAGCTCTCCGGTCAAGGTATAACTTTTCGGCGGCAACAGCGCGCTGAGTAAATGGCTAAGCCCACTATCATGCCCCCCTAAACGCCGCAATCCTGGCATCGCAAAAAGGGGAGCTGCCGCTAAATATTTCCCGCCGGTTGCCGATAGTGGAGCATGAGCCGAGCTTTCCCGCTTGGCACCCCTTTTTCCGGTCGGATTGCTGCGCAGGTTTATAGCCCGCAGTTAGCGAGCGCGCTCCGGGTGACTCGCCGGGCCGGCGGCGGTCCTGTCTCGCAGCTCAGGAGATGACAATGAACGAAAGCGTGCAAGCCCCCAACAGAACCGGCAGCCAGCGCCGTACCCGCGTGCGCGGCATCGACCGCACGTTGCAAATCCTCGATTGTTTACAAAACCGGCAGTGCCCCGCCACGACGTATGAAGTGGCGAAAGATCTTGCCGCCCCGTTGTCCAGCATTTACTCGCTGGTGGACGTGTTGGTGGCGAGCCGTTTACTCGAGCGTGACGATAACGGCATGATTTGGCTGGGTGCGCGGCTTTATCGCTACGGACTGGCCTATGCGCGCATCCATGGCCCGCTCGCGACAACAGCGACCGCCGCGTCTCAAAGCGCGCCGGGCAATATCGCGCAGGGCCGCGCCGTGGCGGCGGCAACCGAAGCGCCCTGGGCCAAAACGCCCTCCAGGGATGAATAACTTCGACAGCGCGGCCGGCGGCAGGGCGCCAGCCCCCTTATGCGGGCGAGGTGGCCGCCAATGGCGTAAGCCCCGGTGGCGGGATTTCCCGACCCACTGCGCCGGTTAAGGGTAGCGTTCCGGGGAGAGTTTCCTTAAGATGATGCATCGACGACCTGCCGCGACAGGCGATTTCACCTTTTGCTGTCATTTTCTTTTATAGGGCTCACATCAATGGAAACGATTCTCAGACACCTACCGGTTAATCAACGCGTGGGTATTGCCTTTTCCGGGGGTCTGGATACCAGTGCCGCACTGTTATGGATGCGTCAGAAAGGGGCGGTGCCTTACGCCTACACCGCGAATCTCGGCCAGCCGGACGAAGATGATTACGACGCCATCCCGCGCAAAGCGTTAGCCAACGGCGCAGAAAAAGCCCGTCTGATTGACTGTCGCAAGCAACTGGTGGCGGAAGGTATGGCCGCCCTGCAGTGTGGCGCATTTCATAACACGACCGCCGGCGTGACCTATTTCAACACCACCCCGCTTGGCCGCGCTGTAACCGGTACCATGCTCGTTGCCGCGATGAAAGAGGACGGCGTCAATATCTGGGGCGACGGCAGCACTTATAAAGGCAACGATATCGAGCGTTTTTATCGCTACGGTTTGCTGACCAATGCCGAGCTGAAAATCTATAAACCCTGGCTGGACACCGACTTTATCAATGAGCTCGGCGGACGTCAGGAGATGTCGCAGTTCATGACCGACGCCGGTTTCGATTACAAAATGTCGGCCGAGAAAGCCTACTCCACCGATTCCAACATGCTCGGCGCCACCCACGAGGCGAAAGAGCTGGAGTATCTCAACTCCAGCGTGAAGATCGTCAACCCCATCATGGGGGTCAAATTCTGGGATGAAAACGTGCGTATCCCGGCGGAAGAAGTGACCCTGCGCTTTGAACACGGCCTGCCGGTGGCGATCAATGGCCAGCGCTTCGACGACCAGGTCGCGCTGCTGCTGGAGGCCAACCGCATCGGCGGGCGTCACGGTTTGGGCATGAGCGATCAGATTGAAAACCGCATTATCGAGGCGAAAAGCCGCGGCATTTATGAAGCACCGGGCATGGCGCTGTTGCATATCGGCTATGAACGGTTGGTGACCGGTATTCATAACGAAGACACCATCGACCAGTATCACGCCAACGGCCGGCAATTGGGCCGTCTGCTGTATCAGGGCCGCTGGTTCGATCCGCAGGCGCTGATGCTGCGTGACGCGACCCAGCGCTGGGTGGCCTGCGAAATAACCGGCGAAGTAACGCTGGAACTGCACCGCGGTAACGATTACTCCATACTGAATACGGTTTCCGATAATTTGACCTATATGGCGGAGCGTCTCACCATGGAGAAAGGGGAATCGACGTTCTCGCCGGAAGATCGTATCGGTCAGTTAACCATGCGTAATCTGGATATCACCGACACGCGCGCCAAGCTGATGAATTACATTAGCACCGGCCTGCTTTCAACCACCGACGACAGCGGCGTCCCCCAGCTTGAGGATAAGCAAGGCGATTAACCCCCACTACGGCTCGCCTCGACGGCGGGCCGCGCGGCCCAAATAGCACGTTAATGTCTTGCCCCTTGCCACCGCCGACGGCGGGGCCTGCGGGTAATTCCCTTTTCCGGTCCGACCCTCTATCATGAGCCGGCCGCGGCGATTGCCCCCGGGATCCGTCATCGGCGCTACCCTACCGTCAGAGATGCGTTGCCGAAGGCGCACCTTTACCGGCACCCGTTCCCTCTTCGCCCCATGGCCATTATGGGGTACCCGTCGCGCCCGTTACCGTCGTTAACGCCCGGCACATGTCTTGCTAACTTGATCGGGGCGGCTTAAGCGTCTATTCCTAGCTTACGCTTTGCTCTTGAGGAGCCGCAGGCATGATTATTGGCCGCCATGTCCCCCCGATGCCGCCAACGTCCTGCGTCGACACGCCGTCAACGCGGCAGCCAAGCGCAACGCCAGCCGCACCGATCGCGGTAATCCGCGCGTTCCCCCTGCGCCGGGCTGGCGGGGACGGCCCGGCGTTTTGCCCAGGCGCAAGATCCCCTGCAGCTGCCCCGCGCGCGCGCCGTGCAGCCGGATTACGATGCCCCCTGCGCCCTCCCCTCTGCTGTTTCGACGTTCGTCCCGCCAGGGCCAGGGCAACCGGCGCCCTCCTCCGCCCTGCCCCGAACGGTGCACGTCTCCGCCTCGCCGGCACCGGCGGTACAGCGATCGCCGGCCCCGACCGCGCGCGCTTTCTCCCGCCAGGGTCCGCCAGAAAAGTCACCCGTCAGAGCAACGGCGACAAATCCATACCGCGATGTGGATAAAAACTTACCTGCGCCAGCCGCTACTCGACGATAGGCGCCGCGAGCTGGAGTATTATCTCAATCGACGTCTGTTTTTCGCCGATAGCCATCGGCTGTGGCCGCAAGCGTTCCGTTCGTTTCGCAGCGGTAAAAGCCAGGAGGCCAGCGACCAGAACACGCTGGACATCGCCCTGGAAATCGCCCAGGGCATCAAGCGTCTGCGGTTATTGGAGGGCCTGGACTGCCGCGACATCATACACGACGACCTCCACTATCGGCGCTATAGGGCGGACTCGCCGCCACAGCTGGCGCAGGCGCTGCAAAAACGCGATCTCATCAACGGCGTCTTGACATTGGGGCCGCCATGTAGCGATGCAAAAGATTCTGGACTAATTTGCAGTCAATTCTGGACTCCTTTGAACTCTAAAAAATAGCTATTTTGGACAGTCCAGAATTGTTTGCAAAAACACAGGAGCACTTCATTTATTTTGAATGCTTGAACGGTGTAACGGAAAAGTGGTACACGCTGTTCTTAGGGGAGGATCATCCAGTCATGGCCTGTCCTTACCCGATGCTGGCAGGCATGCAGCGTCATCTTGAGCAGGGGAACGGTACATTGCCGGTCGTGATACCGCTCCTGTTTTACCTCGGCACCACATCGCCCTATCCGTACAGAAACAAATGGCTGGATTGCTTTGCTGATCCTGAACTGGCAGAATCAGTCTACGGCCAAGCATTCCCGCTAGTTGATATCACCGCTATGCTGGATGATGAAATGCTTCAGCACCGACGGGTAGCTCTGCTAAAGTTACGGAATATGTCGGCACTGACCGGAGATATCGCCCACCTACTAAATCTATGGGAGATACTGAAAGAGCCAGTTCCGCTGCTTGGTGTACTATATCGAAGAGTGGGGAAATACTTCGGATGAATCGCAATTCCTACAGCATATTGCCGCCAAAGGCACTGACTACCGAGAGGACACCATGACAATTGTAGGCCAACTAGAAGCTAAGGGCATTCAATTCGTGTGTCAGGAAGGCCGCCAAGAATCTACCCAAAGTATCACTCGGCAGCTTATTGCTAATGGCGTCGAACGCTTAATTGTCAAATTATTTACTGGACTATCCGACTACGAGTTGGATGATTTGACTCGTTCGTAGTTTTCTTTTCGCTAATCTTAACCATCGACAACAGTTTCGGTCCAAGGCCAGAATTGAGGGATGATGGTAACTTAGCTCTGTCGACACGGAATCGCTATGAATCAAAAGTTAAAAACAATACAGGCTCTTCGTGGTATTGCTGCGATGGCTGTGGTTTTGAGCCATTACCGACTTTATTTGCACCAAAATGAAAACTATAAAAATTTATGGGATGGATTATTAGGTTGGGGGATCGTTGGCGTTGATATTTTTTTTGTAATCAGTGGCTTTATCATGGCATATACTACAATCGACTCTCCTAGCAACTTTGCTTCTTCGATGAAATTCATACTCAATCGCATAATCAGAATTATGCCAAGCTATTACTTTTTTTATTGTTATCATTTCTTTTCTCTGGTGCGATGAGTATATTTCATTATGAAGACAAAACTCAAGATCTCATTTCCGCCATAAGTTTTATGGTCTACATCCCTAACGCTGCACCTTACTACATGGATATAAATCATGGCATATATCCAGTACGTTGGACTCTAAATTATGAATTTTATTTTTATATAACTTTTTCCATTTGCTTGCTATTCAAATATCGATTTGCAATTTTATCCATATGGTGCCTTTTAAGTGTAGTTGTCATTCCAATGCTTTATGGTAATACTCCAACATTAGAAACATCGGGTTACGAGGTACAGACTGCGCTATACGGTCTTTTATCTAATCCTCTAATTATAGAGTTCTTAATAGGTGTAGTAACGGCCCTTCTGTATATAAGGGTAAAATCACTTAATATTGAAAATGCATCATTTTTTATATCATTAGCATTGCTATCCTATATTTGTTATGTAATATCCACAGGAGTGCAACATGGTATAAACGTCAAGATTGCTCTTCCAATAGGCTTTTTTGTGCTATTTTTAACTCTTGCTGAGAATAAAATAAAAATATTTATACCAAATTTTTTATTGTGGTTAGGAGATATATCTTTTTCTCTTTACCTGATACACTTGCCACTTGGTTTTGCCTTCTTTGAATGCGTGGAAAAGGCTGATAATGCATTGATGGTTGGTATTCCATATGCATTAATTGCCATATGCCTTTCTCTTATTCTTGCCCACTTCTCGCATAAATACATTGAAATACAGCTGAGCTGTTGGCTAAAAAGGAAAATATTCTCAGCATGAAATTTATTATGGGCAGTACTATTTTCAATAGTGTGATAGCCCATTTCACAAAATATTTATTCAGGACAGTGCGGCCACGTGATATCCGGCGCTTTGCTAATATCAAGTCGATTGAGCATTACTCGATACTTTTTCCACATCAGCAGTGCCGTTTCTTCGACTTGTGTTGCCATGTTTAGATCAACTGCATCTTGTAATGGTATGATTTTTCCTGTGGCCTGCTCTAACAGCTGGCTTCTTTTTGACTGAGCCATAGAAATATTTTGCTCTTGTGTTGGTGAGGGCCTATCTATTAATATAGGCACCCCCTTATTGTTAGCTTTAATCATTTTATTTTTTGACTGACCTTCAAGAAGCGCTTGATAAAGCTCATTGCTCACGGGGACGGCATCCTCTGGCCAGCCATTATCCGAGTCTTCATAGATTGACTTCATAGATATATGATAAAAGCCATTTGTTGTGGCACTATAAAAGTAATCACTCATGATTTTGTCACCTTAAAATCCTACAGCTGACCAATACACAGGAAAACCAGCGATGTTTCCGCGTATAGAGCCTTTCGTTGCTACGTAAAAAGAAGCATTGTTAACAGGATATCCGAAAGCGTTATCGACAGTATCTCCCTGTGCATTAGCATTGCTTACAATTACATTTAAACAAGTTCTCGGGAATGTAAGAGGAAAGTTCTGTGTCACGTCCGTACTTTCTATATATCCCCATTGATATATAAACCCTGTAGCATTATCCTTATACCATCCATTCTGAGATAAGTTAGCACTTGTTGGTGGGTTTTTTAAACTGTATACCCGTTGGCCTTGATCATATATACTACCGTTAGCTTTTAAATCCCACGTATTAATATTTCCTTGGGTGTTAATGCTTTTTGAAAAATTAGCATCTCCGGAAACATTAAGCCGGCCACTTACTTCGATATTATTTATCCAGTGCAACCTGGCATTATTCCATTCGCCGGTTTTGACATTATTGGCATAGAACGCTATGCTACCGTCACCATTGGCAATAAGGCCTGAGTCATTATCACCTACATTGACAGAGTGGGTGACATGCAGCGAGCCGCTTATGGTGCCACCAGTACGTTTATCCAGCGCGTTTTGTGCCTGTTCAACCGTGTTTGACAGTCCCAGATTTTTCACAAAAGCCGTTTTATCCGGTATATCCGCACCGTTGTTTTTCTTCAGTAGACTTTGGCGACTATCCTCTTTTAATGATTGAAGGATAAGGCTATTAATTGCTTCTGTAATCTGGTTGTTTTGTTCTGCTTTGGGCTGCATTCCTGCCGCTGCCAGAATATTCTTATGCTCTGTCTGGGTATCAATCATCGCACCCTGCATGGCATTCAGCCATTTGGCGTGCACCACAGTCCCTTCGGCACCGGTAGACGGGTCACCATCGTGGAACAAGCCATCGACGGTCTCGACCGGCGAAATAATCTCTTTCATTTAGGGTGTCTCCCCGTCATTATCGTAAGCGCCCCGTGGAGGACGTCTTGAATTATTGGTGGGTTTGTTGTATGGCCCGGTAAGAATATGTTCCACTACGATGCCTAGTGAACCCGCATCCTATAAGGGACGGCTGTCAGATCATGGATAATCCGGCGATG
>NZ_JBLKSS010000177.1:0-8188 GCF_047607725.1 Sodalis sp. (in: enterobacteria) | reverse complement strand
TCATCGCCGGATTATCCATGATCTGACAGCCGTCCCTTATAGGATGCGGGTTCACTAGGCATCGTAGTGGAACATATTCTTACCGGGCCATACAACAAACCCACCAATAATTCAAGACGTCCTCCACGGGGCGCTTACCGTAGATAGGGGTTACGCTGACGGTTCAGCAGGATCATCACCAGCAGCACGACTCCGGTCAGCATCAGATTTTTCGGGGCGCCGACGGTATGGTCGTTCAACGCGGCGAAACCGCCGCCTATGGACGTGAGTCCCACCTGGATAAGCGAAATGCCGATGATCATCACCACGATACCCGACACCAGGGGGTAATGATGCGCCGGGCCAGGTGCAGCACCCGTGAAAGCAGAATTTCGGTGCAGGAAGCCACCATGAGGGTACCGAACAGATCGGCCATCATTGTCGGCACATCGGCGCCGCCGTTTTTCAGCGCCAGACCGCCCATTATCAGCGGCGTCACGAAATTGAAGCTGGTGCCCTGTATAGACAGCAGGCCCGATCCCACGGCCCCCAGGTTTTGATTTGCAGGATGGATGCAAGCCCGGAGGCGAACAGCGACATGCTGATAATATGGCGGGTATCGTCCGCCGGCAGGCCCAGCGCTTGGCAGATCAGCAGCGCCGAGGTGATGACCGCCACAAACATCGCCAGTAGATGCTGACAGGCGGCGAATAACGTTTGCGGCAGCGGCGGCCTGTCGTCGAGGCGGTAAATCAGTTCGCTGGGGGCGCTGTCAGCGGAGGCGGGGGCGGTGTTAATCATTGGGCGATGTCATGGCAAGCAACGTTCCTGGGCGGCAAAGAGGGCATTTTAATCATCTTGAAGGGAAAAGCAATCGATTGCACCGCCATCGATGGCGGGTCATTGACGTCGATCAACGGTTCGGCGTGCGCCGCCTACATTAGGGCTGCCGCGCGGACGTGAAGGCCAGTTTTGCCGAGGGGATGTCGACCTTGAGGCACCGGCGCAAACGCGGGTGCGAAAGCCCGCTTTACTCAGGACGTCGATCTAAAGGCGGGCGCGCAAACGTGGATGCGTCCTGTAACCGCGTCATAGCAACTCTGCGGGACGATGTAGCGGCGGCAGACGCCGCTCAGGCGAAGGTATAGTGGACGCGCTCGGGCATCCAGCGTTCAATCAGGGCGCAGGCCGAGTCGGGGTGATGCTGATGGATATGCCATGCCAGGCGCTGTACCTCCGGAATCATCGCCTGATCGCGCAGCAGATCCGCGACCCGGAATTCGGCATTGCCGGTTTGGCGGGTGCCCAGCAGCTCGCCGGGGCCGCGGATTTCCAGGTCTCGCTGGGCAATGACGAAGCCATCGTTACTGTCGCGTAGAACCTGCAGACACGACTGCGCGGTTTTGTTGAGCGGCGACTTGTACAGCAGCACGCAGTGGGAGGCCACCGTGCCGCGGCCAACCCGCCCACGCAGCTGATGCAGCTGCGCCAGCCCGAGCCGCTCGGGGTTTTCGATGATCATCAGACTGGCGTTAGGCACATCGACACCCACCTCGATGACCGTGGTCGCCACCAGTAATTGTACCTCCCCCGCCTTGAAGGCCTGCATCAGCTGCTGCTTTTCCGGCGCCTTCATGCGTCCATGTACCAGCCCGACCCGAAGCTCGGGCAGCGCGCTTTGCAATTCCTGCCAGGTGGCTTCCGCCGCCTGCCGCTTCCAGCACATCCGATTCTTCTATCAGCGTGCAGACCCAGTAAGCCTGACGCTGCTCCTGCAGGCAGGCCTGGCGGACGCGCTGAATAATTTCCGCACGCCGGGTATCCGGGATCGCGACCGTGGTCACCGGCGTCCGGCCCGACGGCAGCTCATCAATGACTGAGGTATCCAGGTCGGCGTAGGCGGTCATCGCCAGCGTCCGGGGAATGGGGGTGGCGGTCATAATCAACTGATGCGGATGGAAGCCCAGCGCCACGCCTTTCTCCCAAAGCGCCAGCCGCTGATGAACGCCGAAACGATGCTGCTCATCGATAATCACCAGCGCCAGCCCGGCAAAGCGCACCTGCTCCTGGAAAATAGCGTGAGTGCCCACGACCATAGACACCCGGCCATCGCTAATGGCTTCCTGCTGCGCCTGGCGCGCTTTCCCCTTCTGCTTGCCCGCCAGCCAGCCGACCTCGATGCCCAGCGGCGCGAACCAGTCGCGGAAATTTTGCGCGTGCTGTTCGGCCAGCAGCTCGGTGGGCGCCATCAGCGCCACCTGGCGGCCATCGCTAATGGCACACAGCGCCGCCGCCAGCGTTTTGCCGGATCCCACATCCCCCTGAACCAACAGCATCATCGGGATATCTCGCGCCAGATCCTGTGTGATTTCCGCCACCACGCGCCGTTGGGCGCCGGTAGGGGAGAACGGCAGCGCGGCGAGAAAGCGCCGGGACAGAAGATTATCGGCACGTAGCGGTAACGCCCGGTCTTTTTGCACCCCGGCCCTAACCGCCAGCATGCTAAGGTTGTGGGCCAAAAGCTCTTCGAGAATCAGCCGGCGCTGCGCTAAATCGTCCAGGGAGATTTCCGGCGGCAGGCGGTGCAGCATCTGTAATGCATCGGCCAGGCTCATCAACCTGCCGCTTAGCTCCGGCGGCGGCAGCTCGGGTACCGGCGTGATGTCGAGCAGTTTCAGGGCCTGATCGATCGTGCTGCACAGCGTAGCCTGTCGAACGCCTTCGGTGGTGGGATATACCGGCGTTAGCGTGGCGGCAAGCGTGACCTGGCTGCGCTCGCTGATGACATGATATTCGGGATGGATTATCTCACCGCCAAGCTAGCCGCGGCGGATTTCGCCATAGGCGGTCACCCACTGGCCGGGGAGAGGCTATTTTTCATCACCTCGTTAAAATGAAAAAAGCGCAGCGTCAGGACGCCGCTGTCGTCGCGCAGGCGGCAGGTGAGCATGCGTTTGGGCCAAAACTGATATCGCTATATTCAAGACTTCGCCCTGCACGGTCACCGTCATCCCCGGCAGCGCCTCGCCGATAGGATACAGTTTGGTGCGGTCCTCATAGCGGGCCGGTAGATGCAGCAGCAGATCCTGCAGGCTCTCCAGCCCGAGTCGGGCAAACTTGCTGACGAGACTCGGGCAGATCCCTGATAGCGTATTCAGCGGAATGGCGTTTAACAGGCGGCCTTCGGTCATATCAGTTCTCCGTGGCTTGTCATCAGGCCCACCCTTCTGGGGGAGAGGTCCTCTCGCCGCCGGGGCCGCTGTCTGGCTGGGGGGAGCGTTTGCGCGCGGCGACCCTGCTCCATAAAAATACAGGTCGGACGGCGATAATCAAGGGGGCGGAAATTCGCCGCGCTGCATAAGAGAAACGGCGTCAGAACCGGCCGGTGGGCCGCCGGCATGTCCCCTCGCCGGGCAAAACGTTCCTGCGTCATGGCTTAATTGCGGTTGCGGTTCACCCGGATGACATCCGGCATGATGCGGATTTTACGCATGATATTCGCCAGATGGATGCGATCGCGGGTCGTCAGGCGAATAAACGCGCTATACACCCGGCCGTCTTTCTCTTCGGTGTTGAGGCTCTGGATATTGGAGTTGGCGGCGTTAATCGACGCGGTCAAATTGGCCAGCGCGCCCTGATGGTTGAACATGTCTACCTTGATTTCGGCGATAAATTCCTGTTCGCTCACCATCTCCCACTCCACCGGCATGAATTTCTCCGGCTCTTTCTGGTAGCCCCGGATATTGCGGCAAGATTCGTGGTGCACCACCAGCCCTTTGCCGGGGCTGACGTGGGCGATAATCGGATCGCCGGGAATAGGCCGGCAGCATTTGGCGAAGGTGATGAGCACGCCGTCGGCGCCTTTAATTGGCAGCGTACGCGGGCCGACGGGGGGCGTCAGGTTGGACCGATCCCCCTGCAGATTTTTGGCAATGACCACGCTCATGGCGTTGCCGAGACCGATTTCCGCCAGCAGATCTTCAAGCGTCGCCAGTTTCATCCTGTCCAGCTCGCGCTGAATATTTTCCAGCGGCATTTCAACAAGTTTGCGGTTGCCGCCCAACGCGTGGTTAAGCAGGCGACGGCCGAGGCTGACGGAGTCATCACGCTTGAGGTTTTTCAGCATCTGCCGAATTTTGGCCCGCGCCTTGGAGCTTACGACGAAATTCAGCCAGGCGGCGTTGGGCCGCGCGCCGGGAGCGGTAATGATTTCCACGGTCTGGCCGCTGGTGAGCGATTGCGACAGCGGATAGGGCTGCCTGTCCACCCGCGCGCCCACGCAGGCGTGGCCGATATCGGTATGCACGGCATAGGCGAAATCCACCGGCGTAGCGCCCGCCGGCAATTCGACGATGCGCCCTTCCGGGGTAAACACATAGATTTCGTCGGGAAAAAGGTCGGATTTAACGCTTTCAATGAATTCAAACGAGCTGCCGGCGCTTTGCTGTAGCTCGAGGAGGCTTTGCATCCAGCGCTGTGCGCGGATTTGCGCTGTAGTACCGGTTTCGCCCTGCTCTTTATACGCCCAATGCGCCGCCACCCCTATCTCCGCCATCTGATCCATGTCCTCGGTGCGAATCTGCACCTCCACCGGCACGCCGTGGGGACCTATCATCGAGGTATGTAGCGATTGGTAGCCGTTGGCTTTGGGGATGGCGATATAATCTTTCACCCGCCCGGGGCGCGGTTTATAAAGGCTATGCATCTGTCCCAGCACCCGGTAACAGGTATCCACTTCGCTGACGATCACCCGAAAAGCGTAGATATCCATGATGGAATGAAAACGTTGCTCTTTCAGGTGCATCTTGCAATAGATAGAGTAGAGATGTTTTTCCCGTCCGCTGACGCGACAGGGAATACCCGCTTCGGTTAAGCGACCCTCTATCTCGGCGAGGATTTTCTGGATCATCTCCTTGCGGTTACCGCGCGCCGCTTTAACCACTTCCTTGATGACCCGGTAGCGGTTGGGATACAGCGCCTCGAACCCCAGCTCTTCCAGCTCGGTTTTCAGGTGATGGATACCCAGCCGGTGGGCCAGCGGGCTATAGATTTCCAGCGTTTCGCGCGCAATGCGACGCCGTTTGTCCGGCCGCAGGGCGCCGAGGGTGCGCATATTATGGGTGCGGTCGGCAAGCTTTATCAGCACGACGCGGATATCTTGCACCATCGCCATGATCATTTTACGAAAGTTTTCCGCCTGGGCTTCTTTCTTGTCGCGGAATTTCAGCTTGTCCAGCTTCGATACACCCTCCACCAGCTCGGCGACGCTTTTGCCGAACAGTTGTTCCATGTCCTGGTAGGTGGCTGGGGTATCTTCGATAACGTCATGCAGCAGCGCCGCCATCAGCGTCTCGTGATCGAGACGCATCTCGGCCAGAATGCAGGCGACCGCTACCGGATGGGTGATATAAGGCTCACCGCTGGAACGAGTCTGTCCCTCGTGCGCATCACGAGCGACAAGATAAGCCTGCCGGAGGAGTTTCATCTGATCCTCGGGCAGATAGCGTTGAATCAGAAGATTCAGACTTTCGAACAGATACAAGGTAGGGTAGTAACCTGCTGTTAACGGCGGCCTTCAGCGATCGCGGTGACCGCCTGAATCTCGGCGGCTTCCTGTTCTTGCTGCTCCTGGCGATCGCGTAAATCTAGGATCTGGCTGGTGATCAGGCCTTCCTCGATTTCACGCAGGGCGATAACGGTGTATTTATCGTTTTCTTCCGCAACCAGTGGATCTTTACCGCCTACCTGAATCTGACGCGCGCGACGCGCGGCGACCAGCACCAGGTCAAAACGGTTACCAATTTTCTCGACGGCGTCTTGTACAGTTACGCGTGCCATATGTGAGCTACTCCACAGATGAAGAAATGACTGGGCATCATACTGAAAGTTGTGTCAGTCTGCCAACAATTTGCTGATTAATGCGTCATGGCTTAATTTCTGACGCTCAAGGCGCAGGCGCTCAGCCCGGATAATGGTTTTCAGATCAAGCAATGCGGTATTGAAGTCGTCATTGACGATGAGATAATCATACTCCGCAAAGTGGGTCATTTCAGCTACCGCCTGCGCCATGCGCCGGGCTATGACCTCTTCGCTGTCCTGACCGCGTCCGCGCAACCGGCGATCTAACTCCTCCTTGGACGGCGGCAAAATAAAGATGCTGCGTGCGTCGGGCATTTTTCCCCGGATCTGCTGCGCGCCCTGCCAGTCGATATCAAGGAACACATCGACGCCGGTGGCCAGCACCAGCTCGATGGTTTCGCGCGAGGTGCCGTAGTAATTGCCGAACACCTGGGCGTATTCCAAGAAGGCATCTTTGGCAATCATGCGCTCAAATTCCGCCACCGGCACGAAAAAGTAATGCTGTCTGTGCGCTTCGCCGGGACGCATGGCGCGGGTGGTGTGGGAGATCGACACCTGGGTGTCATAAAGCGGCTGGGTTTTCAGCAACGCCTGGATCAGGCTAGATTTTCCCGCGCCGCTCGGGGCGGAAACGATATAGAGCGTACCTTGAATCATCATGAAATAGTCAGCTGAGGTTGAAAGAACGACTGGGCGCGTTTCTATTATACACGGCATTGAGAGGCGATGCAGCTGTCAACGTAGCGGCAGGGCCGGCGGAGGGGGTGAGGCATCGGTGGTGAAGGAATTAAGGAAGCACGGGCACCCGTCGAAGACGCAAACCCCGTGACCTCCCTTTTTGAACGTTTTAGATATTTATCTGCAAAAATCCACCAGTAAAAAAAACCACCTTTGAGTATTAAAAATCGCGATAAAGTGTCTATTATCTGGTAGCCGGAATAGCCATCCGGCCCGTCAGTCCGGTCACGATAAATGACTACAACTGTCCGGCCCTTTTTTTACTGCGGATTTCAATGCTGATATAACATCATAAGCCGTGCTATTTTTGCTGATCTTCAAGTACATTGCAGACTTCGCTGAACTTCTCTAACTGCATCCCGGATAACGGAGCAAACATGCGATCCAGAATGACTTTGTGGGTCTGTTCGGCGATACGCAATTTCTCACGACCTTTTTCAGTGATATAGACATACTTCACCCGGCGATCGGTCGGGCTTTGCTGGCGCTGCAGCATCTCCTCTTTTTCCAATGCATCAAGCACGGTGACCACGGTACGGGATGAGAAGCCCATATAGTTCTTGATATCGGTGGCGCTGGTTTTGCCGGTAGTAATCAGATGCAAAATTTTCATTTTCGACATCGAGAGGCCTTCGTTCACCAGCTGACCATTTACTTCTTTTCTCAGACGGTGATAGATACGCGATAGGGACTCTACCATTACTGAAATATCGGTTGATTTATCCATGTTCTAATCTCTATATGTTATTTATTCGCTATCAGTTATTCCCAAAGCACGTTAGATTTCCGTTTAGTATTACAGATGGCTTTAATGGCATCGGGTAAATATTACACTTAAGCAGAATCGACGACGCTGGGAAATATTCTAAACAAGCAATGTTGTCAGCTTACGCTAACAAAAAATACATTTTATTAACAAAAATATTGAAATTCTTTCAACCTCCATTAAAAGGGGCATCCTGGAGACAGAAGAGTATGGGTTACTTCCAGGTTATTATTAATGCCCAATCGGAGTATGATCGGACCCCCCTGCTTCACTACTGACTGCCCGAGCAGTTTATCGAAGTTTTTTTAAATTTGAAATATGACTATAAGAAAAAGGCGCATATATTATGAAAAAATAATGACGAACACATATTTTTATGTTTTGTTAATTATATTAATATCCTGATAATCTTTATCGGAATTTACAGATCTGACGGCTGCAACGTATTGTTAGAAAAGGATTTTTAGAAATTTTTTTAGATGAAACATTGTGCCGGTTTCGTTGCAGTAGTTCACACAAAAATCGAGTTAAAAAAAATAATCGTAAATTAAAAACTCACAAAAAAAATAAAAAACCTTCAATGCGCCTTAAGTCTGTTTAGCGAAAAGTTGTTAAATAATTGTAATTATTGGTAATTTTTTTTTATCTTTTTCGCTAAAAATTTAAATTTAGCAAAGAATTATGTAAGCGTACGCCCAGCGCCGTATTGACAGTTATTCAGCAGGGATGGTGAGGTTCCACGGCAGGAGCTCTTTGATTTTGTTGATGGGATGATCCGTGATAATCGCCAGCACATGGCGCAGATACGCTTCCGGCTCCACGCCGTTCAGTTTGCAACTGCCGATC
>NZ_JBLKSS010000176.1:0-8253 GCF_047607725.1 Sodalis sp. (in: enterobacteria) | reverse complement strand
TATCCGCGAGGTCGGCTGCATGGCCACGCCCGGCGTAAAATCCATGATATCCATGTGCGCCATCCGTCGCCGACCACTACCGAGGCCCTGCGCCGGATCGGTGAGCTGTACACGATCGAAGCCGATATCCGGGGGCGCCCGGGCGGCGCTGATGTATACGCTGATCGGCAGTTACAAACTGAACGGCGTGGAGCCGGAAGCGTATCTGCGTCATGTGCTGGCGATTATCGCGGATCATCCCATCAACAAAATCAAAGAGCTCCTGCCGTGGAACCTCACCATCCCTGCTAAATAACTGTCAATACGGCGCTGGGCGTACGCTTACAGTCAAGCACCTTGTAGGTCAATTTCGGGCTGCGGGTCTTGCGCACCCCGTTGGAAACATAACCCATAGCGTAATGACGGGGCTGAAATCTTTCATTTTAAAATAATTGTGTTGTTGCGGGTTCTGCCTTACCATCACGCTTAGCCATTGTAACTACCCTTATTATGACTTGTGGTCAGCGGCACGGGAGATGCAGCTTTACGAGCGGCGTAGCTGTTTGGACTAATAGATCCACAAAAGCTCATCCAAACACCTCCACCTGTCTCAATACATTCAATTTGCGTGACATGTAAACTAATGACATCAGCAGTTACTACTGGGCCAGGCCTTAACTAATAGGGATAGTAGTCAAACGGGAAAGCGTCTCATGTATATCATCCAGTCATTAAATAACCCTGCCATATCACTTCGCAATAATCACTCTTATTTTAGGTGGCATATGAGATACTCATATAATGCCTAATGTAATTTTTACCTAGCTTCAAAGCGTTGTGAAAGCTCCGTATTTCAAAAAATGAGAAGAGTTAACGTTCATTAAAGCCTTGAAGAATTTTCGGAGCTCAAGGAGTGATAATTTTTGTACAATAGTGCCTATTTCGTTTTCATCCTAAAAGCGGCAGAAGAGCTTAACACAAGTTTATTTTTCGGATTTGGAGGCGCAATTGAATCTTCTGGCGTGTCTGCAGATTCAGAAACTGCTGTAGCATCAGCTGCATCTTCGGCACTGCGAATCAGTTGTGCCGCAAGTGAGCTTGACGCTTCATTAAGTGCCGGTAATGTATATTCTTCAATATCGTGATTGAGCCCGTGGGATAATAGCGCTTCAGGTGAACGTACGATAAGCGGAATTGCCTGCTGAACTATCACGGCGATGCCGTCTAGTTTTCCTTTGGCCGTTACGTAGAATAATGGTAAGCGCCCCGTGGAGGACGTCTTGAATTATTGGTGGGTTTGTTGTATGAGACAGTAAAGCTACGTTACACGCTTATGCTCATTGCATTTTCACATTGTATTGATTTTAATAACTTTTATTTCCATCCCGGTTTGAGTGATATGAAATTAGTGGTTCTGAAGTTTGTGATAGTGTCCATTAAAATTTAAGTGGACACTATCATCCCGGATTATCCATGATCTGACAGCCGTCCCTTATAGGATGCGGGTTCACTAGGCATCGTAGTGGAACATATTCTTACCGGGCCATACAACAAACCCACCAATAATTCAAGACGTCCTCCACGGGGCGCTTACATTGGCTCCATGGCAGAAGCAAGACTATGTAAGTTTTTCTCGCCCATACAGTACATCGATGATGAATCACCTGTAAGTTTAACCACTCATGCGCCACAAAATTTCCTTAAATATCGTGACATTGAAATAATATTTTTTATCTATCACGGATTGACCAGTAAAAAAACAGCAAGACGATTGGGAATCTCTCATCGAACGGTAGAAAATAGGCTCTGTATTATGTACCAAAAAGCTAATATTCATAATATCTATCAATTCAGGGAGTGGTGCAAAGACATTGGCTTCGACTGCTATACCCCACCTTCTTTTATACAGTCGAAAATCCGGGTAATAGATTGACCTATTGACTGAGCTATGCAGATAAATACAAGCGCAGTCTTCATGTCTTGACTATTCTAGCCATTGAAAATGGGTGGAGTTTGAAGGCGACGCCAGTGACAGCAAGGCGTGCGACAGATCGAGCTGCTTGCTAGTTAAGGGGCTGGCGTTTATCGTAATGCCTTGCGTTCCACCTGCTTGAGACGTCCTCCACGGGGCGCTTACCTTGAGACCGCCCCGCAACAACGGCTCAATCAATACCTCTGCCTGCTTACGTCGTGGACGGCGCTTGGATCCTCCGATGCGAATATTGATTGGTAAGCGCTGTTACCCTGCGACATCATATTGCCTATACCGCAACCTGACGGCATGGCCGACGACGGCTAGCTTAAATATGATTTACATTATTAAGTTTTGGATTACTAATCAATAAGCCGCAAGCCTTTTCTAATAAAATCCAAAGGAATATATTGATCAAGCCCGGTTTATTTGCAGTATTCAATGAGTTGATATTTACTGTGAACATCAGCCTTATGATAAATGTTCATTAAATGTACTTCTGCCGTTTTACAGGCTATATCCAGCCTTTTGACAATTTCTTTTACACCTAATCTTTGCTGGGCCCCAAAAATGACTTCTAATTCTCTTTTAGTAAATAAATCATCAGGAGCATCAGTTTGTATGATTTTCCTGCCAAGTCGACTCATGTAACATAACAATTCTGGTATATCTAGACGTCTTCCATAACTGACAATGCCGACTAATGTGTTGTCATCATCATAAAGGGGTTCTCTTTCCATGTAATGTGGCACTAGCTCGCCAGTATTGCCCTTACCATAATGATGAATTGCAATTGATATTATCTTTTTATTCTTTTCAATAACCTTTTTATCACTCTTCGTCAATTGAGGCCAAAATTCTTGACATATATCAGTGGGAATTTCCTTAGCAGACTTTCCTTCCACATCGAATTTTTTAGGAAACTTAAAGAAACTGGAGGCGGAATCATTTACATATACATATCTTGCATCATTATCTTTTACAAGCCAGTGATCAGAGCTATTTTTTATAAATGATATTAATGAATTGGACGAGTTCAGATAGGATATAATATTATGGTTTTGGCTATTCACATTCAATTTAGGCTCATCAGTCACGTTGACTTTCGATACTGTTAGATTGGTTAAATTTGACTTACCTGAATGATCAACGAGAAAAGATTGTTCGGTGTTCTTATTGCCGTTATGCATGGCAACCCCCTTCACAGTTACCAATTTAGGTATCACCACCCAACGTCATGTGGCGAACTGAACTAGCGGATAGCATTGGTGCGCCGTGCGGCGCATCTATCACGCCCAGTGTTGATTTTGATTGTGCCCGGTGCCGGCGCAAAGAACGGCGATGATCCCCACCAGAGTTATCCATGGGCTGCAAATCACGGCCGCGGATATTGCAGTGATATTTGCATTTTACTGATATCAACACATTCCGTCAATAGAGTATAACCAATGAAAAGCTTGATAAATACCTAGTGTAACAAGCAATTATAATTCGTGAGGGCATCAACCGATGCTGGTGACTATCCGTGGCGGCTAACGCACCAGGCGATAGCCATTGCTGGATTTTTTCAGCCATGAATATCTGCGGCAGTCGGTCGCGAAATCAATAAGGCTTTTGTCATTAAGGGCGTTAACATTCTTTAACTTTTCATCATCCGTCCGCCCCGAGCAAGGGCTTACCGACGGCCGCAAAAAAACAATTTCAACCCTTCACTCGAGCGAAGTTATTTTGTCTGGCCTACCTCAGACTGCCTTGCGGAAATGTTTAGCCGTTTCCCCTCGTCAGACTATCCCCGGGAAAAACCGGGTGCCCATCATAACTCGTATCCTCGATAGCCTTGAAGCAGGCGGATGAAAAAAAGACGCCGTGACGAAAATTCACTCACGACAGCATGCCCACACCTTCAGACAATCAATAGACTGCTGTAAAACATCTACTTACAAGGATAGCATTTCCCCAGCCAGCGGTTGAAATATACCATCCGCGAGCACGTTTAATGCCGCGTGAGGTGCGAGCGTCAGGCCTGGGGATTCACTTTTTCATTATTTCTACCCTGTTCTTTAGCGGTGAAATCAGCCACGAACTTTTGGAGTAATCTCGTTAGTGTTATGCAATCATCTTCACACTATTGCTGAAAAACACCCCTATAGATTTGCGCGCGTGCAGTATCAATTTTGTCGGTCATCACTTTGCCCGCTAAGGTGATGGCCGCTAATTTCCCCCGTTTTCCTCTTGGCTACCTGACTGTCTATTTTCCTGCTTGCTGCGTGGGTGGGGTGACGTGCTCCCTCCCTTACTCCTTTGCGCACTTCAATAGGGTAATATAACGACGCAGCATGTTAATGACGCTAAACATGACGGCATGCGATGTCAGTGAAATAGTGCTTAAAATAAGCCTCCAGCGCATACCGACACGGATAACTTGATTATTGCCTTAAATTAAAAAGCGAGCAATAACGGAAAGTCATCATCAGACAAAATTTACATCGCCCACTTGATAAAAGGCCCTTGCGATGTTTGCGATTTCCCATACGCCGAGAATAACATGGTAGCCTTTTCTATTGGGCATTTGAACTTTATGAACCGTCCCGGCGGCACTGAGTGTCAATTCATCTGCATATTCCCAATGCGGCTGCTGCGGATTTTGCACCATGAAAAAGGGCTCTTTCTCAAACTGAGCGCGGCTTAAGGGTTCATTAGGGTTCCAACCCTCTTTGGTAATGAAATAATTCCAACGCCGTGTGGCATGTGTTGTGATATAGTGCTAAGTGAAATCCACAACAGAATTGGCTTTTATTTCATTCTTTTCCCAGCGGTCTTCACCGTATTCATCAAGTTTGAGCGGTGCAGTAGTCGTGCCGCCATCCGTGAAACCGGCACTGGCAATCTGTCCATCTTGCGGGGGGAGTGCATTACGCTCATCAGTAGGGGCGAATTTATCGGCTAAACCCGCCTGCGTTTCGGGGAAAAACTTTCCACTTTCTAACGCATTTGCCCACCATTGTCCCATTTTTTCAGACCGTGATTCAGGGAAAGTGATGCGACCATGTCTAAGCATATTATTATCTTTATCCATAATTATACTCACTATTGTATTAATGAATTACTTTATATTTAGACGTCTCTTCAGCGTCTTTTAAGGGGTAAAATCATAATGCCGAGATGGAGACATAAAGACATTAAGCCCATGCTTATTCCATGACTACAGGACTGCCGGTGACGGCCCCAGTCCCAAACCTGCTTGCTGTCAACAAAGAATATGACCCACGCCGCTTATTTCTTAATTACAATATTAGGACTAGTGGTTTTGGCGGCATAAAGCCGGCATGACGGCAATTCACGACCATGCTGTCTAAAATTGAATCCCCCGTATATTTAAACGGGAGATAAAGATAGAGAGAGATATATAAAGCATCCACAAAGTTTTATTTCTCAATGTTTATGGATTATCGATAGGACGGATTAAATACTCAATATTAATAGTGTCTAGGTTCAAAAATAAACGCGGGAATGCTGCCCCTCCACGAATACGTCATGAAGGGACAGGACTGAAACAGCTAACTGCCACGCACCTGCAACCTACAGCGGCTCGGCGATTAGAACGCCAGATAAAAATCGCCGGCCAGGGTGCGAAACGCCGGCGACCATTCCCCCGTCGGGTCGCGCAACGTCAGCGTATCGTGAATTAACGGCATCGGCCGGCGCGTCAAGGTCAACAGCAGCCGGTGCGGGCGCAATTCCGCTCTGTCGTGGACATCGGTGCGCCGCTGTAGCCACCAGCCCTGCGCCAACGCGCGGGCTATAAGCGCCTCGCATGCGGCATACGGCAGGATAAGCGCCAGCGTACCGTCCTCTTCCAGCAGCGCGGTGGCAGCCGTCAGCAGTGCTTGGTGGCTCAGGCTCAGCGTATAGCGGGCCCGCTCGCGCGCCGGGGTGGCGCAGGCCGGCCCCGCGTCAAAATAGGGAGGATTACTGACGATAGCCTGATAGCGCCGCGACGCCCTGCCGGCATAGGCGCAGATATCGCCCTCGACAGCGCAGAGGGACATTGCCCAAGGGCTGGCGGTAAAATTGTCCCGCGCCTGGCGGCAGGCGTCCGGGTCAAGTTCGATCGCATCGATCGGAATGGCGCCGTGCATGCGCTGCGCCAGCATCAACGCCACCAGACCGCTGCCGGTGCCGATATCCAGCGCCCTGCCCGCCTCGATGACAGGTGCCCAGGCGCCCAGCAGCACGCCATCGGTGCCGACTTTCATCGCACACCGATCGTGGGCGACAAAAAAGTGTTTGAAGGTAAATCCGTCCCGCCTCCGCGGTTTAGTGACGGCCGTGGGTAGATATAGTCATCTGGCTCCTGCAGGCGTATACCTCTAAAATAAACTGACACGCACAAACAGATGAAGATTACGCAGGATCCGTCTATAATCTGCGCCCAACCAGAGGTAGCCCATGACTGTAACACAATTTTCCGAACTCGAGCTGCACGAAGACCTGCTCGCTGCATTGAGCGACAAGGGCTTTGAGCGTCCCACCGCCATTCAGGCTGAAGCTATTCCGGCGGCCATGGACGGACGCGATGTATTGGGTTCGGCGCCGACCGGCACCGGCAAAACCGCCGCTTATCTACTGCCGGTCTTGCAGCATCTACTTGATTTCCCCCGCAAGAAATCCGGTCCGCCCCGCGTGCTGATCGTGACCCCCACCCGCGAACTGGCGATGCAGGTAGCGGAGCAGGCCAAACAGTTGGCCGCCCACACCCACCTGGACATCGCCACCATCACCGGCGGCGTGGCCTATATGAATCATGCGGAAGTGTTCAGCGAGAATCAGGATATCGTGGTGGCCACCACCGGCCGCTTGCTGCAATACATCAAGGAAGAGAATTTTGACTGCCGGGCGGTAGAAACGCTGATTCTGGACGAGGCGGATCGCATGCTGGATATGGGGTTCGCCCAAGACGTCGAGCAGATCGCCGCAGAAACCCGCTGGCGCAAACAGACACTATTATTTTCGGCCACGCTGGAAGGGAACGCGGTCAAGGACTGTGCCGAACGTCTGCTCAATGATCCGGTGGAAATCGACGCCGCGCCGTCGCGCCGCGAACGCAAGAAAATTGTGCAATGGTACTATCGCGCCGACGATCTGACGCACAAAACCGCGCTGCTTTGTCACCTGCTTAAACAGCCCGAGGTCAGCAAAAGTATTGTATTCGTCCGCAAACGCGAGCGGCTGCATGAGCTGGTGGGCTGGCTGCGCGATGCCGGCATCACTCCCTGTTATCTGGAAGGGGAGCTGGTTCAGGCCAAGCGTAATGAGGCCATCAAACGCATGACCGACGGCCGCACCAACGTGCTGGTGGCAACGGATGTCGCGGCCCGCGGCCTGGATATCGACGATATCAGTCATGTCATCAATTTCGACCTACCCTCGACGCCGGATGTCTATTTGCACCGTATAGGCCGCACCGCCCGCGCCGGCCGCAAAGGCTGCGCCATTTCGCTGGTGGAAGCGCACGATCATTTGCTACTGGGCAAAATCAGCCGTTATCTTAATGAACCATTAAAAGCGCGCACGATTGACGCGCTGAGCCCCGCCACGCGCGCGCCGTCGGAAAAGATGACCGGCAAACCGTCGAAAAAGGTGCTGGCGAAGCGCAAGGAAAAGAAAGAACAGGCGCGGACAAAAGACAAAACCAAAGTACGGTTGCGCGCTAAAAAGAACATCGGCAAACGCCGCGTGCCAAAATCGGCGCCGGACGCGGCCAGCGACAGCAAGCCGGAAAACGACGCTTAAGTCACCGCGGACCCTGGCGCGGCGGTATGCTGATAAAAACACCACCCGACACATTAACATGGCGCGCGCGAGAGGGTAACTCGGGCTGAAAGCTGCGCTTTTGCGCAGTTCGCGCGTCATCCGCCGCCAAAGTGTCATTAATCGTTAGCGAAAAGTAACCGTCATGTTGCAGGCGTGATACGAATCAACTAAAAACATTGTTTTTTATATACCTAGCCCTCATAGAGCCGCATTTGACGACGTGGTTACTTTTACCCCAGCGGCGCGCTTTAGCCGCTGGATGTCATCGCGGTTAGCGCCACTAAAATAGCGCTTTTCGGCGTTTATCGGCGCCACGTCACGCCAAGTGCCGCTTACGGCTGTCAGCTTTGCTGGTTCCGGTCACGTCCGATCACTGATTCCGGTCGCCCGATCAGCGATTCCGATTCTGTCCGATCGCTCATCTTCTATTCCGCCATACTCTGGAGACTTTTAGCTTCCGGGAGTATGGCATGGCACGTAAAAAGAAG
>NZ_JBLKSS010000175.1:0-8256 GCF_047607725.1 Sodalis sp. (in: enterobacteria) | reverse complement strand
AAAACGCGCTGCGGGTAATAAGCCTGGGTCGCAAGAACTATCTGTTCTTCGGTTCGGATAGCGGCGGCGACCGGGCGGCGCTGATGTATACGCTGATCGGCAGTTGCAAACTGAACGGCGTGGAGCCGGAAGCGTATCTGTGCTATGTGCTGGCGATTATCGCGGATCATCCCATCAACAAAATCAAAGAGCTCCTGCCGTGGAACCTCACCATCCCTGCTGAATAACTGTCAATACGGCGCTGGGCGTACGCTTACGCTTAAACGACTACTCTATTATCAGTATTTCTATACAAATCTTGACATGCAAGTGTTCCGTGCGGCGATACGGCGGGTAAGCGTTGCCCCTTTTCTATCCCCGGGCCGAGGAAAGGTTTTTTTCTTTACAGGTACTGTTCAGGAGCGACCATGCTACGTCGTCTTTTTTCCTTACCGGGCCTCACCGGTCTGCTGATTTGTGTCGGTGGCTTATTTTTTCTGGTGATTGGCCTGTGGCTACTGGCGCTTGGCGGTTCCGCGTATTATCTGCCGGCTGGCATACTGCTGAGCGTGAGCGGGTTTCTTATCATAGAACGGCGCATCTTGGGGCTTTGGATCTATCTGCTGACATTCGTGCTGACCGTGCTATGGGCGCTGTATGAGGTCGGCCTGGACGGCTGGAAACTCATGCCGCGTCTGCTGGTGCTGGCGGTACTCGGGCTGTGGTGCAGCTTGCCATTCATCATGCGGCCGCTGACGCTGTCGCGCCGGCAGCGGGTGTTGGCCGCCGTCGCGGGGCTGTTCTATCTCCTGGCCGGCGTCGGCGTAATAGGGGCCGGCTACATGACCAGCGAACGTCTGTACGTTCAGTATGCGCCGCTGCCGGCTGCGTCGGCGACGGCCGAGACTGACAGGACCGGGCGCAATGAGTGGCGCCACTATGGCCGCACCCCCGCCGGGGAGCGATATTCGCCCTTGACCCAGCTCACGCCCGCCAATGTGGCCCAACTGGCCCCCGCCTGGGCGATCCACACCGGCGATGTCATGCAGCAGGGCGAAGATAAAAAAGGGCGCGAATTCAATTTTGAGGCCACCCCGATTAAAGTGGCCAACCGGCTTTATCTCTGTACGCCGCACCGGCGGGTACTGGTGCTGAATGCGACCACCGGTCAAACCCTGTGGTCCTATGATCCTCACAATGACACCCGAGCCAACGAGTATCTTGCCTGCCGCGGGGTGGCCTATTACCAATCGCCCACTCCCGCCAATGCCCCCTGCGATCGGCGCATTATCAGCACCACCGCCGATGCCAAACTCATCGCGCTTGATGCCGACACAGGGCGGTTGTGTCAGGATTTCGGGGCAGAGGGCCGCGTGAACCTGACCGATTTAATGGGCAAGGTTCCGCCGGGGTTTCATTTCATCACCTCGCAGCCGCTGGTGGTAAACGATCGCGTCGTGCTGGGCGGCTGGATCTATGATAATCAGGCGCGCGGCGAACCGTCAGGCGTGGGGTGCGCCTTTGATCCCCAAAGCGGCAAGTTGGCCTGGGCGTGGGATATGGGGCGCAGCGATCCCACCGCGCCGCTGAAACCCGGCGAAACTTACACCCGCGGCACGCCAAATGGCTGGGGCACGTATACCGCGGACCCGGCGTTGGGGCTGGTCTATATCCCCCAGGGGAACGCCACGCCGGATTATTACGGCGCACAGCGTCGGCCGTTTGATGACAAGTACGCCAGCGCTATCGTGGCGCTGGACTTGGCGACGGGGAAAGAGCGTTGGCATTTCCTGACCGTCCATCACGAGGTGTGGGATTTTGATTTGCCCATCTGGCCTTCACTGGTGGATCTGCCCCAGTCCGGGGGGAGACGTTGCCCGCGCTGGTGCAGACCACCAAAATGGGCCAATTGTTCCTGCTGGATAAGCGTACCGGCAAACCGTTGGCGCAGGTCGAGGAGCGGCCGGTGCCGCAGGCGGATCCCTTCCCGGGAGAGCGCCTCTCGCCCACCCAGCCTTACTCCACCGGCATGCCAACGTTCGCGCCCGCCAATTTGACCGAAAAGGATTTATGGGGCGCCACGCCGTTCGATCAGCTTTGGTGTCGCGTGCAGTTCCGCCGGTTCGGCTATCAGGGGCAGTACACGCCGCCGGAACTGGGAACCCGCATTGTTTATCCTGTGTTTGACGGGGTGATGGACTAGTACGGCGCCTCGATTGATCCGGCACGTCAGGTGCTAATCGCCAATACCAGCTATATCCCGTTTATCACCGAGGGCGTCACCGAGCAAAAAGCGCTGCGGCGCGGGCTGATGCAACCCTGGGCCGGTTGGGAAAGTAATCAGCCGTATCCCAGACTGAAGGAGTTCGTGGTGGGGCCGCAGTATGGCACGCCTTATGCCGAGATTGTGCGTCCCTGGCTATCGCCGCTCGGTGCGCCCTGTAATGCGCCACCCTGGGGCAAACTGGCGGCGATTAATTTGCAAAGCCGGAAAATCAGCTGGGAGCGGCCGGTGGGCACCACTCGGGATATGAATATTTTAAATACCCATACCAATGCACCACTGCCGACGGGGATCTTTACCATGGGCGGCAATATTATTACCGCGGGCGGGCTGATTTTTATGGGCGCCACCGCCGACGATTATCTGCGCGCTTTCGATGAAACCAGCGGCAAAGGACTGTGGCGTGGCCGCCTGCCAGCCGGCGGGCAGGCGACGCCCATCACTTACTTGGGCGCCGACGGCCGTCAGTATGTGGTGATTGCCGCCGGGGGCCATGGCGGGCTGGGCACCCGCACCGGCGACAGCGTCGTGGCCTGGGCGCTTGCCCGCTCGCCGTGCCGCAGGGGAATGACGGTGCGGCGGACGCCCGTCACGGCAAGGCACGCCGGCGCAAAGGGGCCACGCGGGCGCGAACGGGTCACGCGGGCTGACGTTGGGGACCGTCACGGCCAGGCCCCCGGGCGCAAAGGGACCACGCGGGCTGGTGTGGGGCCTGTCACGGCGGGCTCGACTTCCGGCTCAGGCGCCGTATCGCTCACATTTTGCGCCGCGCAGGAACGATACGGAGGCGTTATCCGTTATCCCCAGCGGTGATGCGTTAAACCGGTTATTGTTAGGTGAACTGCAGATCGGGCGGCGTGTTGGCCAGCATAAACAGCATACCTTGCTTCATGCTTTCCCACATTTCATGGCGAATCATCAGTAACTGCGACAGGATAATCCCCAGCAGTCTGGTGACAAACCAGCACGCCATACCGATGCCCACGCCGGTGAAAATAAACGCCATTGTGTTGCGGCTGGACCGGCGGCACTGCACGTGCAGCTGGCTGGCAAAAAACATCATCATCGCGCTGAGCAGTTCCCAGCGCATCACAAGAAAGCTTGCGGCAAGCGTTCCCACGGCGAAAATTCCTCCAATCATCAACTGATGGTGTAATTTTCCCTCGTTTTTTTGCATTGCGCTACAAAAATATGTGATGAGATTCATAAAAATTACCCCCGCCGCTTGCTTTCAACTGAGTTAGGATTTTCCGTTTACCGTCTCAGCCGGGCCAAATACCTGAAACTTGGGCAAATCTCCCTGCGGATATAGCTCCCAGCCGCCGCCCAGCGCTTTATACAGCGAGACCAGATCCACGCTGGATTGTACGCGGGCGCTGGCGGCCTGCTGCCGCGCCTGTGCCAACTGACGCTGCGCGTCCAACACCTCGATAAAGGTGCTTATCCCCTGACGATAGCTGTTGCTGGCCAGATTGAAGGCATTTTGCAGCGCGTCGGCGGTTTGTTCCAGCCCGTCGACCCGCTGCTGGTCGGCGCGATAACTGACCAGGGCGTTTTCCACATCTTGCAGCGCGGTCAGCACCGTTTGGCGATAGGCGAGGACGGAATTCGCCTGCTGCGCCCGCGCCTGCCGCACATTCGACACCAGCCTCCCGCCTTGGAATATGGGAATAGATACCTGCGGTCCATAGGAATAAAAATGGCTGCTCCAATGGGTGAGATAATCAGAATCGGTGTTGCGCATACCGAATTGACCGGTGAGCGACAGATCCGGGAACAGCTGCGCGACCGAGACGCCGATATTGGCGGTCGCGGTGTGCAGCTGCGCCTCCGCCTCGCGTACGTCGGGACGGCGACGCGCTAGGGAGGCGGGAACGCCCACCGGCACCGCCGCCGGCAGGCGCGGTAGCGGTTTGGTCTGCGTCAGCTCGGCGTCCAGCGTCCCTGGCGGCAGCTCCAGCAGAACCGCCAGCCCATTCATTGCTTGGCGCTGTTGGGCTTGATACTGCGGCAGTTGGGCACGCAGCGACCCTATTTGGGCGCTGGTGTTTTCCACATCCAACTGCGGTGCCAAACCGTTGTGTGCGCGGCTTTGGGTCAGTTCCAACGACTGCTGCGCCACGTCGATTTGCGCCATCAGCGTGTCGCTGACGCTTTGCGCGTCGCGCAACTGTAAATACGCCCGCGCCACTTCGGCCTCCAGCGAGACCAGAGCATCATTGCGGCTTTCTAGCGAGGCCTGCGTTTGCGCGTTGGCCATTTTAACGGAGCGGCGCACCCGGCTCCATAAATCCAGCTCCCCGGACGTGTCGAAACTGCCTTGATAAAGGTGAAGCGGTCGCGTGAGCGAGTCGAGGCGGGAGGCGAGCTCTTCGCTGCTTTCAGCCACCTGGGCGCGAACGCCATACGAGTCCAGTTCTCCTTTCAGGCCCAACTGCTGGCGCGTGGCGCTGGCGTTAAGGGTCGGCAGACCGGCGGCGCCCGCCTGCAGCGTTTGTTCACGGGCGCCGGCGATACGCAACATCGCCTGCTGCAAGGAAAGATTGCCGGCGATGGCGCGGTCGATAAGGCTATCGAGCTGCGCATCGTTAAAGGTGCGCCACCACTTTGGGTCGGGCTACGCGGCCAGCGCCCGGGAGGCGGTGCGGTCGGTGCTGCACAGGTCATTAAAGGCCGACGGCGTGGACGGCTGGGGCGGTTGGTAATCGGGCCCCACCGAACAGGCGCTAAGCGTCAGTGCGCCCAAACCGAGCAGCGGTAACAGGGGGGTTGGCCGCCTCCTGGCGGTGCGAATACGAGCCGGCATATTAGTGAGCTCCCGCGTTGCCTTCGCTTTTCACCGGCGAAAGCAGCAAACAAAATGGAATAAGGATGAACGAAACCAGCGCGCAGAGACTGAAGACATCGACGTAGGCCAGGATCCGCGACTGCGCCACCATTTGTTGGTAGAGTTGTCCTGTGGCAAGCGACGTCGGATCGCCGATGAGGCTGCCGGCGTCGCGGAACGCCTGGGCGGCACGCTGTATCGCCTGTTGGAATTGCTCGTTGAACGGCGACATGTCATGCACCATATAGGCGCTGTGGGCCTGGGAGCGCTCGGTAATGACGGCGGTGGACAGCGAGATGCCGATAGAGCCCGCCACGTTGCGGAACATGGTGAACAGCGCCGAACCATCGGCATTCAGCCGCGGGGCAAGCGTAATAAAGGCGAGGGTGGTCAGCGGCACGAACAGGAAACCGAGACCGATGGACTGCGCGGCGCGCATTTTGACCATCGTGCTGAAATCGATATTCGGGACCAAATGGCTGGAATAGATAAACGACAGCGTCATCAAGGTAAAGCCGAACGCTATCAGCCAGCGGGTCTGCACTACCGGCATCAGCTTCAGCACCAGCGGGATGGACAAGACGATCAACACCGCCCCCGGCGAAAGCACCAGCCCGGACCAGGTGGCGGTATAGCCGAGCTCCTGCTGCGCCAGCTGCGGCATGACCATCGAACTGCCGTAGAGAATCATCGCCATGCCCGCCATCAGCAGGCTGGAAACGGCGAAATTGCGGTCCTTCAGGCAGCGCAAATCCACCACCGGTTTGCGGGTATAAAGCAACCAGTATACCGCCCCCACCAGTCCGACCACGGCCAGTAGCGCGAAGAGCTGAATAAAGCCGGAGGAGAACCAATCATCATCTTCACCGCGGTCCAGCATCACCTGCAAGCAGCCCAGCCCCAGCGCGATAAGTCCGATACCGATATAATCGATATTGAGCTTACCGTTTTTCACTTTGCGCTCCCACGGCGGATCCTCAAGCATTTGGTATATGGCCAGAAAGGTCAACACGCCTACCGGGATGTTAATCAAAAACACCCAACGCCCGCTGTAGTTATCGGTTATCCAGCCCCCAAGCGTCGGGCCGACAACCGGCGCGACGATAATCGCTATGGAGGAGAGGCCGAACGCTTTACCGCGATCCTCTGGTTTAAAATAATCGAGCAGTACCGACTGCTGGACCGGCTGCAGACCGCCGCCGAAGAAACCTTGCATGACGCGAAACAAGATCATCTGCCACAGCTCGGTGGCGATGCCGCACAAAAAAGAGCAGACGGTAAACATGGCCACGCAAATCAGGAAGTACTGTTTGCGTCCCAGCACGCGGCTGAGAAACGCCGAGATGGGCAGCACGATACCGTTCGCCACAAGGTAAGAGGTCAGCACCCAGGTGGACTCGTCGTAACTGGAGGAGAGGGTACCGGCTACCTGGGGGAGCGCCACGTTGACAATGGTGGTATCCAGGATTTCCATGAACACCGCCAGGGTAACGACGATGGCGACCGCCCAGTGGTTGCTAGACAGCGTCCAGTGGCGATCGCCGCTCATTCAAGCATAACCTTCGACTCGGCCGACAGCCCCAGCGGCAGCGGCGTGTTGGGATCCAGGCCGCTGTCGATGACGATTTTAACCGGTACCCGCTGAACTATTTTCACGAAATTGCCGGTGGCGTTTTCGGCCGGAAAGGTGGAAAAGCGTGAGCCCGAGCCTTGCTGAATACTGTCGACATGGCCGTGCAAGGTCAGATTAGGATAGGCATCCACCGTCACCTCCACATGATTGCCGGGGCGCATACGTTCAAGTTGGGATTCCTTGAAATTGGCGGTAATCCAGATGTCCGGTGAGACCACGGAGAACAGCGAACTGCCCGCCTGAACCAGCGTACTGAGCTGAACGTTGCGCCGGGTAACGAAACCGTCGAACGGCGCGCGGACATCGCTGTAGGAGAGATTAAGTTCGGCGGTTTCCAATTGTGCCTGCGCTTGACTGACCTGACGTTCGTGCGCTTCGACGTTGGTCTCGACCTGGCGCACCTGCAACTGCACCTGGGCGGCCACCTCGACCTGCGCCTGAGCGTTGGCCAGTTCGGCACGGGCGGAGCGCAGCTGGGCGCTGGCGTTATCGATGTTTTGCTGTGAGGTGGCGCGGGGGTCGACGCCGCGCTGCCGGCGGTAGTCCGCCTCGGCATTCTGCACGTTGGCTTCGGCTCGGGCCTGCTGTGCTTTGGCCTGGGCCAACTGGGCGGGGTATTGCACCTTTGAGAGCGCCAGCTGCGCCTGCGCCAGACCCAGCTGCGCGCGCGTGGTCGCGCTCGGCGGTGGCATCGCGCGGGTCGATCTGCACCAGGAGATCCCCCTTGCGGACCCGCTGGTTATCCTTGACCAGCAATTTCACCACGTAGCCGGAGATTTTCGGCGCGACGGTCACCGCGTTGCCTTCGGTATAAGCGTCATCGGTGGTTTCCTGGTTGCGGCTGGAAAGCCAGAACCACAGGCCGACGATCAGCATCACGACCACCACGATGGCCAGGATAATCAGCGGCTTTTTGCCGGGGCGTTTGCGGTGATTGCCGCCGTCGTCATTACCGCCGTCGTCGTTGCCGCCCCGGGCGTCGTCATCACCGACGCGGTGGTCTTCCGGCCGCCGGGCATCCTCTGCGCGCCCCGCCCCGCCCCGCTGTCCGCGCCGGCGGGAGGGGGAGAAGGGCGGTTGACATCATCGTTATCGTTGGGTCGGGATGTATCGGAAGTATACTTGGGTTTGTGGCTATCCATAGGCTCCGTCTACTAACGTGGCAAGCGCTGCGCCAGAATAAAAGGAAACTGTGTCATTAAGGGTAAAAGGATTTTCGCTAAACGCCAGTCCGTGCGCGACAGGAATTGCCGTTACGCCATTAAATGCTAAAACACATAAGTTAAGCATACGCAGCGACGCAGAATTAACAAGACAACCGCTAACTATTCCCCTCTGTCAAGTCAACGATGCGGCAAAAAGGTGACAAAAAAATACATCTTCCTGATGATTTGCAGATTCCGACGTATCCGATCATCTGTTCCGGCGACATCCGATCAGTTATTCCGATATTTTTCGATCACCCATTCCAGTGATATTCGATCACGTGTTCGCTCATCTTCTGACTCGGTTTTAGTCTATTTTTCCTGTGCT
>NZ_JBLKSS010000174.1:0-8262 GCF_047607725.1 Sodalis sp. (in: enterobacteria) | reverse complement strand
GCAAGAACTATCTGTTCTTCGGTTCGGATAGCGGCGGCGACCGGGCGGCGCTGATGTATACGCTGATCGGCAGTTGCAAACTGAACGGCGTGGAGCCGGAAGCGTATCTACGCCATGTGCTGGCGATTATCGCGGATCATCACATCAACAAAATCAAAGAGCTCCTGCCGTGGAACCTCACCATCCCTGCTGAATAACTGTCAATACGGCGCTGGGCGTACGCTTACGAGCAAACCGACCCGCCGTACCTCCGCGCGATGGATGTGGGCGGCGGTGGCATCAGCAATGTGCAGCAGCGGCAGCGGACAGCGCTGCGCGATATGATCTGCCACTTTATGCATGGTATTGGTGCAAAGAACGATGCCCTGGGCGCCGGCCTGGCGCAGCGCTTGCGCGCGCTCGGCCAGTACCTCCCGCCTCTTGCCAGGCGCCCGCGGACTGCATGCGGGCAATGTCGGCAAAATCCACGTTCGCCAGTACCAGGGAGGCGGAGTGCAATCCGCCCAGGCGCTCGCTGACGCCCTGATTGATTAACCGATAATACGGCACGGTGGATTCCCAACTCATGCCGCCTAGCAATCCAAATGTTTTCATCCGATTTCCTTTGGCGTGCGTCGCCATGGTGAGGAGTACCCAGGCTTTATAGGGTGCCCGTGTGGATAAGTTTTGTGTTATTCCCGGCGCTCAATAAAGATACCGTCTGGCGCACCGTTAGCCCACGTCATTCTGACGCCTTTTTTCTCATTTTGGCGAACAGTAAGGAATCTCTATGGTATATCAGGCCAGCCCGTCCCGTTACGAAACGATGGAATATCACCGCTGTGGCAACAGTGGACTGA
Source organism: Sodalis sp. (in: enterobacteria) (assembly GCF_047607725.1). Lineage (GTDB taxonomy): Bacteria > Pseudomonadota > Gammaproteobacteria > Enterobacterales > Enterobacteriaceae > JBLKSS01. The sequence continues at coordinate 7,423 of NZ_JBLKSS010000174.1, read as the reverse complement.
AGCTGCCGGCGGTCTCGCTGGGGCTTTGGAACAATTTTGGCGATGCGACATTGTTGGACACCAGCCGCCAAATGCTGCGTCACGCCTTCGATAGGGGCATTACCCATTTCGATCTCGCTAATAATTATGGTCCGCCGCCGGGATAGGCGGAGGAAAACTTTGGCCGGCTGCTGCGCGAGGACTTTACGCCCTACCGCGATGAATTGATTATCTCCACCAAGACGGGCTACACCATGTGGCAGGGGCCTTATGGTGATGGGGGATCGAAGAAATATCTGGTGGCTAGCCTGAACCAGAGTTTGCGGCGCCTGGGGCTGGACTATGTGGATATTTTCTATCATCACCGGCCGGATCCGGACACGCCCCTGGAGAAAACCATGACGGCGCTGGATCTGCTGGTGCGCCAGGGCAAGGCGCTGTATATCGGTCTGTCGAATTACCCGGCGCCGCGGGCGGAGCGGGCATTCGATCTCTTGCGTGAACTGGGCACGCCCTGCCTTATCCATCAGCCGAAATATTCGATGTTCGAGCGCTGGGTGGAACCGCAATTATTATCCAGTCTGGCCCGCCACGGCGTCGGCGCAATCGCCTTTTCGCCGCTGGCGGGCGGGGTACTGACCGATCGGTATATTAACGGTATCCCAGAAGACTCGCGCGCCGCCAGCCAGAGCGTCTTTCTCTCCGGCGCGCAGTTGACCGAAGAGAAGATGGCGAAAGTTCGCCGCCTCAACGCGATGGCCGCCGCCCGAGGGCAAAAATTGGCGCAAATGGCGCTGGCGTAGGTGCTGCGGGGCGATCGGGTAACGTCAGTGCTGATTGGCGCCAGCAAAACCGCGCAAATTGACGATGCGGTCGCCATGTTGTCCAACCGGCAATTTAGCGAGCGGGAGCTGGCCGAGATCGAGGCCATCCTGGCCTGATCTAATGCCCCATGGCGGTGCCGATCAGCAGGTAGATATTCAGCGTGACGACCACCGCCACGATAAGCCAGCCCAGGGTGTTAATGAGCGGCCTATTAACCAATTCGTTCATCAGCTGGTGGTTGCCGGTGAAGACCAGCAGCGGCACGAGCGCCAGCGCGATGCCAAAGCTGAGCAACACCTGGCTCATCACTAGGATGCGCGTCGGATCAAGCCCCAGCAGGATGACCACGAATGAAGGCAGCATGGTTATCACTCGCCGCACCAATAGCGGAATATGGAAATGCACAAACCCTTGCATCACTACCTGGCCGGCCATCGTTCCTACCACCGTGGAGGACAGCCCCGCCGCGACCAGACTCAAACCGAACACCGTAGCGGCGGTATGGTTGAGCAACGGTGACAGGGTTAAGTAGGCTTCATCCAAATCGGCGATACCGGTATGACCGCTGAAATGGAACGCCGCCGCCGCGGTCGCCATCATCGCCAGATTGACGAACCCGGCGATAGTCATGGCGATGGCCACATCCAGTTTAGTGGAAGAGTATCGTTCGGCGCGGCTGCCCACGCGACTGTTCTGGGTCAGCGAGGAGTGCAAATAAATGACGTGCGGCATGATGGTTGCGCCCAACACGCCGGCGGCCAGGAATACCGCTTCGCCGTTGGGCAGCGTCGGCCATAGCATGCCGGCGCCCAATTTGCTTAACACCGGACGGGAATAAAACAACTCGGCGATATAGGCGGCGGCGACAAATAGCAGCAGGCCGCCTATCACGACTTCCAGCGGTTTTTGCCCGCGATTTTGCAGCATTAAGATCAAAAAGGTGACAATGCCGGTAATTATCGCGCCCTGTAGCAGCGTTACCCCCAGCAGCATTTTAAAGCCGATGGCGGCGCCAATAAATTCCGCCAGGTCGGTCGCCATCGCGATAATTTCCGCCTGCACCCAATAGGCCCAGACCGCGGGACGAGGAAAGCGATCGCGGATATGTTCAGCCAAGTTCTTGCCGGTGGCGATACCCAATTTGGCGGACAAAAGCTGAATAAGCATCGCCATGATATTGGCCCATACCACTACCCACAGCAGCCGGTAGCCAAAACTGGCGCCGGCTTGGATATTGGTGGCGAAATTACCGGGATCGATATAACCAATCGCGGCGATAAAAGCCGGTCCGAGGAGGGAAAGCTTCACTTTTTTCGCTGCGCGATTGGCGTTATCCGCAGCACGGCTGTCCACCATAGCAATAACCCTTATCAACTAATATGTTTATGAGAATATACAAATGATAATGATTATCAAATGCATTTATAGCGATTCTGCTTATCTCTGCGATAGCAGCCATTAATGCACAGCACGTCCCACGGTCGGACGGCCCGGGCTTAACGTCGTTTCACCTTGACGCTAAAAGTATAGCATAGGCTATGTTTCAGCCTAGCATAGATCTTAACCTTTCGATCCTAATAATTAACAAAATGCATAAAATTTCGAGTGTGGAGGATAGCCGCGCAGGAAAGAAAGAGGATTTTGCTATATTTGCAACTTATAACTCGTTTTTATCTGCCCAGTTACATAGAATGAGCGGCGAATTCTGCCTGCCTCATTTTTGGAGCAACTATGTCCCGCATTTTGCACTTTGTCCTGGCACTCGCCGTAGTGGCGATCCTGGCAATGTTGGTTAGCCGCGATCGTAAAAGCATTCGCGTGCGTTTTATTATCCAGCTGCTGGCGATTGAAATTTTACTCGCCTACTTTTTCCTCAATTCCCAAATTGGTCTGGGCTTCGTGCAGTGCTTCTCCACCCTGTTCGATAAATTGCTGGGTTTTGCCGCCGAAGGTACCGGTTTCGTGTTCGGCAATATGAATAAACAGGGCCTGGCGTTCTTCTTCCTGAACGTCCTTTGCCCGATTGTATTCATCTCGGCGCTTATCGGCATCCTGCAGCATATCCGCGTGCTGCCCTTCGTTATCCGCATCATCGGTACCGTGCTGTCGAAGATTAACGGCATGGGCAAACTGGAATCGTTCAACGCAGTGAGTTCACTGATCCTCGGCCAGTCGGAAAACTTTATCGCCTATAAGGATATCCTCGACAAAATGTCCGAACGGCGCATGTACACCATGGCCGCCACGGCGATGTCGACGGTGTCCATGTCCATCGTCGGCGCTTATATGACCATGCTGGCGCCCAAATATGTCGTGGCGGCGCTGGTGCTGAATATGTTTAGCACCTTTATCGTTCTGTCTTTGCTCAATCCCTACCGGGTAGAGAAAGATGAAGATTTGCAAATGAGCCATCTGCATGAAGGACAAAGTTTCTTTGAAATGCTGGGCGAGTATATTCTCGCCGGTTTTAAAGTGGCGATTATCGTCGCGGCGATGCTTATCGGGTTTATCGCGCTGATCTCCGCCGTTAACGCGCTGTTTAGTCTGTTGTTCGGCATAAGCTTCCAGGACATCCTCGGTTATATTTTCTTCCCGTTTGCCTGGGTGATGGGCGTGCCCGCGCACGAAGCGCTTCAGGTGGGCAGCATAATGGCCACCAAATTGGTGTCGAATGAATTCGTGGCCATGATCGATTTGCAGAAAGTCGCCGGGGAATTATCGCCACGCTCGGTGGGAATTCTTTCGGTGTTCTTGGTTTCGTTTGCCAACTTTTCTTCGATAGGCATTGTCGCCGGTGCAATCAATGGCCTGAACGAGCATCAGGGCAACGTGGTCTCCCGCTACGGCCTGAAACTGGTCTATGGCTCCACGCTGGTCAGCGTGCTGTCGGCCGCCATCGCCGGCCTGGTGATTTAACGCCGCGCCTGCCGCATTACATGCTCTCCGGCCTGAGGGTCGGGACGGGACAGCCAGGCTGGCCCGTTTTTCCCATGCATTCGCCCTGTACAGACGTAAAAAAACCGGCCTTAGCCGGTTTTTTTTATTGGTGGAGCTAAGCGGGATCGAACCGCTGACCTCTTGCATGCCATGCAAGCGCTCTCCCAGCTGAGCTATAGCCCCGTACACATGATGTCGTCTCTGGTGGACGGGGCGCATGATATGAATTCCAACAAACTCTGTCAACGGCTAAATTCGCCAAACGGGTCAAACGTTGAAAAAGCCGTCAAATCAGCGCTGACGGGCCCTTTATTGCGCCCGCTGGGCGATAAAGTTCAGCGCCAAATCGATGCGCGCCAGAGACCGCGACTGGCCTATCGCATGCACGGTGACATCAAGGGCCGGGGACTGGCCGGCGCCGGTTACCGCAACGCGCAGCGGCATACCGACTTTGCCCATGCCCACCTGCAGTTCCTCGGCCGTTTGTTCAATGGCCGCATGCACCGAGGCCGGCGTCCATTCGTCGAACGCCGCCAGCTTGGCGCGCACCGCCTGCAGCGCCGGGGCCGCCACCGGACGCAAATGCTTCTTGGCCGCGTCGACATCAAATTCGCTGAAATCTTCGTAGAAATAGCGGCAGCTGGCCGCCATCTCCTTCAGAGTTTTGCAGCGCTCGCCCAGCAGTTTCACCAGCTCCGCCAATTGGGGCCCGGTACGGGTATCGATTCCCTGCTGCTCAATATGCCAGACCAGATGCGTTGCAACGTAGTCGGCCGGGAGATGATTAATGTAATGGTGATTAAGCCACAGCAGTTTTTCGGTGTTGAACGCGCTGGTGGATTTGCTTACCGCGCCAAGGCTAAATAACCGCTTCATTTCGTCGACGCTGAAAATTTCCTGATCGCCATGGGACCACCCCAGGCGCACCAGATAGTTCAGCAGCGCTTCCGGCAGAAAACCGTCATCGCGGTATTGCATGACCCCCACCGCGCCGTGGCGTTTGGAAAGCTTCTTGCCGTCATCGCCCAGGATCATCGAGACATGGGCATAATCCGGCACCGGCGCGCCCAGGGCCTTCAGGATATTGATCTGCCGCGGCGTATTATTGATATGGTCCTCACCGCGGATGACGTGGGTTATCGCCATATCGTAATCGTCCACCACCACGCAGAAATTATAGGTGGGCGATCCGTCGGTGCGGCGGATTATCAGATCATCCAGCTCCTGGTTGCTGAACTCGATAGGCCCGCGGATAAGATCGTTAAAGACCACCGAGCCGTCCTGCGGATTGCTAAAACGCACCACGCAGGGTTCATCAGCGGCGTGATGATGGTGGCTGTCGCGGCAGCGTCCGTCGTAACGCGGTTTCTCGCTGCGGGCCATCTGCGCTTCACGCAACGTCTCCAGCCGCTCTTTGGAGCAATAGCATTTATAAACGGTGCCATGGGACAGCATGTCGTCAATGACCGTGTTGTAACGGTCGAATCGTTTAGTCTGAAAATAGGGGCCTTCGTTCCAGTCCAGGTTGAGCCAGTTCATACCGTCCATAATGGCCTCAATTGCCGGCTGCGCTGAGCGCTCAAGATCGGTGTCCTCAATGCGCAGCACGAATTCGCCGCCCAGATTGCGGGCGAACAGCCACGAATAGAGCGCGGTACGCGCACCACCAACATGCAAATAGCCCGTGGGGCTGGGCGCAAAACGAGTTTTAATTTTCATCAGCTACATTGCCTTCATTACGCATGGCGAAGAGCCGAAACGGCGCTTCCGGCCCATAATAAAAAGTGGGAAATAGTCTACCACTTAGGGCCGAATCCTCAACGCCTGTCCTTATCCGGGCGGTTTTTTCACTCAGCCCGGCGCAAAACCGCCCGGGATGGCTAAATTTAATACGAACACGCAAATTCACTGGAAAAATCGTTGACTCATTACGGCGGTTCCCTATAATGCGACTCCACACAGCGGGGGTGATTAGCTCAGCTGGGAGAGCACCTCCCTTACAAGGAGGGGGTCGGCGGTTCGATCCCGTCATCACCCACCAATTCTGACGTCTTTAAGTGGGTCGTTAGCTCAGTTGGTAGAGCAGTTGACTTTTAATCAATTGGTCGCAGGTTCGAATCCTGCACGACCCACCACTTTCCCTTCTTCATTTGCCTTACTGTCGTCTTTATCAACGCCCGTCGCCGCATGGCCTGTCGCGCCGCTGTCAAAGGCACGCTGCTAATACGCCCGTGCATTCAGGTTAAAGTTGGCCGCCGCAAACGGCGCGGCGCTGTGCCCCGTTCCCCTTTCGCTGGTCAAGACGCCGATATGGTGAAGCTTCATTTCATAGGAAAAAGTAATTAAATATCCTGCTATTTAATTGCTCATTATACTAGTCTTGCATCAAAAGTAGCCTATCCGTCTAGGTAATGCTGCTCGGGACGCTGAAACCAATGTCGACACATAAATATCTAACTATTTAATAGCTAGATATTTTATTATTCGTAACCTTTATCACCCCGCAACACCAACGTCAGAAAGGAGAATTGAAATGACAAAACCGATTAGCATCCTGTTTTCCGCTTCGCTGCTGGCCTTAGGCATTAACGCCGCCACCGCCGCGCAGCCCGCGCCGGCACAGAGTCAAGTGCAGGCGTTTTTAACCGTACTTAGCCGCGCCGGCGGCAAACCTATTGAACAGCTGCCGGTACCTGAAACGCGTAAGGTACTGAGCGATGCCCAGGCCGGGGCCAAATTGCCGCCGGCCGAGGTCAGCGAGCAGACCATCCAGGTGGACGGCAAGCCGCTCACGCTGAACATTGTCAAACCTGACGGGGCCGGCGACAAGCCCTTGCCGGTACTTATGTTCTTTCACGGCGGCGGTTGGATCCTGGGAGATTTTCCCACCCATGAGCGGCTGGTGTGGGATTTGGTCAATGCGTCCGGCGCCGCGGCGGTGTTCGTCAACTATAGTCCGTCACCGGAAGCACACTACCCCGTGGCCGTTAATCAGGCCTATGCCGCAACGTGCTGGGTGGCGGAACACGGCGGCGATATTGGAGTGGACGGTGCGCGTCTGGCGGTCGTCGGCAACAGCGCCGGCGGTAATATGGCGACGGTGGTGGCGATGATGGCAAAGGAGAAGGGCGCGCCGCACATCCGTTTCAAGGCGTAGCTCTGGCCGGTCACCGACGCCAATTTCGATATGCCCTCGTATCAGACTTATCAGAGCGGCCATTTCCTGACCCGCAATATGATGAAATGGTTCTGGCAGGTCTATGCGCCCGAAAGTAAACAGCGTCAGGAAGCCTACGCTTCGCCGCTGCGCGCCGGCACCGAAAAACTACGGGGATTGCCGCCGACGCTGATACAGACGGCGGAGCTGGAGTAAGCGCCCCGTGGAGGACGTCTTGAATTATTGGTGGGTTTGTTGTATCAGACAGTAAACCTACGTTACACGCTTATGCTCATTGCATTTTCACATTGTATTGATTTTAATAACTTTTATTTCCATCCTGGTTTGAGTGATATGAAATTAGTGGTTCTGAAGTTTGTGATATATATTTGCCTAGTGCACAGTAATATTTGAGGTCCAGGTCTGCGGAGAACACCCCCACACCTGTCCCTTGCCCATTCTTTGATCCATCCGTATAGATGGAAATCGTTGAGTTCACCTCGATATTTGGGTCTAAGTAAACGT
>NZ_JBLKSS010000173.1:0-8302 GCF_047607725.1 Sodalis sp. (in: enterobacteria) | reverse complement strand
CCGGTATTTATCAACACCGATGCGGCGGCACTGACCGCTGAAATGATAGCCTGGTATGAAAAAGTCAGCGGCAAGACGCTCTATCCGGCGCAGGATGAACGGCTGCTGATTAACCTGATGGCTTACCGTGAGGCACTGGTACGCCTGGCGATTCAAGATACTGCCGAGCAGAATCTGGTGGCCTTTGCTCGCGCCCCGATGCTGGACTATCTGGGTGAACTGGTTGGTGTATACCGCCTGGCGGCTGCGGCAGCGCGTACCCGACTGCGTTTTCAGCTCGAAGAGGCTCCCGCCACGCCGTTAGTCATTCCGGCGGGCACGCGCGTCAGTGCTCGCGACAGTATTGCTTTTGCCACCGATGAGGCGGTGACCCTGAGCGACACCACTGCCAGCATGAATGCCACCTGTACCGAGCGCGGCACACTTGGCAACCGGCGCAAATCAGCACCTTGCTCGACGGCATCAACGATGCTGACCTGAGCGTGACCAATACCGAACCCAGTACCGGTGGTGCTGATCCGGAAGAGGATGAGCATCTTCGTGAGCGTATCCGGCTGGCCCCCGCGTCATTTAGCAACGCCGGTTCGCGCGAGGCGTATCGTTTTCATGCCATGAGTGCCCATCAGGATATCCGCGATGTGGCGGTGATGCGCCCGGTGCCGGGGACGGTAGCGCTTTATCCACTGGTCAAAACCGGTCTGCCGTCCGATACCTTGCTGGCCCTGGTCAGCGGCATATGCGCGGATGAAAAGGTGCGCCCATTAACGGATACCGTCAAGGTGGCCTCGCCGGTTAAGGTCATCTACCGGATTGAAGCGGCTATCCGCGTTTATGCCGGTTACGACAGCGCCGACGTCATGGCTTCGGTAAAGCTGGCCGCCCAGCGTTATGTCGATAAACAGGCCGCCCATCTGGGCCGCGATATCGTTCCCAGCCAGATACAGGCCATCCTGTTGGTCAAAGGCGTTTACAGCGTCGAGCTTAAACAACCGGCCCTGCAGGTGGTAAAAGAAAATGAATGGCCCTGGTGTGAAAGCATCGACCTGAATTTAGCCCGAGTGGTCAATGACTGATATCACACCCGATACCCCCGCCCGCGAGAGCTTACTGCCACCGCCATTAGCCGACGACAGCCGCTTTCAGTGGCTGGCAATGCTGGCGGGCCGATTACAGCAGCTTGACCTGACGCCGCTGCTGGTTTACCTGATGGATATGACCGAAACCAGTGCCTTACCCTGGCTGGCCGAACAACTGTCGCTGACCGGTGATAATGGCTGGGATCTGGCGGAGTCAGACGATGCCCGCCGGGCGATGCTGAAAAACGCCATTGAACTGCACCGCTATAAAGGCACCCCCTGGGCGGTACGTGAGGTCATTCGCCGCCTGGGCTTCGGGGACGTCGAATTAAGCGAAGGGGAAGCGGCATTGGGGGAAACCCTGACCCGTACCTGGCCAGCAGAATGTCGCTGGGCGCTTTACCGTTACCGGGTGGTACTGAAACAGACCATCACCAATGACCAGGCAGCGCTGTTACGCCAGACGCTGGCGGCGTTCGCCCCGGCACGCTGTGAACTGGCGGCGCTTGATTACACCGCCGTCCCGTTACGCTATAACCACACCGCCCAGTATGACGGAGTTTATAATCATGGGAGCAGCTAAGATGAGTTATTTGAAAGAATCCCCGGCATGGGAAGACGGCATTTACCAGATAGAAACCTCAGACCCGGTATTGGGTGGCCCGGAGGGCATTACTAACCGACCGCCTAGAGAGCTGGCCAACCGCACCGCCTGGCTAAAGCAACAGATGGAAGGCACGCAGGCAGCTCTGGAGGCTCATGCCAATTCGCGCAACCATCCGGATGCAACATTAGCGGCGAAAGGGTTTGTGCAGCTGAGTAATGCCACCTACAGCCAGGACGAGAGCACCGCAGCGACGCCTAAACTGGTCAATGATCGGGTCAATGCCATTGTCGACAATGCGCCATTAGATTTAGATACGCTGAACAAGCTGGCGCAAGCGATCAGCAATAACCCGAAATTTGCCGAAAGCGTGACGCAACTGTTGAGCCAGAAACTGGCAAAAAATGAAAATGGTGCTGACATCCCAGACAAAAATCAATTTATAAAAAACCTTGGTTTAACGGAAACGATAGTGCCGGTAGGTGTTCCACTAGCTTGGCCTACCGAAAATCCGCCTGCTGGGTGGCTTAAATGCAACGGTGATGCTTTCGATAAAGTGGCCTGTCCTCAGTTGGCAGTCGTCTATCCTTCTGGCAGAACGCCAGATTTACGCGGTGAATTTATTCGAGGTTGGGACAATGGACGATGCGTCGATCCAAATAGAAAAATATTAACTCATCAGGAGGGCACGGTTATTCCCGGTTTTGATGATAATGACAACGGCGATATTAGTGCCCTTGGTACGCCTGGCGTCGCACTTGGTGATGCACTGACAAGTGTGCAACGCGCCAGCATTGATGCACGACAATGGATTATACGGGGGCGTTCCGCAGAGCGCTATAAATGGCATGCTTATACCTCAGCCCGTCCACGCAACATTGCCTTTAACTATATAGTGAGGGCGGCATAATGCTGCGCTTTATGCATCGTAATCAGGCGGTATCGGCCAGTCGATATCTGGCGCGGTGCTGATATTCACCCTGTTAAGCAATACACGGTATTTTTTCCACGCCAGCAGCGCCGCTTTTTCGGCTTCCGTTGCCATGTCGAGGTCTACAGCGTCCTGAAGCGGAGCTATTACACGGGTGGCCTTATCCATCAGCTTGTTTTTTTTCCGCGTTATCTGCTGCCTCTGCTCAGCATGAGTATAGGTTCGCGGCAAAACCTGATTGCCGTCAAAAACCCACTCAGCATTCGTTTTTGCCTCGTCGGGAAGAGATTCAAGCTCGACAATGCTGCAATTTAAAGGGAAGAGCGCGGAAGCATCTTTAGAGAGAGCCACAACAATGTTTTTTTCTGGCTCAAAAACCACCTTGAATGTTTCTGGTTGAAATGTCTTTTGCAGTTCATACCAGTCATTGCCATTTTCATCATTAATATACGAAACACCTACCTTATGCTTTATCTCTCTTTGCTTTTCTGATAAAGCATTGGCGTCTGTTTGCTTAAAGTTTTTGTACATTTTCATCATGTTATTCCTGCCCAATCGTTGCCCACTGACCATTAACATTTACCTGTATCAATCGACAATACACAAAATCATCTCCCGCACTCATATCCCATTGACCTCCCGTTCTAAAGCCAGTGACGACACCCCCCACGGGAAGCTGCATGTCATAACCTTGCGCAGAAATAACCTGAGCATTTGATAATCTGACATACTTAATAAATGCCCGGTGAAGCCAGCCACTCAAATGCCCGCCCCAAACCGAACCGTGGATATTCCCATCCTCTTGATAGGTCGCTCCTGCGGCATGGAGTGCCTGGGGAGAGTAAAGATGCCCGTTTTTATTGAATACCCAATCTCCGCCGCCGTCATTGCCGTTGTTTAGCCGAACGCCATCACCGCCCTTGTCTTTGTAGAGCCACATGCGAACGCTACCGTCCTGATTATGAAAACCCAGATGCTTGCGGTTATCCCCTTTCAATAAGAATTGGCCACCCTGTGAAATAATGTCGCCCTTGACGGTGCCGCCAGTTCGTTTATCAAGCGCATTTTTTGCACAATCTACCGTTTCCGTTAAACCAAGGTTTTCTTAAATCATGAATTTAGTTAAAATTTTGACCTAAACCAGCGATTACAAGGCTTACCGAGGTTGAGAAAAGGTTAAAAATGGCAAAAATTGGCTATATGAGGGTGTCAAAAAATGACCAAAACACCGATTTACAGCAAAAATCCTTGATTTGCGCAAATTGTGAACAGATTTTTGAGGATAAAATCAGTGGAAAAACAGACCAGAGACCCGGATTAAAACGCGCGTTAAACTGCCTGAAATCGGGAGACACTTTGGTAGTCTGGAAGCTCGACAGGCTGGGTCGAAGCATTAAACATTTGATTACTTTAATATCCAAACTGGAAGATGAAGGCATCCATTTTCATAGCTTGACGGATGCTATTGATACCTCTACGTCCGCGGGCCGTTTTTTCTTCCATGTGATGAGCGCGTTGGCACAAATGGAGCGGGAACTCATTGTTGAGCGTACTAAGGCAGGCTTAGCCGCAGCAAGAAGCAGGGGACGTATCGGGGGTAGGCCTTGCTCATTATCTTCCGCACAGCAAGAGCAGGCTAAAAAATTACTCGAGTCCGGCCATAGTAGAAAGCAGCTGTCATTACTGTATGGGGTTTCATTGGCCAGTATCTACAAGTATTGTCCGGTAAAAGATAAACCTAAGAGGGGAAATGGATAACTTGTTTTTTTTGATAGACTCTATATCACTGTGGTATAAAAAATTATCCTTCTTCAAGGACTTTTCATGAAACTAGCTTTAGTCATGGCCCTGATTTTATCAGGCTGTAGTGCAACAAACGTATCCAATCGGCAGATATCTGCGTTCAAAAATGATGAACTCTGTAAAGCATTAGGGACATACAATAACGATGGTCCCACAGTGCTTCGTTTAACTACCGAACTGGAGCGACGGGGCATGAGTATCAATCAAGAGCGATGTTACGCACTCTCACGCATGAATATGAATCGCCGTGATTATATCATTTATGGTGATACAAATAACAACATGGGCAATTTGCAGCAAGAGCGCAATGAACGGTATCAAAAGCAGGAAGAACAGCAGCGCCTACAGACAGAGTTACAGCAACAGCGGTGGAGAGATCAGATTACGAAAGGAATCACTGCAGACTTAATTAAACGAAGTCAATAGCCGCTGTTCTGCTGAAAGGCATAGTATAAAGTGTAATTCTGTTTCAATAGATGTAACAAAATCAACCCTTCATTTATCGCACGGATGTGTCGCAAATATCGCGCGGCGCATCATCATAAACCAGAGCTACCAGGCGCTGGCAAATCACTATGAGACAGTGGTGCTACCGGCGCGCCCGCGAAAACCGAAAGACAAGGCGAAGGCAGAATCAACCGTGCAGCTGGTAGAACGCTGGGTGCTGGCCCGGTTGCGTAAACGTACGTTCTACTCGCTGGCCGAACTCAACCAGGCGATACGAGAACTCAATCATGAGTTGAATCTGCGCCCGATGCGTCATTACGGCAGACAAAGTCGCCTTGAACGCTTCGAGCAGCTGGACAAGCCGGCTCTTGGGCCTCTCCCGCCCACGCAATGGGAATACAGTGAGTATCTCGTTGCCCGAGTGGGACCTGATTACCACATCGACTATGGCAAAAACGGGTACTCGGTGCCGCATCCGCTGGTTGGCGAGCGCGTTGACGTCATCGCCACCCAACGGCTGGTGCAAATCCACCATAAGGGCGTCTGCGTGGCTACGCACCCTCGCAGCGATAGCGCCTATAGGCACACGACTCAGGCGGCGCACATGCCGGCTAACCATGAGGGGCAGAGTCAGTGGACGCCGGAAAGGCTGTGCAGTTGGGCGCTGTCGGTGGGCGTGTGCACACTGAAAGTGGTCGAGTCCATCCAAAGGAGCAAAGCTCATCCGGAGCAGGCTTACCGCTCCGTGCTGGGGTTACTCAATCTGCAACGGCGCTATGAGACGACGCGACTGGAGAAGGCCTGCGCGCTGGCGTTGGAGAAAGGGTGCATAAACCGCTCGTTCATAGCCAACGTGTTGAAACACGGTCGTGAAAGTGGGGTCACCCAGGACGGAGCCGGCGTATCAACGCTGGTTCACGAAAACCTCCGAGGTCCGGACAGTTATCATTAAGGAAAATAAATATGGACACACTGTTAATGGCTCTGCGAGAGCTGAAGTTGTCGGCAATGGCCCAGGCGTTGGAGACGCAACGCGAACTCCCGGGTAGTTATGGGGAGCTGGGGTTCGAGGAGCGGTTGTCGCTGATGGTAGAAGCAGAAAATTTGCATAGAGAAAACAACCGCATATGCCGTCTGCGCCGGCAATCGCAAATGCGCCTGCAGGCAAAACCAGAAGATATCCGCTATATGCCGGGCCGAGGTGTGACACCGGAGCAGATGCGAGATCTGCTAGGGGGACAATATCTGAAATATCAGAAAAGCATACTCATCACGGGGCCGACAGGTACGGGTAAAACCTGGCTCAGTTGTGCGCTTGGAGAGCAGGCATGCCGGCAGCAATATAGCGTGCGTTACTGGCGTGTGGGTCGGTTACTGGCCCATCTTCACCAGTGCCAGCTAGACGGAACCTATCTAAAACAGCTTAAGCAGTTAGAAAAAATAGAGTTACTGCTCTTGGACGACTTGGGCCTGGAATCAATGAGTCCGATGCAGGCAACGATGCTGTTGGAGGTGATGGAAGATCGTTACGACAAAAGCGGCAGCATCCTGATCTGTCAACTGCCGGTAAAAAAATGGTATGGACTGATAGAAAACCCCACGACAGCTGACGCGTTACTCGATCGGCTAGTACACCCCAGCTATCGACTGGAACTTCAAGGCGAATCACTACGCAAAGAGCAAGGAGTAGCCAGCACAGGAAAAATAGACTAAAACTGAGTCAGAAGATGAGCGAACACGTGATCGAATATTACTGGAATGGGTGATCGGAAAATATCGGAATAACTGATCGGATGTCGCCGGAACAGATGATCGGATACGTCGGAATCTGCAGCGTTCAATCGTGAATCCCTGCTCATCTTGAATAAGCCTTAAGCGTTGCCACCTTCCCTCCCCTGGCCCTGGCCGCACGCCGGGGCTTTTTTATGCCGCTTTTTCGCCCACGAGCAGGCACCGCCACCCGGTCAGAACCTGTAGGAGGCGGCCTGCCGAGGGGCAAGCAAGAGAACGGCTTGTTGGAATTACCGAGGGGACAGCGCCAAACAAACGTTCTGCCAGAGAGGCAACGAGACGAAGGTGGCGGCGTCAGAGAAGGGCTCTGAGCGGGGCGGTAGCGGTGGCCGGCGGATTCCGCTACACTCGGCGCTGCACCCGCCAACTAGGTCAACCAGGTCAACTTCAGAGATCATCACCATGGGCAGCGCCCTCTGGCATCTTTACCTCATCCGCACCGCCAGCTGCATGCTCTATACAGGCATCACCACCGACGTACAGCGGCGCCTTGAGCAGCATCAACGCGGCGAGGGCGCCAAATCGCTGCGCGGTAAGGGACCACTAACGCTGGTGTTTCAGAGCCCGGCGGGCGATCGCAGCAGGGCGCTGCGTTGGGAATACCGGGTAAAACAGCTGTCACGGGCGCAAAAAGAACGCTTTATCGCACTGCAGGGAGAGGCGCTGAAACGCTTCGGGCTGCTCGGTAGCGAGGCACCTCCGCCATCCTTGGACGAGAACCCGCTTGCGTCAGCGCCTTCAACGCCAACGCCGGGCAACGCAGCCGGCGGGCGCCAAGGCTGCGTGCCCGGATTAATGGCCCGCTCTTAACGCGAGATGGGCGACCGGCGCGGGCCAGGAAACTTCCCCGCTTACGCCGTCCAGGGCGTTGTCCGCCAGCGTGAACAGCTGGAACGCCACCTCGGTGCCGGGCCAAGAGGTGCGCAATTGCCAACGTGCGGCGGGCTCGAAGCCGAAACGGTGAAACCAGGACGGGGATCCCCCAGCGTCACCACCGCGCTGTAGCCAAATTCATTGAGCGTATCCAGCCCTTCATAAACCAACTGGCTGCCGATGTGCCCTGCCCGCGCCAGGCGTCGTCTACCGCCAGCGGCGCCAGCGCTACCCACTGATGATCCTCGCCGTCGATCCAAACCGGGCAATAGGCGGCATAGCCTATGACCCCGCCCTCGTCGTCGGTCGCCACCACGCCCAGGGTCAGCAGCCCGTCTTCCCGCAGCGCGCGCACCAAGGCGGCTTCGCTCTCCCGATTGAACGCCCGCTTGAGCAGGCTGTCGATGCCCGGCGCGTCAACCGGGATTTCCATCCGAATCAGCAAGACTGGGATACGCGATGGCCGTTGGCGGCGATCGCGTCCTCTTTCAGGCCGGCTTCCACCATGTCGGCCAGCTGTTGCAGGGCGTGGCGCAGCAGGTCCAGCATGCGCTCAGGATCGATGGCGTCCAGCAGATTTTTGACCGTCAGGCCGAGTTCCGTATCCCCTTCGATACGCAGCCGGCGCTGGAAAAACAGGTAAGCGTACGCCCAGCGCCGTATTGACAGTTATTCAGCAGGGATGGTGAGGTTCCACGGCAGGAGCTCTTTGATTTTGTTGATGGGATGATCCGCGATAATCGCCAGCACATGGCGCAGATACGCTTCCGGCTCCAC
>NZ_JBLKSS010000172.1:0-8304 GCF_047607725.1 Sodalis sp. (in: enterobacteria) | reverse complement strand
CACCGTTCAAGCATTCAAAATAAATGAAGTGCTCCTGTGTTTTTGCAAACAATTTTGGACTGTCCAAAATAGCCATTTTTTAGAGTTCAAAGGAGTCCAGAATTGACTGCAAATTAGTCCAGAATCTTTTGCATCGCTACAGAGCAGCGGCAAATACACTTTTTGCGCAATGCCGCCCAAGCCAATAATTTCAATACGTAATGTCATACCGTTCCCCTGAAACATTAGCGACTGGGCGTCCATTCACTGTAGGTCAACGCCATCAGAACATGATCTCGCCACTGGCCATCGATCAATAAATACTCTTTCGCATAACCTTCGCGAATAAATCCAAGCCGTGCCAGTAAACTGCCGCTGCGATGATTGTGAGGCATATAATTCGCCATTATTCGATGCATATGCTGCTGCCGCTACATATAGCGGACGGCCTCCTACAGCGCTTCAAACATCAGCCCCTGCCCTTGCCACATTTCTCCGAGCGAATAGCCGAAAAAACACGCATGAAACGAGCCGCGCAGCACATTACTGAAATTCGCTACCCCGCGAATTTCCGTTTCCAGCGGATCGAGCAGGACAAAATAATAGGCGCTGCCCTGTCGATGCATTTCGTTAATCATTCCCAGACGCGCCTGCCAGCCTGAGGGATAACAATGACTCTCGTCGCGTATCGGCTCCCAGGGTTTGAGATAATCCCGATTAGCCACGTAGTACTCCGCCAGACGGTAATCGTCCAGTTCATTGGCCAGACGTACCACCAGCCGATCGGTGACCAGCCGCACCTTTGGCGATGCTGAGCGATAGCCAAACATCTTTCCTCCGCCCTCCCGTTTTGCCTACCTGAACCGACGCGGTTGTCAACGAAGCGGTAACAATACCCTCTCGTCTGTTTCACCTAAGCCTCATGCCGCGTTTTATGCTGACCGGGGCGCTGCGCCACTTATAAACAATAATATAATCGTGTTAATAAAGTATATGCCTTGCTAATTCCGCGCTATTAAAAAATATCATCCCTAAGCACACTATCGCTAATCAAATATTCCGTTCAGAATAGGCTGTCCTTTTAGTCTTTATTGCA
This sequence comes from Sodalis sp. (in: enterobacteria), assembly GCF_047607725.1. Taxonomy (GTDB): domain Bacteria; phylum Pseudomonadota; class Gammaproteobacteria; order Enterobacterales; family Enterobacteriaceae; genus JBLKSS01. The sequence goes on along the minus strand of NZ_JBLKSS010000172.1, from coordinate 7,229 downwards.
ACTTAGGGTGGAGCATGTCGTCGGTCTCGCAAGCAAGCTAGGAGCTTGGGTAAATATTTTCTGTTAATGGATAATATACTGGTGGTGATGGGCTTTTATGTCGTCTTCCCGCTCATTTCCATACGGTTTGTCGATCAACTCGGCTGGGCCGCGCTGCTGGTGGGTATACTCGGCCTGCGGCAATTCATACAGCAGGGGCTGGGTATTTTTGGCGGCGCCTTCGCCGACAGACTGGGGGCGAAGCCGATGATCATCGCCGGTATGCTGATGCGCGCCTTGGGGTTCGTATTAATGGGCATCGCCGATGAACCCTGGCTGCTTTGGCTGTCCTGCGCCCTATCCGCCTTGGGCGGCACCCTGTTTGATCCGCCCCGGACGGCGCTGGTCATTAAATTGACGCGCCCCTGGGAGCGAGGTCGCTTCTATTCGCTGCTGATGATGCAAGACAGAGCCTGCGCCGTTATCGGCGCACTGCTCGGCAGTTGGCTGTTGCGCTATGATTTTAAATTGGTGTGCCTGGCCGGCGCGGTACTGTTTGTGTTCGCCGCCATCTTCAACGCCTGGCTGCTGCCGGGGTATCGTATCTCCACCGTACGCGCGCCGATGCTGGAAGGTATGCGCCGGTTACTGCGCGATCAGCGTTTCGTTACCTACGTATTAACCTTAACCGATTATTACATGCTTTCGGTACAGGTGATGCTAATGCTGCCGATCCGCGTCAATGAGGTGGCCGGCTAGCCCGCGGCGGTGAAATGGATGTATGCTATCGAAGCAGCCCTGTCGCTGCTCTACCCCATTGCCCGCTGGAGCGAAAAGCGCTTTAGGTTGGAAACCCGATTAATGGCGGGGCTGACCATCATGCTGCTGAGTTTGTTCCCTATCGGCCTGATCCAGGATTTGCGCGCGCTGTTCATGTTAATCAGCCTGTTTTACATCGGATCTATCATTGCCGAACCCGCGCGGGAAACGTTGGGCGCGTCGCTGGCGGACAACCGCGCCCGCGGCAGCTATATGGGATTTAGCCGCCTGGGCCTGGCGCTGGGCGGCGCCATCGGTTATAGCAGCGGCGGCTGGCTGTATGATGTCGGCAACCGGCTGGAGATCCCGCAGCTTCCCTGGTTCATGTTGGGGCTGATAGGTTTTATTACCTTGCTGGGGTTGTACCGCCAATTTCAGCAGCGTCCCATTGAGCCCGCGATGCTTAACTGTCGGCGCTGCGGTTGATCCCGGGCGTAAAGTTACCCATACTTTATTCCCTATGTACCTTATTGGCGCAGTAGGCGCCAATATCCCACGGGAGGATGCCGACATCATAAAATTATACATTTATGAGCACTGCCCCTTTTGCGTAAAAGCCCGCATGATTTTTGGCCTCAAAAATATTCCCATCGCGCTGCAGGTGCTGGCGAATGACGATGAAACCACCCCCATCTCCATGGTGGGTCAAAAAACGGTGCCGATCTTGCAAAAAGATGACGGCAGCTACATGCCGGAAAGCATGGACATCGTGCATTATATCGACAACCTTGATAGGCGCCCGCTTTTGACCGGCCCGACACAGCCCGCCATCGGCAAATGGCTAAAGGACATGAGCGACACCGCGCAGCGTTTGCTGCTGCCGCGCTTTGTGTGTGCGAGCCTGGAAGAATTCGCCACCGAGCATGCCCGCCAGTATTTCATTAATAAAAAACAGGCCAGCCTGGGGTGGATTTCGAGCAATTGCGGGATCACCACGCCGGGCTTGGTGAAAAAAATCAGCCAGCAGCTGCGCGATCTGGATCCATTGATTAAATAGCCCAATGCCTGCAACGGCGAACTGTCTGAAGACGATATTCACCTGTTTCCCCTGGCTGCGCTCGTTAACCATCGTCGCCGGCATCGACTGACCCACCCGCGTCGCCGATTATCGCGATAATATGGCCAAACAAACGCAGGTCAATCTCCTGTCCAGTATGGCGCAATAACCCGCGCCGGATATGCCCCGCACGGCGCGTATCCCCTGCCCGCCCCCGATGCATTTATGTTATGCTGTTCGCCCCTCGCCGTGAGGGGCGAAGAACGTATGGGGAAGGAATGAAACAGGGTAATCGCTTCGCGCTGGCGGTGATGTTTTGCGGCCTGCTGCTGAGCGGCTGTAATCGGTTGACGCATTACAGCCTCAGCGAACAAAAGGTGAATGACTATCTGCAGTAGCACACTGATTTTCATAAATCCATCGGTATCCCGGGACTGATCTCGGCCGATATCGTTCTGCAGGATTTGCACAACCGATTGGCAGGAAAGAAGCCGGGTAAGGTCACGTTAGCCGGCAATGCCCGCTTTAACGTCGTTTCCCTGCTGGGTTCGCAGCAGGGTGACGCTGAAAGCGCAGCCCTACTATGACCCCGAACAGGGCGCCATTTATCTCAAAGATATGCAACTGGTCAATTATCAGGTCAACCCGGAAAAACTTACCGGCACGCTGCGCACGCTGGAGCCTTATCTTCAGCAATCGTTAAGGAGCTGGTTCGATGCCCAACCGGCTTACCGTCTGGACGCCAATCGCAGCAAAAGCGAGGCGCTGGCGAAAAAACTGGCGAAAGGGCTCGAGGTCAAGCCGGGCGAACTGGTGATTCCTTTTACCCGCTAAACCCCGCCGCGGCAAACCTGCCACGCGTTACAACTCGCGCCAGCTATCGTACTGGCGTAAGCCCCTGTGTCGGAACGGGCAGTCGGGTAACATTGTCCGGCTTTTCCCCGGCGATAAAGTCGCAGTGACGCGGGCATCGGGCTGGCGACGACAGCACCGGCAAGGCGCGGATCATTGCCCCATCCTCGCCTGTCGACGCAGGCGGCGATACGCCCTCAAGGCGTGAGCGGCTGCGTATCGCCCGGGCGGCAATGATCCTCGCTGCCGGTTAAGCGTTAATCGAGCACAGGTGATGCGATAGAAATAGCGGGAGCCTCTTACGTCCCGCCGCACCAATTAACTCATGAAGGCGTAAGCCATTGCAGAATATAGCGCCAGCGATTGCCCCAGCACACTCCTGCCCCCAGGCGTGTTACCCTTCCTGCCCTGCGTCAGAACCCAGCTCGTCACGTAACTCAGGCAGCGCTTCGTGACAGAGCATCGCCAGCGCACGATAAAAGCCGGTGCCGGCATGAGCCTCCACTTTACCGAGAAAACGTTCGCTCCAGGTCAAAAGAAAACGGTCAAACAGTTGCCGTTGTGCTTCGGTTTCGTCCTGCTGCGCCTGATTTTCAAGCCAGGAGCCGGCCAGCAACAACGCGCCAAAGTGGTCAGTAGGCTTCTCGCCGCAGGGCATACCCCGGGCGAGCAAAAAAGCGCGAATGTCCTGCTCGTCAGCGTCCAACCAGGCGGATCGATAGGGGGAAACTTTTGGCGCGTCGCCACAAAACAGCGCTTGGAAGTCTTGCTGCAACGCCTCGGGCAAGCATTCCTGTTGCATACGCGTAAGCAGCGCGTCTTGTTTCAGCGGCCAGTGCTCAGCGAGCTTATCCTGCGCGATAAGCGTGAGAGCACCTCATCCTGCGGCTGACGGCAAAACAACGTGCCAAGCACCCGGCACACCAGCGAAAAATCATTCATCTTTATACCCCTAGCGGTTCACCGGCGCAGACAGTGTCATAGATTGGCCTATTGCGCAATCCCGCCGCTTCATCGATGGGCTAAAAAAGGGGGCCATTGACGGCGCCAAAGCGTCGCGCTGACGACGCGCACGGGCTTGTTTAACGGCATGCTGCGCCCGTAGTCAATCACCCGCCTTCCTGCTACCCAAAACGCGGCGTGTCAACCTCTTACGACGTAAGACAATGGCTTTAGGAATCGAAGGCAGAAAATGAGGTTAAACGAATAACTAAAAAAGGTTAATTAATAATCCTATTCCAGTTTAACAAATAAAGTGTGGTTACTATCGGGCGGAAAAATTCTAAATTAACGCGTTTTTTGAGATGTGGGATACGCGTTTTTTGAGATGTGGGATACCCGTTTTTTTCGCGATTTATCTCCCTGCTGGCGGTAGAGAAAAGACGGGCCTGAAGCGGACGTCGAATATTTCACATGGTGCCCCCTTAGGATAATACTCAGATATTTTATGTAAAATAGATGAAATAGCCTAAAGGCAATCAAAAGTCTTGCAAAACTCAAAACCGCCCGCCACTCCCCTAATGTCACCAGTGAACCAAGCTTATCCAGCATAAAACACTGCACATTATCCTACGATGCTAATAAAACACAAAGCAAAACCTAAAATTTCACTCATTTTTCTATCCTCAAGGTCAAAGCGTCATCCCCCTATCGATAATTTCATTATTTGAGTGAAAACTTGGAAAATCATTAGGTTGAATATTTTAGATTAAATTTCATGAATTCAGCCAAAAATCCATTGCAAAATAATTTTTTTCAGCCAATTATCAAGGTGAAAATATCATACAAAATCCTTTTGCCGTTATGGTTAATCTGTGGCCGCGCGTTAACGTCAGCTGAAAAGTAAAAAATGATAATTTGACTATAAAATTAAGAATAATTACTTTAACAGCTTACCAAGCCTTCAACTAACTTTGATTAGCCTTTACCACCACTCATCTTCTTAGGAGGCATTATGGATCGTTACGCTTAAAATAAATGAAAACCCTATCATCTGATTAAATTATTTGAGTTTTCATTTTCATGTATAGCTTATGAGAAAGCATTACGATAAGAAAAAAAATATCTGAGGTACTTTTAAATGAAACTTACTGAAACTATCACTATCGATAATCTTGATGTGAAAGTCGCCCCGGATCTTCAAACCCGATTTCGTTGAAAAGAGTACCAAATATTGAGTTTATTGGTTGAAAACTCCCCGAAAGCCGTTACGCGCGGTGAGTTCGTAAACCGCATTTGGAAAGGAACCTATTGCTCTGATTCTACTATTAATCAAACGATAAAATCGATTCGCAAAAAAATTGGCGACAAAGAACACGAAATTATAAAAACTGTCCCGCGCGTTGGCTATATTATCGAAGAAAAACATCGGTTTGATATGCACTCCAGCCCGCCTTTCGCCTTCCCCGGCATGGGCGCGGGTACCGCCGTTGACGAGCGGCAGCAACGCATGCCGGTTGGATGCGGCGACAACGGCGCAGCCGACCCCACAGCCGGCACCCAGAGTCGTAGATGAACTCTATATGGACCCTTCCGATCATGCCGAGCCCGTCTGGGCGTTACCCGCGCATGCCAAAACCCCCGCTGACCTTTATCGTGATGCTTATCCCGATAAAAGCTTGCAGGGAATGGGGGTCTGGCGGTACCTGTTTTCTCTGGCACAACGGCTCTACTATCAAAAACGTAAAATATTCATATTATGTCTGACATTCTTTGTTTTATTGACTGCGGCCCTGACTTTTTTATTTGACGGGGACACCCCGCTTGCCGCCAGACAAGATGAAAATACAGAATGGAATGATTATAGTACCTTATCATCCACCTGCTCGGTGAATGACAATCCTCTATTACTTCACGCCAGCCGATGCCTAGGCTCCACAGGCGGTTTGGAAGATGCCTATTTTTACTGTAACCCCAGAACGGTACGATAATCCTCTGCAACGACATACCACATAAAACCCGCTACGGCGGGTTTTTTATATGAAATCAGCTGATGAAATCGCCATATCTGAAATAGATTTCACCTTGATTTCAGTTGTCCGGTCTAATAGCAAGATATAGTTATATTGCATCAGCACGAAATATTCGTCACCGCAGCCGGGCGTAAGCGTCGCAGTAGACAATTGAGCCCTGTGGTTTACTTGTACTCATTATGAAATGGTAACTATGACGGCGATTATTTTTAATACGTTCTGGATCATTCTTGAAAAATTGTGTTTTGCCGGGGGAGGAATCATCTCCGCCATGTTTGTCGCCCGCTATTTTGGGCCGGCTAATTTTGGCGCTTTTAGTTACTTGCTTTCTATCGTCATCCTGATTATGCCTTTCGTTCAGCTAGGCAGCGACAACATTCTTTTTAATCATATTGCTAAAAATAAATACTCCGGCATGCGGCTCATGTCGGCCTCGGTGAAGCTCAAATTTAAGATGTTTATGTTTTTCAGCGCCGCGCTAATGATATGGGCATCGATAAACCTGAAACATAATGAGGTCGTCATTCTGGCCCTGTTGCTGCTGAGCACATTTTTCAGCATTCATGATATTTACAAGCTCTTTTTTGATGCTACGCTGCGATCAAAAATCAATTTAATTATTAACAACTGTGCTTTGTTATTCTTTATTATCCTGAACCTGACTTTTATTTACCTTAAACTTAGCCTGGTATGGTTCGCTGTTGCCTATGTAGTGGCCCGCAGTTTTGTGCCGTTCATTATTCGTCGATTATTGTTTAGCTATTCGCAAAAATAGCTCAATCAGCGTGTGAAAGCGAACTTAAGCCCCAAGCATATCAAAAAATACCATCTCTATCTTTTACAGGTGGGTTTCCCTTTGGCTATATCCAGCTTGTCGATCGTCATCTATACGCGTATCGATCAGATTATGCTGGTGAAGTATTTGGGCAGTTATGCCGTCGGCCTCTACAGTGCGGCCCAGTCAATAACCCAGGACTGGGCAATTATTCCTTCAGCGTTGGTGACATCGATGATGTCGACCATTGTCAGGGAAAAAAGTAGTCAAAAAGCCGATGAGTTGATCCATTTACTCTACGTCATCGCCATCAGCACCTTTGTGCCCGTTATCGCACTAGTTAGCCTGATGAGTGGGCCCATTATCGACCTGATTTACGGAAAGGCATACCACGCCGCCGCCGGCATTTTGCTGATAGGCGCGGTCACCACCTGTTTTAGCGTGATGGGTACCGTGGCTTATAGAGTGATCATCATGAATGCCGGTTTTCGTTTTGTTGCAATAAAAATGCCGCTTATTGCCGTGCTCAACATCGCTCTCAACAGTTATCTCATCCCCCTGTATGGAATAGAAGTAGCAGCATTCGCCACTTTACTTTCAGAATTTTCATCACTTTTTATACTCAACGCCTTCTTCCGAAAAGGCCTCATCACCAGCCAGATATTTTTTCCTACAAGAGTATACCTTTGTTAATTTGTAAGCGCCCCGTGGAGGACGTCTTGAATTATTGGTGGGTTTGTTGTATAGCCCGGTAAGAATATGTTCCACTACGATGCCTAGTGAACCCGCATCCTATAAGGGACGGCTGTCAGATCATGGATAATCCGGCGATGAT
>NZ_JBLKSS010000171.1:0-8414 GCF_047607725.1 Sodalis sp. (in: enterobacteria) | reverse complement strand
GGACGACGTCTTGAGGGTTTTGGTGGGGTTTGTTTCATGAATTGCGCCCATTAAAAAAATAATGGACATCATCTTCAATAACTTGATGGGGAATTAACAGACGGCGCTGGGCGTACGCTTACCCCAGCACAGGAGCTGTTGGCCCGTATTCCGCTGACCACGGCGGACAATATCACCGATTTGGGCTGTGGCCCGGGTAATTCCACCGCGCTGTTGGTGGATCGTTATGCCGATGCCCGGGTCACCGGCGTCGACACGTCGCCAAGCATGCTGGCGAGCGCGCGTGCCAGCCTGCCGGGGTGCAATTTTATCGAGCAGGACATGGCGTCCTGGCGCACCGCGCTGGCTCAGGATATCGTTTTCGCCAATGCCTCGCTGCAATGGGTGAGGGGGGGCATCTTCAGTTGCTGCCGCGGCTGATGGGCCAGTTGATCGCCGGCGTCGTCTTGGCGGTGCAAATGCCGAATAACCGGGAAGAGCCTAGCCCCCGGGCCATGCGTGAGGTCGCGTCCTTGGCAAAATGGCGCGGCCGCATCCACGAGGCGGCCCTTAGCCGGGTGGGTATTCTCAGCGCCGCCGACTATTACGATCTGTTGGCGCCGTTGGCCTCCGGCGTGGATATCTGGCAAACCCGCTATTATCATGTGATGCCGTCCCTGGCCGCCATCGCCGAGTGGCTGCGGGCGACCGGGCTGCGCCCGTTTCTCGACCCGCTAACTCCCGCGGAACGGGACAGTTTCCTTGAAGATTATCTGCAGGCGATTGCGCCAGCCTATCCGCCGCGCGCCGATGGCCGGGTATTGCTGGCCTTTCCGCGCCTATTTATCGTGGCCCGGCGCTGAATTTCCCGCTAGGACCGGCATAGCCTGGCGCCAGGTTTTTGTTTCTGCTCGAGTCCAACGCTTATTCGCCGGCCGGGCCAGACGCTGAGGTTCCTTCTCTTTTTCTTGGCCCGGCGCCTTTGTCGTCACTTGAGACCGGCCAGGTCTGGCGCGTGGTTCTTTATATTCCCCTTGGCCCGACGCTTGCGCACGGGGTGGCGTCGACGACGTCTCGTCTGCCGTTAGCGCTGCCGCGCTAACGGCAGCGGCATGCTTAACCAGCGCCGCGCTGCATCCGGTCGGCGTCATTCCTAGACCGGTCGCGGCGGGGCAGTGCCAGCGGCCGCATTTTGTTGTAGTCTGTCATTATTACGCTATAACGCCATCGCGTCTGCCGGGCTGGGTGACGGCTTGCCGCCGCGGTGGCGCGGGCGTATGCCGACGAGTGATTCCAACGATACAGGAGTGCCCATGCGATCTTCAGCTTTGCCCGATACCCTGCCCATGTTGGATCTCGCCCTGTTTGACGCCGAGGGCCAAGAGCGTGACGCTTTTCTCGCCCGGTTACGGCTGGCGGCACACGATATCGGTTTCTTTTATCTGACGGGCCACGGCATCGACCCCGACCTATTGCGTCAGGTACAAGCGGTGGCGATGATCCATTCTCCCCATTTTCGCGGCTACAACCGCGCCGCCTCGGAGCGTACCCGCGGCCAGCCGGACTGGCGTGAACAGTTTGATCTTGGCGCGGAGCGGCCGGCGCTGCCCCGTGACGTGACGCAGCCTGCCTGGACACGCTTGCGGGCCCTAATCTCTGGCCGGCGGCGCTGCCGGAGATACAGCCGCTGTTGACCCGTTGGCCGCAGGAGATGACGCGGATGGCACTACGGCTGCTGCGGGCGTTTGCCGAGTCGTTATCGCTGCCGGGTGGCGCGTTTGACCCGCTTTATGGCGAGAAGCCCAATGAGCATGTCAAATTGATTCGCTATCCCGGCAGAAAAGAAGGGGAAAGCCGGCAAGGCGTTGGACCGCATAAAGATTCCGGTTTTCTGAGTTTCCTATTGCAGGATGAAAATAAAGGGTTGCAGGTGGAAATCGCGCCCGGTAAATGGATAGACGTCGAGCCGAAAACGGGCACGTTGGTGGTCAATATTGGTGAACTTCTCGAACTGGCGACCAATGGCTATCTGCGCGCGACGGTGCATCGCGGGGTTTCGCCGCCGGCCGAACGTGAGCGGCTGTCGATCGCTTTCTTTCTGGGGGCGTAATTGGATGCGGTCGTGCCGATTTACCCGCTGCCGCCCGCGCTGTCCATTGAAGCCCCTGGCGCCGCGAGCGATCCGGACAATCCACTGCTGCGCGACGTTGGCTGGAATTATTTGAAAGGCCGTTTGCGATCGCATCCCGATGTCGCCGAGCGATATTATTCCGATCTCCTCTGGCCGTGAGCGGCTGCCGCGGCACGCTATTCTCCCAGTAGATTATTTTCATTTTTTCGTCTAGAATGAGATTGTGGTTGAGGAGGGTAGCGTATGCAAATGTCGGCGGCGTTAGACAATAAAGTGGATAAGCAGCAGGCGGCGGCGGTAGGCGTTAAGACCGCGTTAGCGATTCTGGACAAGTGGGGCGCCTCACCGGAACAAAGCCAGGGTATATTGCAACTGTCGCGCGCAAGCTGGTATAAGCTGCGCAAAGATCCTGCCGCTGTCGCCCTCAGTCACGACCAGTTTGAACGGATAAGCTATTTGTTGAATATTCATGCTGCGCTGCGCACGATTTTTGACAATCCCGAAAACGTCTATGGCTTCATGTCGATGGACAATCATAACCCCTTTTTCAGCGGCCGGTCACCGCTGCGCATTATCGGTACAGGCAGCTTCGGCGCGCTCTATGAGGTTCATAAACGCATCGATGCTTTACGCGGAGGGCAGTGGTGAAGGAAACGCTTCCCTCTCTCCCCAGGATCACCCTGTGCGATCAAACCGGTTATCGTCTTATCAATTCCAAATACCCGCCGGTGTTGTTGTTCGACGACGTGGCTGACGAGCACGAATTCAATGCGCTGCATGCCCTGCAGGCTTTGACCAATCCCCGTCTCAGGGATCAAGACGCCATTCTTAACGGCTTGAAAAAAGGGGAGATTCCTTTCGGCATTGCCGGCTGCTCCTATGCGGTGGCGCCGTTTACTCACGTTAACCCCGACGGCAGCCGGTTCAGCGACGGCTCTTTCGGCGTGCTGTATGTCGCGGATACGGTGGAAACCGCGCTCGCCGAAGTGGCCTATCATCAGGAGCATTATTGGCGGCGTGTGCCGGGGCTGAAGTTTGAACGCCTGGTGCTGCGCGGTCTGCAGGTGAATTTTTCCGCAGATTACGCCCGTGACGCTACCGTCTTGCCCGCCGATCATGCCGTTTACGATCCCTGCCATTACCACGTCTCCCAGGCCCTCGGCGCGGCGCAGTGTGCTGGGGGTTATTTACCCCCACCGGCGTCACCGGCGTGCGCCAGTGCGCACACTATGAAATGATGTGGGACGGGCAGGCTATCACCAGCATCGGCAAAATTACCCTCACCAAGCCGGCGGCCCGGGCACGAAACGGCCGCCTCGGCTGAAGACCCGCCATTCTGACCCGGCGTCTTCTGTTTAGACAGCGTCTGCGCCCGAGCATAAGCGGTTACACTACCAACAGCGGCCTGTCTCTTTATCCTTCGGCCCGAGAATGGGCTTGCTGTCCGTCCATCGCGACCTGTAGTTTTATCCTGTCGGCTCGCGCATAGGCTGATTTATCGTCCGCCGTGACCCGTCGCGCCTGGCGTGGCGAGTCAGCGAACCAGGCCGATTTTCGGCGCAAGCGCTTCGGCCGCCTTTTTGCCGGTGATAAAAGCATGATCCGAATTGTAGTATTCCCATTCGCTGTAACGGCCCACCAGCAGAATGTCATAGCGGGCCAGCCATTGCCTGATGGTGGCGACATGGGCGGCACGGGCATGATCGTACAACACATAGGCATAGGGCGCCCTCAACCCTTATCGTGGCGCAATCGCTTGACGATATCGTGAGTCTCGATCCGGCGGAAAGCAATGAGTTGTCCAGCATTCAAACGCTTCCCAGTCTCTATCAGCGATTGGTTCAGGCCGACCGCGACGATCCCGCGCGGTTGCAACCCATGCTGGCCGCCAGCTGGCAAGAAAATGCCGCCAACAAATCGTTGCGTATCACGCTGCGGCCAGACGCTGTTTTTGCCTCCGGCAACGGCGTCACCAGCGATGATGTGATTTTCTCCTTGAGCCGTGCGGTTAAGTTGAACAAATCGCCGGCGTTTATCCTCAACATTTTGGGCTGGCAGTCCGATAATATAGACGGTTTGCTCGCGCGCGTGGACGATCACACCCTGCAACTGCGCTGGACCAGTGATATAAGCCCGGCGGTGGCGCTGAATCTGCTTTCCACGCCCATCGCCTCTATCGTGGATAGCCGCACGGTGTTAACGCATGTCAGCGATAATGATTACGGCAACGGCTGGCTACGCACGCACGCCGCGGGCAGTGGCCCCTTCTCGCTGCGAGTCTACCAACCCCATGAAGCGATTGTGCTGGACGCCAATGACCCCGCCGGCGATAACCGGCCGCGATTAAAAAATATCATTATCAAAAACGTGCCGGACGCCGCCTCGCGCCGTCTGCTGGTTCAGCAAGGGGATGCGGATATTGCCCGCGATCTTGGCCCTGATCAAACAGCCAGTCTGGAAAATGACGACGCGTTGAAGGTGCTGTCGATTCCCTCCGCCGAGCAAAATTATTTGGTATTCAATACTCAGAACCCGGCCAATCCGCTACTCAATAATCCGGCTTTCTGGCAAGCGGCGCGTTACCTGGTGGATTACCAGGGCATTACCCGTGATTTACTGAAAGGGCAATATTTTGTCCACCAAAGTTTCCTGCCGGTGGGGTTGCCTGGGACGCTAACGGAAAATCCTTTTACCTTCGATCCGGCAAAAGCCAAATCAATTTTGCAGCAGGCCGGCATACGCGATGCGCATTTGACCCTGGACGTGGAAAACAAGCCGCCCTATATCACCTTGGCTCAGTCGTTGCAGGCAAGCTTCGCTCAAGGGGGCGTTAAACTTGAACTGCTGCCGGCGGCGGGCTCTCAGGTCTATGCGCGGGTGCGAGCGCGTCAGCATCAGGCCGCCATACGGCTTTGGATCCCGGACTATTTCGATGCCCATTCCAACGCTAGCGCCTTCGCCTATAACGATGGCAAAGGGGGAACCGTGGCGGGGCTGAACGGCTGGCAAATTCCGGCGCTGAACAAGCAAACGCTGGCGGCGGTCGCACAAACGGATCCCGTCAAACGCCGCGCCATGGTATGCCGATTTGCAGCGAGAACTGCAACGCAACTCACCCTATGTCTTTATCGATCAGGGCAAAGCGGTATTGGTGCTGCGTGCCAACGTCAAAGGCTACCAGCAAGGCTTGAACACCGATATGGTGTATTAGATAAAGTGAGTAAATAGCTGCGGCGCCGGCTAAGCCGGCGTTTTTCCCTGCAACGCCGTGGGTCGTCCTGGCCCCTGGCATTCCCCCCGGCGCTCGGCCTGAAACCAGGACGATGTCCGACTGTCTGGCGAAAAAAACCGCGCGGCTCACGCACGCCAAGGCAAGGTAGCCGCCAAACCCTGCCGCGCTGATAAAAAACATTAATTATCTTTAACATTACTTAGGTACCCTTTACCGAGTGAAAGGCCATGACAAGTGGTTCAGCGCACAAATTCCCAATTTTTCTCCCCAAATGCATTAACGTTAGCTATGATTTAGACGTTACCCCATCGCTTAAGCCTGACGATAATGCCCCTGCCGCGCCCGCGCCAACGGCAGCATGATTAACGCGTGAAAAAGCACTACGCCTGGCCGGCCGCCGGCAGGTCTGTACCGGTTTGTCTCTTTCTTATTAGGTTCAGAAGTTATTGCGCTGAATAAGGTTTGTCGCCGCCGGCTGCCTGCCCAGTAATGCTTATTATTTCGGCGCATCCCGCGCTTTGCCGAAAACATCGGAGGCGTCGCTATGAAGGTATTTGATTCTCCCTGGCAGGCAGGGTTCGAGGGTGCCGACCATATTAATCACCAAGGCTTTGCCCTATCGCTGAATCAGCAGACCGGCCATTTGGCGCGTGTGTCTGGTGACTATGCCCGGTTGAAAGAGTTGCATATTACCACGGTGCGAGAGAGCGTGGGCTGGCGGTTGGTGGAGCGGCAGGGGCGCTTTGATTTTTCCTCTCTGCTGGGCCTGCTGGAAGCCGCTGAGCGACTGGGCATACAGATGTGCTGGACCTTTTGCCATTACGGCTGGCCGGAGGATATCGATATTTTTTTTGATCGGTTCGTGCCGCGTTTTGCACAATTTTGCGGTGCGCTGGCCGCCTGGCTGGCGCCCTTTTACCAAAAAGCGCCGGTCTATTCGCCTATCAATGAAATCTCGTTTACCAGTTGGGGATTAGCGGTAGAGCTCTTTCACTGCCGCAAAGACGCGGTCGCCGATGTGGGACGGGAAGGGAAACGCCAACTGGTGTGTGCGGCGCTGGCGGGGTGTGATGCGATTTGGGCGGCCGATCCACGCGCTCGCTTGCTGCACTGCGATCCGCTTATTCACCTGATCGCCACGCCGGACGGTGACGATGAGCCGCAGGCGGTAGCCGCACAGAATGCGTCGCAGTTTGAAGCCTGGGACATGCTGTGCGGGCGGATGGCGCCAGAGTTGGGTGACGCGCCGCGTTACCTGGATATTATTGTCGCTAATTATTATCACAGAAATCAATGGGAATACGGCAGTCACCGCCGATTGCACTGGCATCTGGGCGATCCGCGGCGTAAGCCTCTTTATCGCCTGTTAGGCGAGCTCCATCGGCGCTATCAACGACCCTTGCTGCTGGCGGAAACGGGGCATGTCGGCAGCGGCCGGGGTGCCTGGATAGAGGATATCGCCGACCAGGTCACGCAGGCGCGCCTTCAGGGCACCGATATTACGGGCATCTGCCTGTATCCGGCCGTCGACCGGCCGGACTGGGAAGATCCCCAGCGCTGGCACCACAGTGGTCTATGGGATGTGACGCCGGCCGCGGCCGATCCCCTGGCGCGCACGCTTTGCCGGCCCTATGCCACGGCCTTACTGCGGGCGCAGCGAAAGCTCGACCGCTTTCAGACGCTGTTTTCCACTCATAGCCCATCGGGCCAGGATAAAACTATGCAGACGATCATTGTATTTAGCCATCTTCGCTGGGACTTTGTCTGGCAGCGCCCGCAGCAGCTACTTAGCCGTCTGGCGCAACATTTTGCCGTCGTATTTGTGGAGGAGCCGGTATATGAACCGGGCGCGGTGCGGTTGGAGATAACGACCCCGGTGGCTAACGTGAGCGTCTGCCGGCCGCACACGCCGGTACGGGCGGCCGGCTTCCACGACGACCAATTGCCTTGGCTACAGCCGTTGATCAACGATGCTGATGGCCGATACCCCCTCGCCCATTGCCTGGCTCTACACGCCGATGGCGCTACCGCTGTTGACGCCGTTGGATCCGGCCTTGGTGATTTATGACTACATGGATGAACTGGCGGCGTTTAACCAGGCTCCACGCCAGTTGCTGCAGCGCGAATCGGCGCTGTTGGCCCGAGCTGAGGTGCTTTTCACCGGCGGACAGAGCCTGCACCGTGCCAAACAGACGCGACACGATAACGCTTATTGCTTTCCCAGCAGCGTCGACGCGGTTCATTTCGAGCAGGCGCTGGACAGGAGCAACGATCACCCGCTGCAACGCGACCTGCCGCATCCGCGCCTCGGATTCTATGGCGTGATTGATGAACGCCTGGACTTGCCGCTTTTGGCCCCGCTGGCCGACCGACATCCCGACTGGCAATGCGTCATCGTCGGTCCGGTGGTGAAAATCGCCCCCGCCAGCCTGCCGCGGCGGCCCAATATTCATTATTACGGTCAGCAACCTTATCAGGCGTTACCGCAGTTTCTGGACGGCTGGGATGTCTGCCTGCTGCCCTTTGCCCGCAATGACGCCACCCGCTTTATCAGTCCCACCAAGGTGCTGGAGTATATGGCCGCCCGTCTGCCGATTGTCAGCACCGCTATCACCGACGTGGCGGAGCCCTACTCTCAGGTGGTGGCGATTGGCCATGATACCGCCGGTTTCATCGCCGCCTGCGAGGATCGGCTGGCGCTGTCTTTCGAGCGGCGCGACGAGCACGCGGCGCGGATGCAGGCGATTGTCGCCGCCACCTCCTGGGACAAAAGCGCGGACCAGATGGCCGCGATTATTCAGCAGGCGTTCGGCTATCCGCTTAAGGACGGTTTTCAGGCGCTGATGACGGGCTTTGTGCCGCATTTGCAGGGTGAACTCGAAACCGGCGCCGAGGTGGTGTCTCTCCAGCCCGACGCGCATCTCCTGACGCTTATAGAGAAGTAATTTATTTGATACTTACGGGAATTGGCGGGATCTGGCGGGAATTCGTGGGATTTCTTAGGCTTAGGGATGATTTATGTATTTGATACCGATGAACAAAAAAAGAACAAAATAGAGCCTATAGGCAAAA
>NZ_JBLKSS010000170.1:0-8491 GCF_047607725.1 Sodalis sp. (in: enterobacteria) | reverse complement strand
ATAGTGCAAAAAAATCATTTTCTGATCATTTTTTTGCAATGAGTCCAGAATCCTTAAAATCGTTGTAAGCCGCGCCAATAAAGGGCTTACGACTAATCCAACGTTCCCTTTGATAGTCCAGAAATGCTTGCCACCCCACATGTGCGATTATTACTGCCATCAGACTGTCTGCATCAGCTCCCGTTTTCACATACAGGGGTTGCAGCGTGTCAGCACCGCAAGAAATTGACACTGTTGATTAACGAAGCGAAAAATATCCGTCAGCTCAATCAGGGGAAGCTGTGACTAGAAGTCCGTCACACTGTCCGATTGCCCGGTCATGTCCGACTTACGCCAGCTTAATTTCTGTGTATCATGATCAAATTCTAGATGTGACAACTTACCCTGCTTAAGCTCCCTGTTGAACGCCATCCACTGATCATGCAATTCGCGGGTCAGTGCATCCAGTTGCTGCCCGACTGGAGTACGTAAAAACGGGATATCCATCTGCGCTAGAATATCGGAGTTATCCTCTACGGAAACCAGCTCGTCTGAAAGGTGTCGGTGCTGCAGACTGTCATCAAAATAAAGCTCTCCTGCCTCCAGTCGTTTTCTGATTTGCCGGTACAACCAGAATTCATAACGGCTGGCATGAAGCCCTGTCGGCTTATCTTTTTCATCAACGCTCAGTAACCAGGTTCTCAGTCGTGGCGGAAGCGTGGCCGGTGGGCATTCTGCCAGCGGTCGCTGCGTCAGCCGCAACTGCTTGGAGAATGTCACCCTGACCCATGCCAGCGCAGCAAGCCAGGGGCATTCAGGTGTCACGCTGGAAAAGTTCAGAGTACAAAACAGCTGGCGTAAATGGCGTCGAATATGAGCAGACTGGCTGCCAACTGATTCCCATTGTCTGGCCATCCGGCTGACAGGTTTAATCCGCATTCTCTGTGCTGTGTTTTGCAGGGTCTCCCTGGGCATTATTTTCGTAAGCGCCCCGTGGAGGACGTCTTGAATTATTGGTGGGTTTGTTGTAGGGCTCGGTAAGAATATGTTCCACTACGATGCCTAGTGAACCCGCATCCTATAAGGGACGGCTGTCAGATCATGGATAATCCGGCGATGATAGTGTCTACTTAAATTTTAATGGACACTATCACAAACTTCAGAACCACTAATTTCATATCATTCAAACCGGGATGGAAATAAAAGTTATTAAAATCAATATAATGTGAAAATGCAATGAGCATAAGCGTGTAACGTAGGTTTACTGTCTCATACAACAAACCCACCAATAATTCAAGACGTCCTCCACGGGGCGCTTACGTTAATTTCTGAGGTTAAACATTATGCTAAATACAATCGCTAAAACCGCTATAAAATTTTTACCTGACTTACTTTATCATCAGCTTAAATATTCACGGGTATTAAAAAAATGGCCAAACTTAATACACCCTACCACGTTTAGCGAAAAGATTACGCTTCGGAATCTATGGCTGAAAATGATTTATACCGAATTAGCGGATAAACACAAAGTCAGAAAGTATATTGCCGCCACCATTGGCGAAGAGTATTTGATCAAGCAATATTGCCGCTGTGATGAGCTCACGGAAGACATTTTCGCCTCCCTGCCGTCGTCCTTTGTCATAAAGGCTAACCACGGTTCAGGCTTCAATCAGGTGGTTTATGATAAATCGGCGATCACCTTTGCAGAACTCAGCGCCACTACCCGATTTTGGACGAAAAGCAGTTTTTATAAAATGTCGCGCGAAAAGCACTATAAAAACATTAAACCTTGCCTGTTGGTGGAGGAGCTGCTGCTGGTTGACGGGCATGTGCCAAACGATATCAAGTTCCATTGTTTTAACCGTCAGGGCGAGATGAATATCTTCATCCAGATTGATTACGATCGTTTTGGCGCGCATCGCCGGGACGTTTTCGACGAAAACTGGCAGCGCACCGATATTCGTATGGGATTACAAAATAGCCCGGTACCGATGGCGAAGCCGAAACATCTGTCCCTAATGACCTCGCTTGCCAAACGGATAGCCAAAGATTTCTCTTATCTGCGCATCGACTTTTATGAGGCCAACGACAAAATCTACTTCGGTGAATTGACCTTTACCCCGGGGGGAGGGTTGTGCCGTATTTATCCAGAGGAAATACAGCATAAGTGGGGCAGTTTCTTCATTGATTAAAAGGCCAGCCCAGCAGCCGGTGAAACGCCGTAAACATGCCTCCGCCGCTTATCCAGGGCGTGTTCAACCGGGAACCGCATCACCTGCCTATTTATTCAAAGCGTGGGTGCGGTTTCCTCTTTTATCGTGCATGCAGCCTGAAGCGATTCAATGTTGACTCACTCCCCCGCCCTGCTCCGGCAAAATTTATTGCCTTTTGCCCTTTTTGCTAAGTTACGATGCCGTCCTTATGGCGTAATGCCCGGCAATTCGCTAACGGGATCTTGCCGCCATCGCGGGCGCCGCAATAGCTATCAATGACAAATCGAATAAACGCTCACGCCGTGAGCAATCAGTATTTGTTGCCAAAATTATACTTGACCGTAAAGGGGCGAATCCCTATAGTAACGCCCCGTTGAGCCAGCGGTTAACGCGTGGTGAGGTGTCCGAGTGGCTGAAGGAGCACGCCTGGAAAGTGTGTATACGCGAAAGTGTATCGAGGGTTCGAATCCCTCCCTCACCACCAGCGCCAGAATCCCAATAAGAAAGCCCGGGTTTTCACCCGGGCTTTTTTTGTACCTAAAACCACCTAGCCGTACGCGCTCTGGGTACGCTGACACAGCGCTGACCGCACGCAGTCCTGCTGGCTGAAACGAATGATAGCGATCATGTCATCATCCTCCTGAAACCGTTCCAGCGCGTCCGCCAGCCCGGATTTTACCCCGCGCGGTAAATCGCACTGCGTCACATCGCCGTTAACGATGACCGTGACATTCTCCCCTAATCTGGTCAGGAACATCTTCATCTGATTGACCGTCACATTCTGCGCTTCGTCCAAAATGATCACCGCATTTTCAAACGTTCGGCCGCGCATATAGGCAAAGGGCGCGATTTCCACCTTGCCGATTTCCGGACGCAGACAATACTGCATAAAGGACGACCCTAGCCGCCGCAGCAAAATGTCATAGACCGGACGGAAATGCGGGGCGAATTTCTCGGCGATATCGCCGGGAAGAAACCCCAGATCCTCATCCGCCTGCAACACGGGCCGGGTAACAATTATCCGCTCAACCTCTTTATGAATTAACGCTTCCGCCGCCTTGGCGGCGCTTAGGAAAGTTTTACCGCAACCGGCTTCACCGGTGGCGAAGATCAACTGTCTGGTTTCAATGGCCGTCAGGTACTGCTCCTGAACCTCGTTACGCGCTTCTATCGCCGACGTATCGCGGCTGTCGCGCGCCATGCCGATTGATTCAATCCCGCTCATATGAACAAGAGAAGTGACCGAGTCCTCTTCACGCATTTTGTGATTGCGTGACTCGCGACGAATGACGCGTTTTGCTTCACGACGAACTTTGATCACTGCTTTTTGTCTTCCCATAGTGGCACCTTACAGTTTGTTCACTCTCCACATGGACCAGGCCATGTGATTACGCTTCACATACAGATGAGGTTGCGGCTTCCTTCAAGCCATAGAGAGCCAATGGAGAAGGTGATGGGCCTGCGCGACCGCCGGAAAACACACGGTGCTGTGGGTCTTTCACCGGGGGTAAAAGGGAACAGATCCGGTATCCTAACGAGATGACGAAAGGAAAATAAGGGGGAAAAGGGGTCTCGAAGCGGTATCCGCCGATGCATCGGGGGGTAATTGATAAGGAATGATGTTCAGTATTCAGCCCGTAGCAGGACACTGTCATTAGCGATCCCCATTGTAACCGTGACAACGACACGGTAGAAACGCCGCTTGTTGCCTTTAGTATAATGACATTGCTACAGATTGCCGTCCCAATGCAACTTTTTTTTCATTTAAGTTGCCGTTAACCGCGCATCATTATTGACTGCGACCCCGTTTGAACTCACGTCAATACCGATTAAGGCCACTAATGCATCCGCTACGGGCCGGCTGCCGTTCACCCCGCAAGGCGTGATCACAGACGCAAAACGGCCGTTAACCATCGCGTAATCCTCCGTTTACAGGGTTGCACTAAGTTGCAACATTAGCGATAGTATGGGCACATTTGACAGGCGGAACGGGAAGAGCATGGGTACAACCACAATGGGAGTGAAATTGGATGATGCGGCGCGTGAACGTATCAAACAGGCGGCGCGCCAACTTGATCGCACGCCACACTGGCTGATTAAGCAAGCCATTTTCCATTACCTGGATGCGTTGGAACAAGGTGCAACCTTTGCTCTGCCGCTTCCGGCTGCGCAGGCGGAAACGGACGATGCGCCAAGAGACGCCGAAGAGCCACGTCAGCCGTTTATCGACTTGGCAGAACAGATCCTGCCGCAGTCGATAACGCGGGCCGCCGTCACCGCCGCCTGGCACCGCCCGGAAACCGAGGCGGTACCCTGGCTTTTAGATCAGGCTCGGCACCCGGCGCCGATGGCGGAATCCATTCAGACGCTGGCCGGCAAACTGGCCCACCAGTTGCGCCATCAAAAGCGCAGCGGCGGTCGCGCGGGGGGAATGGTCCAGGATCTTTTGCAGGAGTTTTCCCTCTCCTCCCAGGAGGGCGTCGCGCTGATGTGCCTGGCCGAGGCGCTGTTGCGTATCCCGGATAAAGCCACGCGCGATGCCTTGATTCGGGACAAAATCAGCAATGGCAACTGGCAAACCCATCTGGGCCGCAGTCAGTCGCTGTTCGTCAATGCCGCCACCTGGGGTCTGTTGTTTACCGGCAAGTTGGTCGCGACCCACAATGAAGCCAGCCTGTCGCGCTCCCTCAATCGCATCATCGGCAAAAGCGGCGAGTCGCTCATCCGCAAGGGCGTAGATATGGCCATGCGACTCATGGGCGAACAATTCGTGACCGGCGAACACATCGGCGAGGCGCTGGCCAATGCGCATCGCCTGGAACAACAGGGATTCCGCTACTCCTACGACATGTTGGGGGAAGCCGCGCTGACGGAAGAGGACGCCCAGGCCTACCTGCTTTCCTACCAGCAGGCGATCCACGCCATCGGCAAGGCCTCCAGCGGCCGCGGTATTTATGAGGGGCCGGGGATTTCCATCAAGCTTTCTGCGCTGCATCCGCGCTACTGTCGAGCCCAATATGAACGTGTAATGACGGAGCTTTATCCGCGGCTGTTGCGCCTTACCCTACTGGCGCGGCAATACGATATCGGCCTGAATATCGACGCGGAGGAAGCCGACCGGCTGGAAATTTCCCTCGATTTACTGGCCAAACTTTGCTTCGAGCCGGAGCTGGCGGGGTGGAACGGCATCGGCTTCGTCATTCAGGCTTACCAGAAACGCTGCCCGCAAGTGATCGATGAGTTGATTGATCTCGCCAAGCGCAGCCAGCGCCGCCTGATGATAAGGCTGGTGAAAGGCGCTTATTGGGACAGTGAAATTAAACGCGCGCAAATAGAGGGATTGGAGGATTATCCGGTATTTACCCGCAAGGTTTATACCGACCTTTCCTATCTTGCCTGTGCGCGCAAATTGCTCTCCGTGCCGCACCATATTTATCCGCAGTTCGCCACCCACAACGCCCATACCCTGGCGGCGATTTACCATTTTGCCGGCCAAAATTACTACCCGGGGCAGTACGAGTTCCAGTGCCTGCACGGCATGGGCGAACCGCTTTATGAGCAGGTGGTGGGCAAAATCGCCGATGGCAAACTCAACCGGCCCTGTCGGATATATGCCCCCGTCGGCACGCATGAAACCCTGCTCGCCTATCTGGTGCGGCGTTTGCTGGAAAATGGCGCCAATACCTCGTTCGTCAATCGCATCGCCGATACCACCGTGCCGCTGGAGCAGCTCATTGCCGATCCGGTGCAGGAGGTGACCGCGCTCGCGGCGCGAGAAGGACGCGTGGGCCTGCCCCATCCGAAGATCCCTTTGCCGCGCGATCTTTATGGCCCACAGCGGCGCAATTCCGCCGGGCTGGATCTGGCCAATGAGCACCGCCTGGCGTCCCTATCGGCCGCGTTGCTTAATAGTGAACATCAAACTTGGCAGGCCGCGCCGGTCATCTTCGGCGAGGCGAGCGACGGGCCGATGCATCCGGTGCGCAATCCGGCGGACAATCGGGATGTGGTGGGTGAATGCCGGCCCGCCACGCGTGAAGAGGTAACGCAGGCGTTGGCCGCCGCCGCTCATCACGGTGCGCTCTGGTCCGCTACGCCGCCCACCGAGCGCGCCGCGGTGCTACAAGAGGCCGCTAACCGTCTGGAAGCGGAGATGCAGCCGCTCATCGGCCTGCTGGTGCGCGAGGCGGGCAAGAGTTTTAGCAATGCCGTGGCAGAGGTGCGCGAGGCGGTGGATTTCCTACGCTACTATGCCTGTCAGATAGCGCGGGATTTTGATAACGACAGCTACCGTCCGCTCGGGCCGGTGGTGTGCATCAGCCCCTGGAATTTCCCGCTGGCGATTTTTACCGGTCAAATCGCTGCCGCGCTGGCGGTGGGGAATACGGTATTGGCCAAACCGGCGGAGCAAACGCCGCTGATTGCCGCCAGGGCGGTCGCGCTGATGCTGGAGGCCGGCGTTCCCGAAGGCGTGCTGCAACTGCTGCCCGGCGAGGGGGAAACCGTCGGTGCCGCGCTGGTGGCGGATCCGCGCGTTCGAGGGGTCATGTTCACCGGCTCGACCCAGGTGGCCAGACTGCTGCAAAATACCCTCGTCGCGCGGCTGGATCCGCAGGGACGACCGGTACCCCTTATTGCCGAAACCGGCGGTCTTAACGCCATGTTGGTGGATTCTTCCGCGCTGACGGAACAGGTGGTCACCGACGTCGTGGCCTCGGCCTTCGACAGCGCCGGGCAGCGCTGTTCGGCATTACGGTTGCTGTGTATCCAAGACGATGTCGCCGATCGGACATTGCGTATGCTGCGCGGCGCCATGGCTGAATGTACGCAGGGCAACCCGGAACACCTTGCCACCGATGTCGGCCCGGTTATTGACGCCAGCGCCAAAGCGGCCATTGACAACCACATCGCCGCGCTGCGCGAGCGGGGCCATGCCGTCTGGCAAACCGATGCGCCCGATGGCGGCTGTGGCGCACAGGGCACCTTCGTTCCCTTAACCCTGATTGAACTCAACAGCGTCGACGAGCTTACCGAGGAGGTCTTTGGACCGGTGTTGCATGTTGTGCGCTATCGGCGCAGCGAGCTCGATAGCATCATCGACAAAATTAACGCCAGCGGTTACGGCCTCACGTTAGGGCTGCATACCCGCATAGATGAGACTATCCACCGCGTTACCGAGCGGGCACACGTCGGCAATTGCTATATCAATCGAAATATCGTCGGCGCCGTGGTGGGCGTCCAGCCCTTCGGCGGCGAAGGGTTATCGGGAACCGGTCCTAAGGCCGGCGGCCCGCTGTATCTATACCGCTTACTGTCCCAGCGTCGTGATGATGCGGTACTGCCCGCGCTGCAGGCGCTGGATGCGGTGCAGGCACCGGATTTCAGCCGACGGGAAGCATTACAGCAGGCGCACCCTGCCCTGGTCACCTGGATGGAAACACATCATCCGACGCTTGCCGCGCATTGTCGGCGCCTGGGCGACATATCGCAGGCGGGCAGCGTGCGTCTGCTAACCGGCCCCACCGGCGAACAAAACAGCTATCGGCTGCTACCGCGCGAGCGCATTTTATGCCTAGCGGATCAGGAGCCTGATCTGTTATTGCAACTCGCGGCGGTCACCAGCATTGGCGCACGGGCGCTGTGGGCGTCGTCGCCTCAGTGCCGCCGGCTGTTCGCCGCGTTGCCCGACCCTGTCCAGCAGCGTATCACTCTGGTGGCGGACTGGAGCCAGGAGAACATCACGCTGGATGCCGTGCTGTTTCATGGTGACTCCGACCAGTTGCGAAGTTTGGCACAAACGCTTGCAGCACGTCCTGGCCCATTGATAGCGGTACAAGGTTACGCCCGCGGCGACAGCCAGATAGCGCTGGAACGGCTGTTAATCGAACGCGCAATCAGCGTCAATACCGCCGCCGCAGGCGGCAATGCCACTCTGATGACTATCGGCTAAAAGGGGCTTTTGCCTGCGCGTCGCCTGCACCTGATAGGGACGCGTCTTGTGCCTAAGCGTCATCTGGACTGGTCACGGGCGCGTCCCCCGGTTGGGGCGCGCCGTGTACCTGCGTTCCTGCGCCCTCCGGCGCTGGCCCTACGCACCGCAAACACTGCAGGGCGTATTGGCACTGCTGGGGGGTAATGTAACGCCCGCCCCGCTCCCAGGTGCTGGTTCCGGTCACGTCCGATCACTGATTCCGATTTCACCCGATCACTGATTCCGGTCGCCCGATCAGCGATTCCGATTCTGTCCGATCGCTCATCTTCTGTTCCGCCATACTCTGGAGACTTTTAGCTTCCGGGGG
>NZ_JBLKSS010000169.1:0-8494 GCF_047607725.1 Sodalis sp. (in: enterobacteria) | reverse complement strand
GTGGAGCCGGAAGCGTATCTGCGCCATGTGCTGGCGATTATCGCGGATCATCCCATCAACAAAATCAAAGAGCTCCTGCCGTGGAACCTCACCATCCCTGCTGAATAACTGTCAATACGGCGCTGGGCGTACGCTTACGATCAAACAATAATCAACATCTCAATCTGCAAATGAAGCAGTAAATTCAAAAATTGTTTTTAAGAAAAGTGCTTACACCGTGCACTTCTATTGTTCAATTAACTTAAGTAATATAGTTAAATTGTGAATAGTTAATGGTTGCTTGTATACAGGCGTATGTGTGACGTGCTCACTCTGGCCTGAGACGTAAAAAAACCGGCCTGAACCGGTTTCCGTTCTGCGGGGTCTACTAAGAGCATGCGCTAAGCCCAGTTGGCCTCGCGGACGAACTCAAAGGGGCTGGGCCGATGTGGCCGCGTAAAGGCGGTGAGCTGTGCCTGTGTGGCGATATCGCCCGGTGTATGTCAGCTATCTTTCCCGTCACCTGCAACCGGCGGCAGGGCGGCTTTACGCTACAGGCTTTTCGCCGTGTTTTCCAAACCTCTTTGAAGCAGCGTTAGCTGTTTGACGGTTCACAAGCTGCTATGAATCATTCCTGCTAGAAAAAAGTAGTACACGGTTTGAACTTGTCGGTTTCATAAGTCCCAAAACCTCAATTGATTAGGGGATAGAGGTAAGATATGTGATCGGGCTATAGAGGTACAATTTGCTCACGCTTAGCTTTCATGCGCTTTGATGGAATAGGGCGCTGGTTGCGGAAACTTCACACCTTCTTCCCCAATGTTTTGCTAAGCAGGAAAACCCCGTCACCCTCATGCAGGGTGACGGGGTTTTTTGTTGTCTGGCTTTTAAAATTAAGACGTTGGTGAGGGGGTGAAACCCGTGCCATGACTGAATTGCATCCATAATTGGTAGACGCTTTTGGTTCACATTATAGCGAGCACCGGCATGTTTATCCATTATCACTAAATTCAGGCGGATCGTTTCGGTAGGACACAGACACAAAAAAAACCTCATGGCTTGCGCCAGCGGGATCTTAGGACTTTGTTGGATGGCTCTGGTATCCATCAACTAAGAATTTTGGTGGAGCTGGCGGGATTTGAACCCGCGTCCGGAATTTCTACACCCTCGGCACTACATGCTTAGTCCAGTCTTTACATTCGCCTGTCAGCTGCGGACGGACACGCCACTAACAGACTAGCCTGATTGGATTTAACGCTTCAGCCCCAAGCAGGACATCCACGCGATCTCTTTTGGGTTTGACCTCTCTTGATCCCCGTCCTAAGAGCGGAGGCTAGGGAGAGAGGGAATCTTCAGTTTATTAGGCTGATTAAGCTGCTAACGCAGCAGATTCGTATTGCGAGTCGTTTGCAATTATTTTTTTTGAAGCTTTTTTACGAGGCCAACCCCACCTCGGCATGCACCTTGAGTTTCGCAAATCCCGTCGAATCCAGGATCAGCCCCAAGTTGTTCATTTCATTATAGCAAACTTACGGCGTGGCGGCAACGTTATCGGCTGGCGTGCTTCATGATTCGCGCTTTGTCGAGCTGCCATTCGCGTTCCTTAATATCAGTACGTTTATCGTACTCTTTCTTACCCTTGGCGACGCTGATTTTCACTTTCACCCACGCGTTTTTCCAATAAAGCGAGAGCGCGACAACCGTATAGCCTTCACGATTTACGCGACCGAACAGCGAATCGAGTTCACGTTTATTCAGCAGCAGCTTGCGAGTTCGCATGGGGTCACAGACCACATGGGAAGACGCCACCGTCAGCGGCTGGAAAGTGGCGCCAAAAAGATAGGCTTCGCCATCCCTGAGCAGGACATAGCTATCGCTGATGTTCGCCTTGCCGGCGCGTAGCGATTTCACTTCCCATCCCTGCAGCGAAAGTCCCGCCTCAAACTCCTGTTCAATGAAGTATTCGTGTCGGGCGCGTTTGTTTTGCGCAATGGTGGCTGAACCGGGTTTATGTGCTTTTTTCTTTGTCATAGTGCGCAATATTATACAGTTAAGGCCGGGGAAGAAAAGCTTTCGTCTCGCCCGGGCTGGCTTTTCATCACAGACGTGGCATAGCGCACGTAACGGTCTTTTTGTCTCAGTGGAGAAAAATGATAATATTAAGGTGAATCGATAAAGACAGGAAAGATTATGCCTCATATTACGCGCTCCGCGCTGGTTCCTTATAGCGCGGAGCAAATGTTCGCCTTGGTTAATGATATCAGCGCTTATCCCGAATTTATTCCTGGGTGTAGCGCCAGCCGGGTGCTTGAGCAGAACGGCAGCGAATTGACCGCTGAAATGAATGTATCCAAAGCGGGCATCAGTAAATCATTTACCACCCGTAATGTTATCACTGAAAATCAAAATATTGTGATGCGTTTGGTAGAAGGCCCTTTCAGCTCTTTTGCCGGCGATTGGCGTTTCATTCCGCTCAGCGAAGAGGCCAGCAAGGTCGAGTTTCATCTCGATTTTGAATTCAAAAACAAACTTATCGAACTGGCGTTTGGGCGCATTTTCAAGGAAATGGCGAACAGCATGGTCATGGCGTTCACCCGCCGGGCAAAAGAGGTTTACCATGCCTGACATCCGGGTCGAGGTGGTTTATGCCCTGCCGGAGCGCCAATACCTGCGGCAGCTGGTGCTCCGGCAGGGGAGTACCCTGGAGCAGGCGATTCGTGCCTCCGGTCTACTGGCGCTACGGCAGGACATCGATCTCGACGTTAATAAAGTCGGTATCTTCAGCCGGCCCGCCAAACGGGAAGATAAACTCAGTAACGGGGACCGGGTGGAAATCTACCGGCCGTTGCTCATCGATCCCAAGGAGCTGCGCCGTCAGCGCGCGGACCGCACGCGGAAATAACCCGCCGCCGCTTTTTCCCGCCTGCGCAACGACAGGCGATCCCTAGCGCCCTACAGGTCACCCGTCTTGCCGCTCTGTTGCCGGCTAAAAACACACCACTTATTGGCTGGTGCTGGAACCTTCCAGCGTCGGTTTGTTGTCGATATGGGTCAGGATATCGCTACTGTTAAAGGTCAGCGTCAGCGTTTGCTGCGTGACGGATTCATGGCCCGGTTCGCGGCGGAAAATGTAATACCAGGTATTCGAGCCGAACAGATCTTTCATCATTGAGGTGCCAAGGGTATAGGCTACCTGCTGCTTGGTCATGCCGGTGTGGATTTTGGCGACGTCAGCTGCGGTCAGATAATTGCCCTGATTGATGTCGGGACGATAAACCACTCTCTCGAACACGGAGCAACCGGCGGTAAACATCAGCATAACGACAGCAGCGGCAGTCAACGTCTTACAGCTCATAATAATCACATTCCTTTTGGGCATAGGATGCCGATGATAATAGACCTTGCCGGCGTTGGGAACCTCTGCAAGGCCCATCTATGACCGCAGGATGAGAAAAAAGTTGAGCAGCTCCCTAGCGTTCGCCAGCGTATTTTTAGTGACTTCGCTGCCGCCCAGCAGGCGCGCCAGCTCCTGCAGGCGGGCTTTTTTATCCAGCGCCTGCATTTGGGTTTGTGTGGCGCTGCCGTCGGTATTTTTGCTGACGAAAAAGTGATGATGTCCGAAACCGGCCACCTGTGGTAAATGCGTCACGCACATGACCTGGGTGGACTCGCCGAGCTGACGCAACATCTTGCCCACTATGGCGGCCGTCGGCCCGCTGATGCCCACGTCCACTTCGTCAAAGATTAGCACAGGCGTGTCCATTTTACGGGCGGTAATGACCTGTATCGCCAGCGCGATGCGGGACAGCTCGCCGCCGGAGGCCACTTTCGCCAGCGGCTGTACATGGTGCTTACGTGCCAGGCTGATTTGCCGAGACAGACGCTGCTCCAGTTCATGGAGGCGTCCGGGATCAAGATCGATGCGGTCGACGTAATGGCGCAATTCATTGCTGGCTTCGGTGAGCTGAATCGCAGCGTCTTCCAGCAGCGCCATCACCTCGGACAAGGAGGGATCCAACGTGACCAGTTCGCTCATCACATGCCTGGCGGTGTGCAGCTGACTCAGTAAATTGGCCTCTTCGCCTTCGCTCAGCAACTCCAATGTTTGCTGGGTTGCGGTTATCAACTGTCCGCTGTTAGCCAGTCGCTTATATTCCTGATCGATCTGCTCATACTCCTCCGCAACCGGCGCGAAGTCGTTCAACTCTTTCAATTGATACTGCAGCAGCTCGCGTCTGGCGTCGCGTTCGGCGGCCTGCTGGCGCAGGCTGGCCAGATCCAGGCAGCTCTGGTGCCACTGGCGGTAGGCGGCCGCCATGGCCAGCTGAAGGTCTTTTTCGCCCGCGTAGGCGTCAAGCAGGCGCTTTTGGTGATCGGGACGCAGCATCAGCTGGTGGGCATGCTGGCCGTGAATTTGAATCAGGTACTGGCCCAGCTCACGCAATTGTGAGAGCGGCACCGGCGTACCGTTAATAAAGCCGCGTGAGCGGCCGTCCTGGCGCACCACGCGGCGCATCAAACATTCATTGCCGTTATCAAGCGCATTATCCGCCAGCCAGCGGGCGGCCAAGGGGGTATCGTTAAGTAAAAAACGCGCGCAGATGTCCGCCCTCGCGGCGTCGGGCCGCACCATGCTGGCCTCGGAACGGCCGCCCAGACACAGACCGAGCGCATCGATCGCAATGGATTTCCCCGCGCCGGTCTCACCGGTTATCACGCTCATTCCCGACTGAAAATCAATCGTTAACGCATGCACGATGGCGAAATTGGCAATGGTCAGTTGAGCCAGCATAGTTGCCTTCCTATATATAAATACACCGCTGTGATTAACCACAGTATAAACTGGTTTTTTATACAGTAAATATGCGCTGGCGAAAATTTAGAATAATTTTTTCGACCAGCCAAGTTTGCTGCTTAACGTATTGAAATAGTTATAATCGTTAGGATGAATCAAATCGAGATAGTAGTCGCTGCGGCGGATGAAAATTTCCTCTCCCTCCTGGATAGGCAAGGCTATCTGACTGTCGCAGCTAATTTCGAGATCCGGCGTGAGTTGGGAAAACTTCAGCCGTATCGTACTGCCGCCGTTAATGACCAACGGCCGAGAGGAGAGGGTATGTGGGAACATCGGCACCAGCGCGATGGCGTCCACCAGCGGCGTCAGTATCGGCCCGCCGGCGGAGAGGGAATACGCCGTGGAGCCGGTCGGCGTAGCGATAATAAGACCATCGGAGCGCTGGGAAAACGCGAAGGTATCATCAATATAGACTTCGAACTCAATCATATGCGCCACTTTGCCGGGATGCAGTACCACCTCGTTAATGGCGCTGCTCAGCCGGCCGCAGACATCACCCCGGCAGACCTGGGCTTCCAGCAAAAAGCGTTTTTCACTGCGATAGTGCCCCGCCAGCACGTCGGATAATTGCGCAAGCGCCGAGTCGGGATCGAGGTCGGTCAGAAAACCAAGATTCCCACGGTTGACACCAATGACCTTGATATCATAACGTGTCAAGATGCGCGCCGCGCCCAGCATGTTGCCATCGCCGCCCACCACGATCGCCAGATCGGCTTGCTGGCCAATATCGGCCAAACTACCGGTTATGGCCTGATCCAGCGCCAGATCGCGGGCGATCTGATGTTCCATGATGACGTGATACCCTTTATCGTTCAGCCAGTGGTAAAGCGTTTCATGCGTGGCCAGCGCATTGGGGTGACGCGGATGGCCGACGATGCCGATAGTGTGAAAAGTGGTAATCATTTGATTGCTGATCCCCGGCGTATTTTTGCAAGCTTCATTATGCGTCATCCCTTGAATCCCCGCTATTCATCCCCATAATAATCGGACTAGCGAGAATAATGCTGAACCGCGGAGAAAACTCATGATTAGTAGTAAAGAACAGAACACCCCTGACGAGCAAGTCTCACAAGAGAGTGAAATGGAGCAAGGGCAGCAGGCGGAAGCGATGTCTGAGACGGTTGACGTCGTGGATCCGCGAGATGAGCGTATTGCCGAACTGGAGGCCGCGCTGTCCCAGGCGCAACAGCGCGAGCGCGATAACGTGCTGCGCGCCAAGGCGGAAATGGAAAACGTGCGCCGCCGCAGCGAACAGGATGTCGAGAAGGCGCATAAATTTGCCCTGGAACGTTTTGCCGGTGAACTGTTGCCGGTTATCGATAACCTGGAGCGCGCGCTGGACATGTCGGATAAAACCAATAGCGAGCTGGCGTCCACTATCGAAGGCATCGAGCTGACGCTCAAATCATTGCTGGATGCCGTCCGCAAGTTCGGTCTTGATGTGGTGGGTGACACGCACGTGCCGTTTAATCCCGAAGTGCATCAGGCTATGACCATGCTGGAGTCCGACGAACACGAGCCCAATCAAGTGATGATGGTTATGCAAAAAGGCTACACCCTCAACGGTCGACTTATCCGCCCCGCCATGGTGGCGGTATCGAAAGCAAAGAGCTGATATCTTTTCTCCCGCCGCCGCGTGCGGCGTGAGAGCCTACGCCGCTGGTGAAAAACGGGCGAAGCACGCTATCTCCCGCGTGGCTACATGCCGGCGATAGCGTTTTCAACCACGGCGAAAACGTGTTACCGTTTGCGCTGTTGCGGCCCATGGCCGCCGCGCGCTGATTCCGTTGCCCCTTCTGCACGGGGTTACCCACGCGCCGGCGCCGTTGCGCCTGCACGGTACTTTATCCCCTCTGCTTACCCAATAACATGCGCACCAGGATCGATCCGCCGTTTTCTCGGTTCCCTCTAAGCTGTGCTTTATCCGCCGTTAGGCGGCCGGTAGCGTTGGCGTCCAGTCGATAGGGGTTTGGCCTTGGCGCGTCAGCAGGGCATTGGCCTGGGAGAAATGGTGGCAGCCGAGAAAGCCGCGATGTGCGGACAGGGGCGAGGGGTGCGGCGCTTTAAGCACATGGTGGCGCTGGGGGTCGATAATCGTGCCTTTTTTCTGAGCATGGGACCCCCACAGTAAAAACACAATCCCTTCACGGTGCGTGTTGAGTACCTTAATGACCTTATCCGTAAACGTTTCCCAACCCAGACTGGCGTGGGAATGGGCTTTTCCCGCTTCCACCGTCAGCACCGTATTGAGCAACATTATCCCTTGTTGCGCCCAGCTTTGCAGACAGCCATGTTTGGGTATGACAAAGCCGGGAATGTCGCTGGCCAGCTCTTTATAGATATTGACTAAGGAGGGCGGGGCGGGAACGCCTGGCTTGACGGAAAATGAAAGGCCATGGGCCTGATTGGGGCCATGATAGGGATCTTGGCCGAGGATCACCACTTTCACCGCATTCAATTCCGTGAAACGGAAGGCATTAAATACATCCTTGGCCGGGGGATAGACGGTAATTCCCGCCGCGCGTTCCCTGGCGACAAAGGCCAGAGTTTCCTGAAAGTAGGGCAGGGTTTTTTCCTGCACGAGAGCATCGCGCCAGGTGAGCATTTGCGTCATGATACGCTCCATGATAGTGACGACATGGGCTAAGCTTAACGTTTTCTCTCCGTGGGTTAAACGTTTTCCCGCTGGCGGCAGAGGGAAAATTTGCCCCGCCGGTGGCGTTCAGCGGCTATTTTAAATTGACCTAAATTAATAAGTTTGCCCAATAATGCCACCACTTTCCGACAGACATTGATTTAAATCAAAGTATCGAGCCCGGTTGGCGGGTGTATAATCAGTTTTAAAAATTGGTTTTACCAAATGTCCAGGTAGGCTAAATGTTGAACGGCCTGCGTCTGGACGCCGTATGGCACCCCTACCACGGAGGCATCAATGATTATCGGAACACAAATAACCGAGGCTGAAAACAAAGCGCTGGTAAACTCTTTCTGGTTGCTAGATGACGCTAACCATCAAGCCCGCTGCCTGGCCGCCGTTGCCGGTTACGCCGACGACCAAGTGGTTCCCCTGCAGGAGCTGGGTAAATTCGATTACCGCGAAATTCCGTTTGAGCAGAAGGAAGTGGTGCGGGTTGAAGGCGGGCAGCATCTGAATGTCAACGTGCTGAGCCGCGAGACGCTGGAAGTCGCCGTGGCGAACCCGGAAAAATACCCGCAGCTGACTATCCGCGTGTCGGGCTATGCGGTGCGTTTCAATTCGCTCACACCTGAGCAGCAGCGGGATGTTATTACCCGTACTTTCACCGAAAATATGTAATCTCCGCTTGTCACGCGCATAACGGGGCCATGCTGGCCGCCGGCGGTAGTGATGGTAGAATTGCGCTGCTTTTACCCGCATAAGGGGGCCTTAGGCCCCTTTTTTTTCATCGATAGCGGGATACTGCCGACGCTTGCGGCGGGCCTGCGGTGTCGGCATCAGCCATACTGATACGCCGGGTGGCGTCCTGAAAGCTGAAAGCTTGCAGATTCCGACGTATCCGATCATCTGTTCCGGCGACATCCGATCAGTTATTCCGATATTTTCCGATCACCCATTCCAGTGATATTCGATCACGTGTTCGCTCATCTTCTGACTCGGTTTTAGTCTATTTTTCCTGTGCT
>NZ_JBLKSS010000168.1:0-8570 GCF_047607725.1 Sodalis sp. (in: enterobacteria) | reverse complement strand
ATCATCGCCGGATTATCCATGATCTGACAGCCGTCCCTTATAGGATGCGGGTTCACTAGGCATCGTAGTGGAACATATTCTTACCGGGCCGTACAACAAACCCACCAATAATTCAAGACGTCCTCCACGGGGCGCTTACCTTCCCTCAGCCGCCAGCGGGATTATGATAAAAGCTGCCCAACTTGCGCGCGCGTCAACGGCCCGCGCCGCATTCATTCACCTGGCGATCCATTAAAAGGCGCTTCCCGAAAGGGGTGCCGCGCCCGAATCTCTTTTCCCGCCCGCTAAGCTTCTCTCATCTGACATTGACTCTCCTCGGGCATAGGGCATCAAGTATCTGGCATCAGATGTCTGGCCTATGGCTCCTGGCTGTCTTGCGTTTGGCGTCTGGCGGAGAATCCCTCGGGCTAGGCTTTTCTTGGCTATAATTATACTGTCTTTTTCATTCTTTCCTGGGGAGACGATCATGGCTTTCGCCAAAGAATATAACGAACATACGAAGCGTGAAATCAGCATTGACGTAGACGCTTTACTAAACGCGGTTGCCGACATCACCAGCGAAACGGTGCAAGAACATGAGGATAACGAAGAGGCGCACATGGTGACTGTATAGGGACGACAATATACCACCCTCGGGGCGCTGGCCGAGGCTTATGATTTGGATATCCGCAATTTTACCGTCAATAATGAAGTGAATAATTGAGCGCCAGAGCGCGAGCATAAAAAAATCCCCGGGCGGGGGAGACCAGGGAAGCATAAATTCCGCCTTTGCGGGATGAATTTTAAAGTTCGTTACACTAGGAAATCAGATTACCTTTTCCATATTATATAGTTCATAATAATTGGCAAATAACGTTACGTTTGTTTCTGTTTCCCTGATGCTCACCAGCGAAATCCTCGAGCGCCACACGGTGCTCGCATAGGCCGTCATGAATATATAATGCATTGTATGATAATACCTTTTTCCATTACTATACCCGTGGCAATAGAAGGGGAATAGACAATGCTCTAAATTAGGAGCATTCTGATAAACTATAAACATGATTTTAGTTTCAGGTTAACATTTGTCCGCTCAAGAACCGTTTAAATGATCATTTATTCCCATAGATCAATAAGCCATCATATATACTGATTGGCTGGAGAGGCGGCCCGGTGGACGCCACGATTTGAACGAGGCGGAGAACAGCATGCCGAGCTTGACCGACCCCCTATTGGTGATTACCGATTTAGATGGTTCTTTGCTAGATCACCATACCTATAGCTGGCAGCCCGCCGCGCCCTGGCTGGCGAAATTGAAAGCCAACGACATACCGATTGTCATCTGTTCAAGTAAAACCACGGCTGAAATCGTTACTCTACAGACGCAACTGGGCTTGGTAGGGGCGCCGTTCATTGCTGAAAACGGCGCCGCTTTACAGCTTGACGCGCGGTGGCCAAACGCACAGGTATCGACCGGGGGCTTTACCGGTAAGGATTACGCCACCCTACACGCCGTCATAACGCGCCTGCGCGAGGCGCACGGCTACAAATTTTTTGGCTTTGGCGATGTGACCGCCAATGAAGTTGCGGAATGGACCGGTCTCAGCGTGAAAGAGGCACAGCTGGCAAAAACACGCCAAGCCTCGGAAGCTTTTATTTGGCGCGATACCGACGACAGACTCGCCGCTTTCGCCGCCGAACTGGCGGCAGAGGATTTGGCCATCACCGAGGGCGGTAGGTTTTACCACGTCATGTCGCGAGGCAGCGGCAAAGGCGCCGCGGTACGCTGGCTTCTTGAACAATACCGCCAGCACGACGGCCGAAACTGGCAAACCCTAGGTTTGGGTGACGGCCCCAACGACCAATCCATGCTTGACGCGGTGAATTATGCCGTGATTATCCGCGGCTACAGTAAAACACCGGTGGTGCTGTCCTCGGCACACCCGTCAATTTATCGCACTCACGCCTACGGACCGGAGGGTTGGGTGGAAGGTTTAAACCATTTTATTACCGAGGCGTGATTAAGGTCATACCCATAACAATTCAATAAAAAACATAGCCATTGGGGGTTGTTTTATGAGCGATTTTCACCAAAACGGAATTATTGCCAATTTCCATAATCTGTCCGATCGGAAAGTGGAAGAATTGGAGACCGAACTCATCGGCTTCTCCCGCAAGCGAAAGATGGGGCTTATCCTTCCTTCGCTTTTTTCCGAACTCGAGGGACCGGCACTGACCCATATCATAGACGAATTAGCGCGGGTCCCTTACCTGGAAGAAATCGTTATCGGTCTGGATCGCGCCGACCGCGATCAATTCCTTCACGCCCGAGAATTTTTTTCCCGCTTGCCGCAGCACCATCGTATCTTATGGAATGATGGGCCGCGGTTGAAAGCCATCGATGCCGAATTGGAAAAAGAGGGATTATCCCCCACCGAACCGGGTAAGGGCCGCAATGTCTGGTTTTGTACCGGCTACACGCTGGCCTCGGATCGCACCTTGGCGGTTGCCCTGCACGACTGCGATATCGTCACCTATGACCGCGGCATGCTGGCGCGTTTACTCTATCCGGTCGTGCATCCCCGTTTCAGCTACGAATTCTGTAAAGGGTTTTACGCTCGGGTCGCCAATGGCAAGATGAACGGCCGCGTGGTGCGCCTACTGGTGGGACCGCTTCTGCGTTCGCTGGAAAACGTATATGGACAATCTGAATATCTGGATTACCTGAACAGCTTTCGTTACCCGTTGTCCGGTGAATTCGCGATGCGTACCCGGGTAATGCATGATATGAAAATCCCCGGCGATTGGGGTCTGGAAATTGGCCTGCTGTCGGAAATTTACCGCAACTATTCACCCAATCACATTTGTCAGGTTGAAATTGCCGATAATTACGATCATAAACATCAGCCACTGGCGGAAGAGGATGGCTCGGGCGGTCTGAAACGGATGAGTAACGATATTATCCAATCTCTCTATCGTAAACTGGCGACGATGGGCGTGAATCTCACCAGCGATTCTTTTCGGGTGCTAAAAGCGACCTATTATCGTAACGCGTTGGATATTTTGGACTTTTATCATCATGATGCTATCATGAACGGCTTGAGTTTCGACCAGCACAGCGAAGAGGCCGCGGTGGAGTTGTTTATGCAGTGCATTCTCGACGCCGGCCAGGCGTTTATCAAACGGCCGAACGATAAGCCTTTCATCCCAAGCTGGAGCCGCGTGCAGTCCGCCTTTCCGGATATCATGCAGCGTATTTATGACGCGGTCGAAGAAGACAATAAAGGGAGTGTCTGACGCTCAGCGCCGCGACGCCGGCCGGGGTCCCGGCCGTTTTTGTTAACTCTACACACCCGGTGGCGACAGGGACCCTTGCGGCCAGGATGCGCCGCAGCGTTTCCCTAACGGCCTATCAGGCAGTTAATCGGATAGACCCGCTATGCGCGAATTAAAACCTAATGAACCTCTGGTGGCCGCCCTTGCAGACTGGATTGAGGATCATCTGGATCGCGATATCGCTTTGCCGGAAATCGCCGCCCGCTCCGGCTACTCCGTCTGGCATATGCAGGGCATTTTTCGGGCTACTACCGGCATGGCCATTGGCCGCTATATCCGTGAACGTAAATTGACCGAAGCCGTACTCCGGCTATGTAATTCTAACGAGCGCATTCTTGATATTGCGGTATCCTATGGTTTTAATTCCCAATCGCAATCCACCACGCTATTCAAAAAATATTTTGGCGTCACGCCGCAGGCCTGCCGCAACGATCCCGCCCTGCCCCTGCGGCTCACACCGCCGCTGCACATACAGCCTTCTCACGATCCCTCTCGTTAGCGCAGCGTCACTGCCGGAATTTGTCATCGGTTTGCGCCCGCCTGATGTGCGCCCTATGCGTTGTATCAGGACACCTCGCCTGCCCTTAGCAATCCTCTTTCGCCCGCGTCCGCGACATTCCCGTCAGCAACGTTTCGTCAGCGGCCTCGCAATCGGCGGCCCCTTTGTCCGCGGAACGACCGCGCTATCGACGCCCCTTTTGCCAGCGGTAACGGCTTTGCCAGCTGCAGCTGCGAGGCTATGCGCGAGAACAGCACCGAGCAAAATATTTCCATTCTTTTAATAATTAAAAAAATTGATATAATTGAATAAAAAAAGAAATTTTATGAATAGCATTTGATGGCGATTAGCGTATTATAATCCAGTAGTAGAAAATTTCCCTGGTGTAACTTGAGATCATTTAGCCCGTCAATGGCGGGCTTTTTTTGATGCCGCGCCTCGGCACCCCTCCTAATTTAATTCAACAATAACAATAGATTATTTTTTTGTCGGATTTCAAGAGCTAGGGCTTACCCCGTGTCTTTCCTCACGACCAGCGGCCTAATCTTCCCCTCTAACGCATTTTGGCCTGGCGACAGCCCACTTAGCCTCTTCGCGCGGCTGCTAATGACTCTCCAAAAAAATGAAGCAAAAGTTTAATAAAAATAAACATAACCATGCTGCGCGCGATGGGGGCAGTTCGGCAAAAAACCGTGGCGCGCTTTAGCCACAGCGCGTTAAGAAACCACATTTTATCGGGCTGGCCAGCCGGCAGCGCACAAACATCTGGGTGCGGGTACGCTACGCAATGAGGCGAGTACCGACGGCAGCAGGGACGGGGCGGATGCGGCGGAAAAAATAAATGCAGACGTTCGAGGCATGCGGGCGCGGAATAGGCGGCGGCAACCGGTAAGAGAGTGTGTATGGGGAACGGACAGAGTTGCAGGCAAGGCGATAAGCGCATTATGGCCCACAGGCCTGGAAGACCCGCCGGCGCAATCAATCCTGGCACGAAGAGCCCATCGATCTAACGGCCGCGTTAGCAAAAATTTTAGCACGGCCCATTAGCCTATCAGGCATCAAATATCAGCCATCAGATCATCAGGCCATCAGCGCATCGGCCATCTGGCGCTTAGGCCATCCCGCCGCCCCGCTGATTAAATTTTACACCCTTCGCAATCGTCTTCCGCCGACAGCGGCTCGGGTATTTCGTCAGCTTTTTTCTCGGCATTCTTTTCAGCTTTGGCAAGTTCGGCATCAATATCAAATTCAAATATATCGTCGTTCATCGCGCTATCTCCTGAAAGTCTTGACGGCAGTATAACGGTTTTCCAGACTGATTTTTATCACCCAGGGCTTTATGGCCTCGAAAGCGTCTCGCGGAGATGAGCTCCCGGCAATAAAAAACCCGGCTTCTCGCCGGGTTGACCGCAGTGAACAAAGTGCTCAAATATCAAGCTCCTTTTTGCTCTTTTTGTCTGCACGTTTTTCCTTCAGTGTCTTTTCTGGTTTCTTCTTGGCGGCTTTATCTTTACCTCTGCTCATAAACGCCTCGCTTACTTGTGGGTTGAAGATGGGTTACCAAAAGATTCCCGATCATACACGGGCATGGTTAGACTTACCAAACCTCAGCCGGGATTGCAAGCCGGGTTCAGCCCTTCACGGCCGAAACCAGGGCCGCCGCCGAGCCAGAGTCAACGGCCTGCACGCATCCAGGCGCTATTTTTTTTGACCGGTCGCCGCCAACCACTGCTGCATGGTCGCGATTTCCGCCTTCTGTGCGCTGATGACATTTTCTGCCAGCTTGCGCATCGCCGGATCTTTGCCGTATTTGAGCTCCACTTCGGCCATATGGATAGCCCCCTCGTGGTGCGGGATCATCCCCTGGGCGAAAGCCACGTCCGGATCGTCGACTTTTACGCCGGCATTCATCTGTTCATGCATGTCTTTCATTGAATCCAGGTAGGCTTTACTGGCGGCGGAAAGCGTTTCCGGGTGATTTTCTTCACTCATACCGGCCATCTCATGGTGCGTATCAGCGGCACCGGCCAAGAAGGGTATCATCAACATCAGCAGTGGGAAGAAAGGCAATTTACGCATACTATTTTCCTTACATGTCATTTCCTAAGGGGTAAGCCTGTTAAGGTTTACCGAACGCAGGGCTATTGTCAAGGTAAGGCGTCTCATCCCTACCGCGGCAACGTTATGAATTTTTATCAGTAAGCGAAATGATGAAAGAGGAAAACTGCGGCGACATCCATTTGGTGAATCCGTTGTCGCTTTTGGTAATCAAAAACACCGCCAGCCCTTCACGCAACGCCAGCTGTTTGGCTTTTTCCATACCAAGCACCATTAAACCGGTATCCCAACCGTCCGCCTCCAGCGCCGTGGTGGCGATAACCGTCGCCGACACCAGTTTGTGGTCTATCGGCCTGCCGGTCACAGGATCAATGATGTGGCTTATGCGTTTACCGTTAAGCTCATAATAGTTACGATAACTGCCGGAGGTGCTGATGCCGTGCCCCTGCAAATCCACAATGGCTTCCGCCGCCACGGTTTCATCGGTAGGGTGCTGTATAGCCACCCGCCAGGGCTGTTGGCTGGGCGACAAACCGCGGGTCAAAACGGCGCCCCCCACCGACACCAAATAACGGGTAATGCCGCGCTGCTCCAGCAAGGCTGCAAGATGATCGGTCGCATACCCCTCGCCCACGGTGGAAAGATCGACGTACAGGTCAGGCAACGTTTTTTGCAGCCACTGCCCCTTGCCGGTTTCGATAAGCCGCAAATGTTCCAAACCAACGCGCGCGCGCGCGTTTTCGATTTGCCGGGCGTCAGGGGCCATTGACGGCTGTTTTTCCGGACCAAACCCCCAGAGGTTAACTAATGGCCCTATGGTGATATCCATCGCACCGCCGGTTTTCGCGCCTATACGCAGCGCGGTGGAGACAATATCCGCCATGCCCGCGGTAATGGGCTGCGGCTCGGTTCCCCGATAGCGGTTAAAACGAGACAAAA
The DNA here is from genome assembly GCF_047607725.1 of Sodalis sp. (in: enterobacteria). GTDB lineage: Bacteria > Pseudomonadota > Gammaproteobacteria > Enterobacterales > Enterobacteriaceae > JBLKSS01. The sequence continues at coordinate 1,759 of NZ_JBLKSS010000168.1, read as the reverse complement.
TCGTGTCGTCTTGCCAGGTCGAGATTTGATGATTATCTTGTGCCAGCTGCCGTTCTATCGCTTCGGTGAGACCTGCTAAGGCCACCACGGGCGGGTTCGCCACCAGCACGCGATAATAGGTGCCCATGGTTTTTCCTTCGGCACGCCAGGGCTGGGCCTGGTCCACCGAGGTGGCGCCGTCGCATCCCCATAGCAACATCAACGTTGCCATCACTACCCCTGAAAATCTGGTCATAACATATCCTTAAATGGCCAATATTGCCGCCCAACGCCTCTCATCGGCCTGAAAACTCACCCTGCGGCAAAAACGGTCAATATGCTGCCTGAGTCAACGCGCAAAAGCCATGCCCTGAGCGCATAAGAAATAGGTGTTATTTGCAGGCATGGTCGTGCCGCGCGGGAGCGCTCCCGCCCCTATACACGCTGTATGGGCTGGAGGGAAGCCCTCGCGGGGGCGGCTTGGCGGGATAATGGGGCATTTAGGCCAGCGTGCTTTAGCCTTAAGCAGTGCTCCGGGGAGCCAGCGTCAAAGAGATCAACACTATGAACTTCACAGCCCCGAATGCGGATTACCCTGAGCATAATTGAACATGCGTTGCACTACCTCATCCGCGCCTTTGATAACCTCCGAAAGGTGCCGGTCGCTGCAGTTTACCGCTTGGGAATAGGCGATTTCATGTGCTTCATCCACCATGGTAATGATCCGATCGCGGGTTTGGACATCAAGATTGCCCAAGATGGTGGTCAACACCACCTGATAGGCATGAGACGTCACCGTAAGTTGACGTTCCCGCGCCTCGAGCGCTTCAATACAGTCCAGCAGGACCTGATAGTGGGGATCGTTCGCCATAATGATTTCCCTTGCGTGACAAATAAACAGCCGAACTAAGATGGCTTGCTCCACGGTCGAGGGTGAAAACGACCTGTCGCGGTCTTTCACCGGCAGCGTCGGCGACAACGGTCCGATAGGATCTTGACGTCGGGCTCCACAGCGCCTGAGGCTGAGTCCCATCATAGGCCGGTTTGCATCGACAAATAAAGATCCCGCCGCTCAGGGCCGGCGTTGCGCGCACATGCCGTGTTAGCGCCTGATTATGATGAGTATAGACAATAGTGACGCGCGACCGGCTGGGGGTTATTGAGTACGACAGACTACCTGAAGTAAAATCCTGTCGCCAAGACGCTTTTAAGACGGGTTAAGGCGTAGTCAACGGCGGCTGGCGATGTCCCACACCGCATGGACAATACCGGGAATATACCCTAGCAAGTCAGTAAAATATTGAGCCAGAAAGCGCCGCGCAATCCCACTTCCATGAAAACGCCGACCGGCGGTAAGATAATAGCAAAAATGACTTTGACGAAATCCATATCTACTCCTAATTGTCAGTATTTCCTATAACGCGATGCGACCGGCGTGACGCCCTTAAACCGCGGGGAGAAGGTGAAAAACGTGTCACCGCCAGACGTTGCTGGCGGTGTTATTGCCTGTGGAAACTCGGCGCAATCCGCCGGGACGGTCGACGTTATTTCCCTTTATGCATGCCGCCTTTTTTTCCTGCTTCCGAGGCTTTTTGCGGGTCATTTTTGAAGCCGCCGCTACCGCTATGTTGCCCCCTTTTTTACCGTAAGCGTACGCCCAGCGCCGTATTGACAGTTATTCAGCAGGGATGGTGAGGTTCCACGGCAGGAGCTCTTTGATTTTGTTGATGGGATGATCCGCGATAATCGCCAGCACATGGCGCAGATACGCTTCCGGCTC
>NZ_JBLKSS010000167.1:0-8886 GCF_047607725.1 Sodalis sp. (in: enterobacteria) | reverse complement strand
GGGCCGTACAACAAACCCACCAATAATTCAAGACGTCCTCCACGGGGCGCTTACGCCCAGATAGCCAAAAACACGCCCAGTGCTGCTAACGTGGTGGGTTATGCCAATGTCGTGCGGGACAAGGCCACAGAGCGTTTTGCACTGCGTCAGGCCAACCAGATTACGGAGTTGTTTTACGAACGCAACGGCATGAGCGCCGCTGAAAAACTGGAAGTCGCTCAACGGATGATAACCTAAGCCACGGACTATGCTCAAACTGGCAACCGGAAGGGATTACGGCGCATTGACGAAATAGCCGACCGGTGGATTTCTGCGATTGAAGCGCGCTGGAACAATCCCGAAGCACATCGCGGCCTGTCAACAGGGATACCCGACCTGGACAAACTGCTTTACCCGAAATTTATCGTCAAAGGCTCGCTGTTCGTGATAGGTGTGCGGCCCAAGATGGGGAAAACCACGGTAATGACCGAGATGGCGTTACATGTGGGCGATGTCGCAAAACTCCCCGTCGCCATGTTCAGTCTGGAAATGCCGGAAGAGCAGATTTTCGAGCGTATGGTAGGGCAGCAGGCCCATGTGAACACTGACATGTTCTATCAGGGGGCAAAAAATCAGGAAGACTGGAAAAAGGTTTACGCGGCGGTTGAACGGATGCGTAATCACCCGCGTATCTGGTTGGATGACCAATCGGGGATGACGTTGGCAAATATCCAGGCGGAGTGTCGGAAGCTGAAACGGCGCGAAGGTAAAATTGGCATGATTGGCGTGGATTACCTGACGCTGATGACGACCGACAAAGCCGATACCAATGCGCTGGTGTTTGGCAATATCACCAAGGCGCTGAAGAACCTTGCCAAAGAGCTGGATACCGGCGGGGTGTTACTGACTCAGCTAAACCGCAATCTGGAAGAGCGCACCAACAAACGGCCCATGCCCAGCGACAGCCGGGAAAGTGGTCAGATTGAACAGGACTGTGATTATTGGCTGGGTATTTACAAGGAGCGCGTCTACGACGACCACGTCGACGAAACGTTAACCGAACTCATTCTTCGCCTTAATCGCCACGGCAAAACGGGCACGGTGTACGTTGACCAGCGCGACGTGGAAATTTACCCCTGTGACCAGCAAGAGGCAGTAACGGCGAGCGGGTAAACAGGCGAACAGAAAGCCGCTGAAAGAAGTTATGGAATTTTAAAGCAAGGAAAATACGGATGACTGCATATATGACCGAATTAATCGTATAGCTGCTTTTAATTGCAGCCATTTTTGTTTGAGTAGAAATGAGGCGGAAGAGGGGGAGGTAAGTATGGGATTAGCCATATTCAAAATAACAGCCATAGCATGGATGCTCTTCTGGTTTCAGGCGCTTTTTATGTAAGCGTACGCCCAGATGGGCGTGAAGCGCATGAACAGTTTGATTGAGTATGCATCCTCGTGGGCGGTGGGAAATGGCGTCAGGCTGCGGGAGGTGCGTTATTCAGGGGATTATTTCGGGAGAGCAACATGAAAAAAAGATTACAGAACACCAGCATCACTTTTCGGATGATGCAGCACTGCTTATTCAGGCCGACCAAGCGCTCGCGCAACAAAGTCCGCGAAATACCCAGCGAGGAGGCGGTAACCACTTACGACTACAGCGCTCATATTCGTGATGCGCGCCCGTGCGCGGAGCGGAGTAACCGAAGCAAAGATGAATTGATTAACCGAATCTGGGGATGAGCATGATTATCGAATTACCTTTCCCGCCGAGCGTAAATCACTACTGGGTGCGCAATGCAAGATGTGTTTACCTCAGTGAGGCAGCCAAACGTTTTAAGCGCCTGACGGAAGTTGCCGTCGCCAAAGCTCGCATGAAATACGGGCATCAAAAATTCTGCGGCGAGGTTTCGGTGCTGATGAATCTCTACCTCCCCGATAAACGCATGAGAGACGTAGATAATTACAGCAAGGGGGTTTTTGATACGCTAACCAAAGCGTGCATCTGGCACGACGACGGGCAGGTGCTGGTGATGACCGTGAAGAAAATTGACGACAACGGCGGCGTCAAAGGTGGTAAGTGTGTGGTGGTGATTGATGAATATTGCGGGGAGAATAAGATGAACGCATCCCAACTATTTGAGAGCAGCGAAGGGTTAGGCAGGTAGGTGTGGATCCTCGCAGACTTCCGGCATCATTGTGCCCAATACGGAATGCATAAAGTTCCCTGATAACTGGAGGAGCCACGATATGAAATATACCCCTGTTGGCGTCGATATCGCAAAATATCTGATGCAGGTTCACTTCATTGATGAGCATAGCGGTGAAGTTATCGACAAGCAGATAAAGCGCGACGCGCGGCTGGAATATTTCAGCAATCGTGAACCTTGCCTGATTGGTATGGAGGCCTGCAGCGGCGCCCAGTACTGGGCGCGTGAGCTGGAAAAGCTGGGGCATACGTCAGGTTACTCCAGGGTAAATTCGTCAAGACCTTCGTGATGGGCAACAAAAATGACGTCATGGCTGCCCGTGCTATCTGGATGGCGGTTCAGTAGCCAGCTAAAGTCGTCGCTGTAAAAACCGAGGAGCAGCAGGTGGTACTGTCGCTGCATAAAATCCGGCGCCAGCTGGTGAAGTTCCGCGCCGCGCAGATCAACGCGCTGCACGGATTACTGCTGGAGTTCGGCGAAACCGTGCGCAAGGGCCGGGCGCCACTGGACAAGGCGATGCCAGAGGTACTTGAACGTCTGAAGGAAAAGCTGCCGCCGTTCCTGATTGACCAGATTGAAGACCAGTACCGGGGGCTCAGTGACCTTGATATGCAGATAGATGGCATCGAAAAACAGCTTGCCGCCTGGGCAAAACAGAATGAAGCCTGTCAGCGGATCATGGATATCCCGGGCGTTGGTCCGCTGGTCGCCACCGCCGCAGTCGCCATAATGGGATATGCGGGAACCTTCCGTTCAGGCCGGGAGTTCGCGGCCTACATCGGTCTGGTCCCTAAGCAAACGGGTACAGGCGGCAAGGTGCGATTTCTTGGCATCAGTAAACGCGGCGATGCCTATCTGCGGACGCTGTTTATCCATGGTGCCAGGGCGGCTACGTTGCTGGCCAAAGAGCCGAATCCGTGGATTACGGAGCTGTTGAAAAGAAGGCCGACCAGCGTCGCAGTGGTAGGGATGGCCAACAAGATAGCGCGTACGGTGTGGGCACTGGTGGCTCATAACCGAACCTACGACAAAAAATACGTCAGCATCAGGCCGTTCTGAACGACAGACGCGGGTAAAACATTAGCTCTTTTAATAGAATGGTGAATGCTGAAAGGTTGCGAGGGCAGCAGTAGTGATGACAATGACAGGTAAGACCGGGACTCACTAAACCTGGATGCTGCCTTGAGCTTAAAGCTCGTTGGGAGAATAAGGTGTGAGTCAGCGAATCTCATCGAGGCCCGCAGCACTGGCTGCAACAAGGCCGGATATAGAGCTGCAACCTACCGTCAGCGTCAACGCCACGAAAGCCTTGCAAACGGGATGCGTTCATATAGGCGGCATGAAAGATATTCGATATCTGTTAAGCGCATGGGGAAATTGGGGCGGCTCACGTATTGGCACCGAGTACAAGGCAGCATGGCTCATCGTCACGGCCAGCAGCGATATCCGTCCCATGCTGTCCGATGAGGACGGGGAGATAGTTGACCGTGCGGTAGGGCGGCTGAAGGTTTTCGACCCGCTGGGGTACGATATAGTGGTGGCGTATTACCGGGAGAAAGCCTCGTGCAGGGCGATAGGTGAGGGCATGAAGCCACATCGTCACCATTCCTTTGTGAGCAAGGTGCTCGAAAGTGCTGAAGCCTACATTGCCGGCCGCGTGGCTGAAATTTTTGAGGCTGCCTGATGTTACATTACACTGAGGCGACAAAAAACGCCTTGATGATTAACGAGATCATGCCTGAAATAAGTGCGCTAAGCATCCAGCGGATGAGTTTTTGTTCGGAGCGGATGCCTGCCATTTCAAGTTGCAGGTCTTTGCGGACTAAAGCAATTTGAGAGTCTATCTTGGCTTCAGTCTTCTCGAAACGGGCGTCCATATCTTTACGGACATCAGCAATATCGCGCTTCACATCGCTGATATCACGTTTTACGTCATTGATATCAGCTTTCGTAGCAATATCAGCCACTTCGTGCGACTTACGTACAACAAGCGATATGGCTTTGGCTTGCTCTTTCTTCAGGCCAGATTTTTCCAGCGTCTCGACAAATTCTTGAGTATCAAATGCGACTTGGCCCATAGGAAATTCCTCCTGTTTAGGCCAAGTGTAACCCAGCTATCGTATTGACGGAAGATCAAACCATGCGCTATAGTCGGCCTCAGGTGCTCAAAACACCTTACGAACGGCTACCGTGCCCGTTAGTTCTGCGGTTTTTTTTTGTGTCCATATTTTGATATGGCCGAGTGTGGGTGAATAAAATACCAGCAATGGGAATAAGCCCGCTTGCCTTCGTACAAGTTTTGAGCACTTGGTCGCCTGAGCCATTCAGGTTTCCTCTTCAAAAGGGATACGAAAATGAACTCTACAATTCTTGATAGCCTCCGTATCATTACCCATAGCAATATACCAGTTATTACCACGGAACTATTGGCTAACTTGTATGGCGCTGAAGTGAATAGCATTCAGCAAAATTTCAAACGCAATGCTGCAAGATTCATTAATGGTAAGCATTTTTTCAAGCTGGAAGGCGATGAGCTTCGAGAATACAAAAACAGGCTGACAGAAAGTCAGTCAGTTGCAAAGCATACGCGCAGTCTCATCCTCTGGACGGAACGTGGTGCTGCCAGACACGCCAAGATGCTTGAAACCGATCAGGAATGGGAAGTCTTCGAGCAACTGGAAGATTGCTACTTCAATGCTGAACGTGCTAACAATCCGCCACAGTACCAACCTGAAGCCCGAGAGCCACTAACAGCCGACGATGCATCCCATCTTGCCCGGCTTATCTGGGGCATGGCAAACGGCTTCCGATTCAAGCGCTCATGGAGCAATGCCATATGGCATGCACTGCGTTATGCGGCGGGCGTATCTTCCCCACAGCATTTTGGCGTCAGTCATATTCCGATACTCGCGGAAGAGTGCCAACGCATTTACAGTTTCACTAATGCGCTGAAAGAGGTGATGTACGATGCTGAAAAGCAGGCCGTTCGACGAGTTCTAAAGAATCGTGAGGATGCCGATGCTGTGGTATCAGAAATGAAGCAGTTGCTTGATGAAACCAATCAATCGCACAATCTGTTACTGACGAATACATTAGCACGATGGCAACAAGCGGATATCCAGCACTTCCTACAACGGTATTGACAGTGTGAGGCGAAATAGCTGATCAAACGATCAGTTAAATGCTTGACTGGCGCGCCGGCGCGCCACATAATACCCCCATACTGCGGCAGAAGCGCGCAGGACATGAAGCCTCAACTCCCTCTGGTGGTTGGGGCTTTTTTATATTGACAGCTACTGATTTCTGAATAAAATTATTGTGTCTCACATCTGATTATTGTCCAGTCCGCATCAGTTTTGTGCAGGTGTGCGATAGGGCCTCGGCTAATGCCGGGGCTTTCTGTTTTGATTCGGGCACTATGGGTCAATGCATTTAAAATGGCAGAGGAATGAAATGAATCACATAGGCCAGCACAGGTGTACGCTTTTTGCAGGGCTAGATAGCGATAAGCCTAAGACATTTTCGCTTGAATTTAAGTCTTGCACTGTTATTGCCGCGCTCAATGCAATGGAGAAAGCCATAACAGAGTTAAGCTATCGGCAGTTTCAATTTGGCAATGAAAATAGTGATGGTGTAAAGGCAATAGTTCGTCATTCCTGAACTTTTTTTCCAACCTTTGCAGGCAATGGGATTAGTATTTCCCAGAATGGAGAAGTTCCCTCAGATGTTTGATCAGTCATTCCTTTCCAATACAAGTCAAGTCGATAAGATAATTCTGCGGGTGTGCAATTCATGCTAAGAAGCCTCATATCGCCTCTATGTCAGCCGGCTGAAGCGTGAATCTCAAATATTGGGGTATCGATGGAATATTTTGAAAAACCACGAAACCAAGCAGCTTCTCTAACTGATTCACACGCGAATAAGGATTGAAAGCGAGATGGTTTTTCGGGGAAGCTATTTCTTCTGCGTTCTTCAAGAAGCATTTCAATGGTAGCACCAAACCTTTCTTCTGATTGGACTAGATTAATTTGATAATTGAAAAAATAATTGTTTGCATGATAAGATACTCCATTGTCAAATATTGATAATGTATGAGCCGCCAAGGGTTTAATGGGACATGATGGTGTGGCTAAATCTAATATGTCTCCTGTGTTAAGGGACTGCCCTCTATCTACTGAGTAAAAAATACTCACATAATTCTCCGTATCTGAATAGTAAATTTTGGTGAGTTAACGATATCAGATGTGGAAATGTGCCGCCAGACGATATCTGGCACTTACTTCCAAGGCTGCGCTCCGGCGTGGCCTTTTTTCTGACCGATGGCAACCCCGGACGAGGTGGCGCAATAACGCCAATAATACCATGGAAAAATTTACTACCGGCTCTGCCTACAGCTGGGCCCTTGTCACGTGCCTGCTAGGTGCTTTTTCGCTCAGTGAATGGGCCTTGATTACCGGCATCGCCTGTACGCTGGCAACCTTCTTGCTGAACTGGGTTTACCGGCACAAGGAATACCGTTTCAGGACGAAGCGCGACCAATGAATCCCGAGCTACATAATCGATTGATAAAAGCCACAGTAGGCGGCGTGTTATCGGTCTGCTATGGCCATACCGGCAGCGATATCGTCCCCGGTAAGCGCTACACCCCGGCTGAATGCAAGCCCTGCTGGATAGGACCTAAAAACAGCAATGGCAGTCGTTGACGCCAATGTCACCGTACCACTGACGGAAAGCTAGAAAGCCGCATTAGCCTCGTTCGTCTATAACGTGGGGAGTGGGGCGTTTGAGCGCTCGACGTTGCTGAAGAAGCTGAACGCCGGAGACAGAGCCGGTGCCTGTAACGAGATGCGACGCTGGAAGTATGTTGACGGCAAAGTTTCTAAGGGACTGGTCAGTCGGCGGGCGGTCGAGCGTGAGCTTTGTATGAAGTCCGTGTAACCCATTAATCCAAACCAATGAGCCTCGGCATCGTTCGGGACTTTTTTTCACCTACGCACCGAAAGCGCATCTAAAACCACCGAACCTGAACCTATGGAATGAGCCTTTGAGGGCGTCAGTTTGTGCTGGCGAGCCTTCGGTGGGCTGACGTTCCGTTTTCGGCAAAGGTTCATTTCATAGAAAAGGTAAACGTAATGAAAGCATTAACGTTTAAAAATCACTCCGTGGTGCCGTTTGACAATGGAGACGGGAAAATCTGGTTTACCAGTGATCAATTGGCGGAACTGCTGGGCTATACGCCGACAGTAAGAAAATTGCCAATCTCTATAACCGTCATAAGGATGAGTTCACAGCCTGTATGTCAACCTTAGCCAAAGTGAGGACCTGTAATGAAAACAATGAATTACAGCATACTAAGTACGCGTGTTTTCACCACGAGGCGCTCACCTTATCGGTATGGTATCGCGTACCAAGGTAGCTAAAGACCTTCGTATTTGGTTGCTGGACCTAGCTGAAAAAGAATCTGGTATTGAAGTCGGCTGCCTTGAAGTTGGCAATCTCACTCAACTTGCAGGGCAAAAGCTCCACGATGTGATAGCGGCATTTGACAAAAAGTCATACAAACATCGTGGGCAGAAAGGAAGTGGATTACTCGCTCAACACAAACGCGACATCAAGACGATTAAGGAAGCGACCAAACTGGCATTGCAACTGACTCAGATAGCGATTCCAGATTTGGGCGGTTTTCCCGATGCTGACGAGGATCCGGAAGCGGCATGAAAGACTACACGCCATTCATTGAAAAGTATGTGGTCGCCGAACTGGTGAAACAGGGCTATGAGCAATCGGTAGCTCTGAAGGGCGCAGACAGGGCAGTAGACCATTACCTCCGCAGTGCTTCAGCCAGTGCCAGGGGCAAGATGTTTGACGACTGCCTGCATATTGCCAAGGTGTGGGCAAGTAAGTATCAGCCGAAACGCAAGAGCACTGCACGATGAATACAGCTCTCGGTTGGCGGATGATGATGGTCGGTCTTTTGCTTGCCACGATTACCGCTCTCGCCATAGTGGTCAGGGTTCAGCACATCGAAATCACTCGTCTGAAACAAGCCAACCAGTCGATGGTCGCCGAGCGTGACGCCGCCAGCGCACAGTTTACCCACTATGAGCTGGCGGTAGCGCTGTTCAACCAGATAGCCGGAGCGACACAGGATGCACATCAGCAAGCGGTGCAGGATTTCCAGCCACGCATTATCCAGATACGCGAGGCCATCATGCCTGAGCGCTGTGCTCGTCTGCCTGTGCCTGCCGGGGCTGTTAACAGGCTGTGTGCGCACGCAGACAAGATACCTGCCCATCCAGCCCGCGCCGATACCGGCCACGTTGCTCGATGATTGCCCATGGCCGGTTATCCCCGACAACATGACGTGGGGCGACAGCGTGATACTCAACGAAAAGCTATTGCTGGCGCTGGAAATGTGCAATCAGGATAAGGCGGCGCTGAGACAGATTGAGGTGTTAAGAAAATAAATAGCGAGGTCAAGGCGTAATCGCTTTGCGATTATCTCCAAGCATCCCACAGTCCGCAAGGACTGGCACTTAAAACAGCAGGAAATTCTTTATGGGAGTAAGCGTACGCCCAGCGCCGTCTGTTAATTCCCCATCAAGTTATTAAAGATGATGTCCATTATTTTTTTAATGGGCGCAATTCATGAAACAAACCCCACCAAAACCCTCAAGACGTCGTCCCAATTTCCCGCTGG
>NZ_JBLKSS010000166.1:0-9100 GCF_047607725.1 Sodalis sp. (in: enterobacteria) | reverse complement strand
GAACCTCACCATCCCTGCTGAATAACTGTCAATACGGCGCGGGGCGTACGCTTACAGAGAGTCTAACTTTTTATCCATACAATTGTCGCATCTTCAACTCAAAGACATCATAGTAGCTTAATCCTAAGTAGGAGACATCTTTGATAGATTTATAGCCATCTCTTATTAGAGTGTATCTTCATTTCATCATGACTTACGAAAAAAGCGTGGTTATGTTCGTATATCATGTCCAGTCAGGGTGTTTCTTTAGCCTGTGTTAAAAAAGTGACATGAGTACAGTAGTTAGTATCAAATAAGTTGCTTTTGTGTNTTTTTTTGAGCGTATCAAAAATTTTGCCTTTCAGTATCAAATGATTTGCCGCGCAATAACCCGCTCCGCCCAAGCGTCCGGCGGTGCGGGTAATCGCCGCGCCGGCGAGGAACCAGCCGGAGAGGGTCAGCAGACCGATGCTGGCCAGCAACGTGACGATAGCGAGTGCAACGCCAAGGGCAAGCTGGCCGCCGTGGCAGCGGTAGAGGGTCAAATAGGGCAGTAAGGCGCGCATGATTACAGCTCCTGTGCTCGGGAAGCAATCAAATCGGCCAGCGGCCCGTCCGTCGCTGGCGGCCAGGTCGGCATAGCGGCCCTGTTGCGCGATAATGCCGCCGGCCATCACCCATACGGCGTCGAAATCCGCGATGGCTTGATGCGTGACCAGCAGCGTGATCTGGCGGCGCGGGGCGCTGATCAGCGCGCGCCAGGGCGACACGCTGCGCCTGGCCCACGGACAGACGACCGGCGTCTTCGCCGACGGCGCTGTCCAGGCCGTCCGGCAGCGACGGACTCTGACTGACCCAGCTTAACCGTTCACGCCACAGGCGCGGCGATAGCGCCCGCAGCTCGCGGCCGTTGGCCTGCAGCGATCCGCGGTAGGGCAAGAACCCCAGCAGCACGCCGAGCAGGGAGCTCTTGCCCGCGCCGCTGGCGCCAACGATAGCCACCCGCTGGCCCGCCGCGACGGAAAAATTCAGCGGTCCTGCGAGTTCGCTTCCGTCCGGCGCCAGAACCCACAGATCGCGGGCGAGTAAACTGACCGGCCCCGCGGCAGGCGTTTCCTGGCCGGCGCCCTGGCTTGCATCGTCGTGTTCCAAAAAGGAGACCAGCGATTCCGCCGCGCCCACCGCCTGGGCTTTAGCGTGATAAAAGGTGCCCAAATCGCGCAGCGGCTGAAAAAATTCCGGCGCCAGGATCAACACCAAAAAGCCGGCGAACAGTGTGACGCCGGTGCCGTAACTGCCGAAATGCAGTTCCCCCAGGTAGGAGAAGCCGAAATAAACCGCCGCGACGGCGATGGAGATCGAGGCGAAGAATTCCAATACGCCGGACGACAGAAACGCCAGCCGTAAGACTTCCATGGTGCGTTGACGGAAGGCCACGGTGGCGCGGCGGATATCCTCCGTTTCCGCTTCGGCGCGAAAGAACAGCCGCAGGGTTTCCAGCCCGCGCAGCCGGTCGAGGAAATAACCCGACAGGCGCGCTAGCGCCAGAAAATTACGCCGGTTGGCGTCAGCGGCGCCCATGCCGCCCAGCGCCATGAACAGTGGAATCAGCGGGGCGGTTAAAAACAGAATCAGCCCCGCGGCCCAATTGATGGGAAATACCACGGTGAGGATCATCAACGGCACCAGTACCGACAGCGACATTTGTGGTAAATAGCGGGCGTAATAGTCGTGCATATCCTCGATCTGCTCAAGCAGCATGCTGCTCCAGCTACCGGCGGGTTTGCCGCGGATCCAGGCCGGCCCCAGCCGCTCGAGACGGTCCAGGACCTGAGCGCGTATTTGGCGGCGCCGCACGCTGCCGGCGATAAAACCCACCCGCTCACGGCCGTAGTTGACCGCAGCGCGCAGCGCGAATAACGCCGCCAGAAGGGCAAAATGGCCGGTCAGGCTGGGGCGCGGGGTATTGTCCATGATCAATACCGGCAGCAAGGCGGCCAGCGCCCAGGCCTGGGCAACGATAATCAAGGTGCTCAGTAGGCCGAGCAACATGGAAAGGCGCAACCAGCGGTTTACCCGCTGACTTTGCGACCTGAGCCAGCGTACCAGGATTTGTTGTCGATTCTTATTCATTGAACGTCAGTTTCCAGCCGGAGCGGCAAGCGGTTAACATTGGAAATCCCATGCCGGGAAGTGAGACCGGAATGACCTGTAGTTTGCCGGTGCGCCGACATCTTACCCTGTTGCGCGCGAGGTGAAAATCATTGCCGGCGAATTACCGCCCATAGGACCGTCAAGCGGCGCCGCGTTCGGCGGGCAGAGGTATTGACCGCCAGGATAAGCTTAGGGGCCACCTAAGGTTCCGACGGCGCGCGTGCGGAGCGGCGTACGCCGGCCGCGAGGACGGGCGCCAGGGCCGGCTTATTGCGCCTTGGCGTGTTCAATGCACAGGGGTGGGCTCGGTAAGCATGAACGCGGGCCGTCGGCGGCCGAGAGCGGGCGCGCCCATCCGTCAAGGCAAAAGGCAAAGAGAAGGCGGCCATCGGATGCGCCACCCGCCTAGCCGCGCCCAGGCGTTGCGGCGTCAGAGAGAGCCGGCCTGCGCCAGTCCGTCGAGATAACGTTCGGCGTCCAGCGCCGCCATACAGCCGGTCCCTGCGGAGGTAATCGCCTGGCGGTAGTTATGGTCCATGACGTCGCCGGCCGCGAACACGCCCGGAATCGAGGTGGCGGTCGTGTTGCCGTTAATCCCGGACTGCACACGCAGGTAACCGTTCTGCAGCGCCAGCTGCGAGCCGAAAATGGCGGTATTGGGGCTATGGCCGATAGCGATAAACACCCCGGCGACCGCCAAATCTTCATGGGCATTGCCGGCCACTTCTTTGAGCCGCACGCCGGTGACACCCATCTCGTCGCCCAACACCTCTTCCAACGTCCGATTAGTATGCAGGACGATATTGCCGTTATTGACTTTATCCATCAGCCGGTCGATAAGGATTTTTTCCGAACGGAAGGTGTCGCGGCGGTGGATTAAATGCACTTCCTCGGCGATATTGGCCAGATACAGTGCTTCCTCCACGGCGGTATTGCCGCCGCCGACCACCGCCACTTTCTGGTTGCGGTAAAAAAAGCCATCGCAGGTGGCGCAGGCGGACACCCCTTTCCCTTTATAGGCTTCCTCGGACGGCAGGCCCAAATACCGCGCGAAGGCGCCGGTGGCGATAATAAGCGCATCGCAGGTGTATTCGCCGCTATCGCCGACCAGGCGGAACGGGCGGTTCTGCAGATCCACCTGGCTAATGTGGTCGAAAATGATTTCTGTGTTGAATTTTGTGGCGTGGGCGTACATGCGCTCCATCAGCAGAGGCCCGGTCAACCCTTCGGGGTCGCCCGGCCAGTTTTCCACCTCGGTGGTGGTCGTCAGCTGTCCGCCTTGCTCCATACCGGTGATTAAAACCGGATTCAGATTGGCACGCGCGGCATAGACCGCGGCGGTATAGCCCGCCGGCCCTGAACCCAATATGAGTAGTTTACTGTGTTTCACCGTAGACATGTTTTCCTCATTGTCATCGCCTCAATAACCAGGGCATTGTAAGAAAATTACCAGAGTTAAAAAAGGATGCAAAAAGTAGTTAACGATTTTTCCAATTAATTGCGGCTATCGATGCCGCCAGCAGGGCATAATCGGGGAAAAAACCCCGCTAAACCCGCCCCGAGGCGAAGGTTGTCGCTAACAACTGGTATGTTGTTCTGATTTTTAACGTTTTACTTTGACAATCGGCTGCGCTTTTGCGGAAACATCTAGGCTGGCAAATAAACAGGCCGAGGCTGGCCACCCGGGCTGGGCGGCAGAGTGGGTTTGCGGTGCCGCGCGCGCGATATGCCGTTACAGCGCGTCACGCGCTCCCTGATGCCGTGTAGTATGTTGACAGACAGGTTCTAAATGGTTCCATAAAAGGTTGACCTTAAAAAAAACTGATAACAGGTCCTTAGACAACCCCTGACACAATGAAGTTAGTAAGGGTATGCAAGTACAGGGAAGGAATTGAGAGAGACACTAATGATGGTAGACAATAAAAAGCGCCCGAGGAAAGATCTTGATCGTATCGACCGCAATATCCTGAACGAGCTGCAAAAAGACGGACGGATTTCCAATGTCGAGTTATCGAAGCGGGTCGGGTTATGCCCACACCCCCTGTCTGGAACGCGTGCGCCGCCTGGAGCGCCAGGGTTTCATCCAGGACTATACCGCGCTGTTGAACCCGCACTATCTGGATGCGTCGTTACTGGTGTTTGTTGAGATTACCCTCAACCGCGGCGTGCCGGATATGTCCGCCTATCGTAAACTGCTTGGCGAGACACTGCGGCGCCTGCCCGGCGTGAACGACACCCGAACCTATTGTGGTCATGGAAGAAGTGAAACAGAGTAATCGTCTAGTCATAAAGACGCGTTAAGGAGCATTCCAGGTGCAAATACGGTTTGTTTTGGTTACACTCCTGTGAATTCATACAGTCCCAGCGCCGGACAGCACCTCGGCGCTGTTATTATATCGGTTAACAGGAACCTGGAGAGCCTTTCTTGAGCCAGGAATATGCAGAAGATAAAGACATCGCCCTCAAAAAACTCAGCAGCGGCCGCCGGCTACTGGAGGCTGTGCTGGTTATTGTGGGTATTTTTGCGTTTTATTTGATGGTGACGCTGGTCAGTTTCAGCCCCTCCGATCCGAGTTGGTCCCAGACCGCCTGGCATGGCCCGATACACAATCTGGGCGGCGGGGTACGGTCGTGGTTTGCCGATACCCTGTTTTTCACCTTCGGCGTGCTGGCCTATGCGCTGCCGCCCATCATGCTGTTTTTTTGCTGGAGCGCCTTCGCCCAGCGCGACAGACGTGACTATGTGGATTTATTCGGCCTGTCACGGCGGCTTATCGGCAGCCTGGCGCTGCTACTCACCTCTTGCGGCCTGGCCGCGCTTAACGTGGACGATCTCTACTATTTCGCCTCCGGCGGCGTTATCGGCAGCCTGCTGAGCAACGCGATTCTGCCGTGGTTCAACGGCATCGGCGCCACCCTCGCGCTGTTGTGCGTCTGGGCGTCGGGGCTAACCCTGTTCACCGGCTGGTCGTGGCTTACCATCGCCGAGAAAATCGGCGCAGTGGTGCTGGGCTGTCTGACTCTTGTCTCCAACCGCAGCCGGCGCGACGACGACGACCCGCAGCTGCGTCCCTACGCGGCGCAGGAAACGAACCCAGATCCGCTGCTGCGGCCATCGGTCGCAGCGCGCCTGAGCGAGGCGGCACAGGGCGGCCTCGGCATGGCCGGGACGCAGCCTGCCGGGCCAGCCGTCGCCGCTAATCCCCAGGGCGGGCAGCGCGGCGATTACCCGCCGTCGGCGCACGCCAGCGCCGGCAACGGCGCTCCCCAGGGATTGGCAGGCGCGTTGGGGGCGAGCGCCATGTCGCCGGCCGATCCTCACGCTTTGGCCGCGGAGGACGACGGGCCGCCTATGGGCGACTGGCAACGGGATCTGGATGCGCCCCACACCCCTTATGACTTCACCGTAGCGCAGCAAAACAGCGGTGCGCTGGCGGCCGGCGGCGCGGGGCAAAGCGGCGCGGCGCTGACCTTCATACCGGCTTTTTCCGCCAGCGGCAATGACTACAATCCGCATGTGAAACAGAGCATCGGGCCGGAAGTGCCGCGCCCGAAACCGGTGCGCATCCCGACGCGACGTGAACTCGCCTCGTACGGGATCAAGATCCCCTCTCAGCAGCTACCGCCGCTGGAGGAACGACAGGAGGGTAGCCAGGACGGGTTCGCGCCGGCTGCCGGCGTCGACGACCGCCCGACGGCGGCGCAGTACCCTGACGCGCCATTAGCCGACGCCGCGCCGAGGCCGACGTTCGCCTCCCCGGACGAAGAAGCGGCCTGGGATGAGCAGCAGCGTCTGGCGGAAGATTTTGCCCATCAGCAGATGCAGCGCTATCCCGACGCCGCCCCAGCGGCGCACGACGACGGCGCTTCGCCGCTATCGACGGCGGCCGGCAACGACCGCCGCCA
Organism: Sodalis sp. (in: enterobacteria); assembly: GCF_047607725.1. GTDB lineage: Bacteria > Pseudomonadota > Gammaproteobacteria > Enterobacterales > Enterobacteriaceae > JBLKSS01. The sequence continues at coordinate 3,061 of NZ_JBLKSS010000166.1, read as the reverse complement.
TGAGGCAGGTTTTGCGCCGGCGGCCGGAATGGATCGCCGTCATGATGCGTGTTTTGCGGCGCAGGACGCGCGGTTTACGCCGTCCCCCCACGATGGCCGCGGGCAATCCGCCGCTTATCCGAGTGATGACGACAGCTGGCCGGACGACGCCGCCCCCTGGCACGACGATGACGTGGCGCCGCCGCAGGACAACCCCTTTGGCCAGCCCGCGCCGCAGACGCCGGCCATGGACAGTCTGATTCATCCGTTCCTGATGCGTCAGGAGCAACCGCGGCAAAAACCGTCCACGCCGCTGCCAACCATGGATCTTCTGACTCCGCCGCCGCGTGAGGAAGAGCCGGTAGACATGTTCGCACTTGAGCAGACGGCGCGTCTGGTGGAAGCCCGGCTGGCCGATTATCGCGTCAAGGCGGAAGTCGTGGGCATTTCGCCGGGGCCGGTCATTACCCGTTTCGAGCTGGATCTTGCCCCCGGGGTGAAAGCGGCGCGTATTTCCAATCTGTCGCGCGATCTGGCGCGATCGTTGTCGGCGATGGCGGTGCGGGTGGTGGAAGTGATCCCCGGTAAACCCTACGTCGGCCTGGAATTGCCCAACAAACGTCGCCAAACGGTCTATCTGCGCGAAGTGCTGGATTGCGAGAAATTCCGCGACACCGCCTCGCCGCTGGCGCTGATGCTCGGCAAGGACATTGGCGGCCAGCCGGTGATTGCCGATCTGGGCAAAATGCCGCATCTGCTGGTGGCGGGGACCACCGGCTCCGGGAAATCGGTGGGGGTCAACGCCATGATCCTCAGCATCCTGTATAAGGCGACGCCAAAAGAGGTGTGCTTTATCATGATCGACCCGAAAATGCTGGAGCTGTCGGTGTATGAAGGCATCCCCCATCTGCTGACCGAAGTGGTCACCGATATGAAGGACGCCGCCAACGCGCTGCGCTGGTGCGTGGGCGAAATGGAACGGCGCTATAAGCTGATGTCTGCCCTCGGCGTGCGCAACCTGGCGAGCTACAATGAGCGTATTGAACAGGCGGCCGCCATGGGCAGGCCGGTGCCTGATCCCTTCTGGAAACCGGGCGACGGCATGGCGGAAACGCCGCCGGTGCTGGAGAAGCTGCCCTATATCGTGGTGATGGTGGATGAATTCGCCGATCTGATGATGGCGGGCGGCAAGAAGGTGGAAGAGCTGATTGCCCGCCTGGCGCAGAAGGCGCGCGCCGCCGGAATTCATCTGGTACTGGCGACGCAGCGGCCGTCGGTGGACGTTATCACCGGCCTTATCAAGGCCAACATCCCGACGCGCATCGCCTTTACCGTTTCAAGCAAAATCGATTCCCGCACCATTCTCGACCAGACCGGCGCGGAGTCGCTGCTGGGCATGGGGGATATGCTCTACCTGGCCCCCAACTCCTCGCTGCCGGTGCGCGTCCATGGCGCCTTTGTCCGCGATGAAGAGGTGCATGAGGTGGTCAACGACTGGAAAGCCCGCGGACGGCCGCAATATATCGACAGCATCACCAGCGCCAGTGATGAGGGCGGCGGCGGCCTGGACGGCGACGAAGAGCTGGATCCGCTGTTCGACCAGGCGGTGGCTTTCGTTATCGACAAGCGCCGGGCGTCGATTTCCGGCGTGCAGCGCCAGTTCCGCATCGGCTATAACCGCGCCGCGCGCATCGTCGAGCAAATGGAATTGCAGGGCATTGTCAGCTCACCCGGGCACAACGGCAACCGCGAAGTGCTGTCCCCGCCGTCACAGGAGTAAGCCCCACGCGGGGCGCGCGTGCAAAGATGCGTAAACCGGGACGTTTCAGAGGATATTCCTATGGCGTCCCACCCGTCTTCCGATAAAGTTAACGCTGTCGCCGCGCCTCGAAAGGGAGCGCGCGGGTTCACTCTTTCAAGGAATGCCCATAATGAAAAAACGGTTGATGACCGCTTGTCTGTTTGCCGCCGTGCTGGCGGCCCCGGCTTTTGCCGACGATGCCGATGTCCTGCAAAGCCGCCTGAATCAGGTCAATAGTTTCCACGCCAGCTTCACCCAGCGGGTGACCGGCGCCGAAGACGGCGCGGTCCAGGAAGGTGAAGGGGAACTGTGGGTGAAACGGCCAAATCTGTTTAACTGGCATATGACCGCGCCGGATGAAAGCGTGCTGGTTTCCGACGGCAAAACCCTGTGGTTCTATAATCCTTTTGTTGAACAAGCGACCGCCAACTGGCTGAAAAACGCCCCCGGCAATACGCCGTTCATGCTGATAACCCGCAACAGCGCCGCCGATTGGCGTCAGTACAACGTGAAGCAGCAGGGCGACAGCTTCTCGCTGGTGCCGAAATCCGATAACGGTAATTTAAAGCAGTTTACGATTAAAGTGACCGCCAACGGCACTATTGAAGGTTTCACCGCCGTGGAGCAGGATGGCCAGCGCAGTGCTTATGCGCTGAAAAGCCAAAAGAACGGCCCGGTGGAGGATGCCAAATTCCACTTTACGCTGCCGAAAGGCGTGACGCTGGACGACCAGCGCCAGTGAGGTAACTATGGGTAACCTGTCCCTGGACTTTTCCCAAAACGCATTCCAACCGCTGGCAGTACGCATGCGCCCGTCGACGCTTGAGGAGTATATCGGTCAGAGCCACCTGCTGGCGGCGGACAAACCGCTGCCGCGGGCGATCAAAAACGGCCAGCTCCATTCGATGATTTTGTGGGGACCACCGGGGACCGGCAAAACGACCCTGGCGGAACTCATTGCCCGCTATGGCCAGGCCGACGTGGAGCGCCTGTCGGCGGTGACCTCCGATATCAAGGAGATCCGCGAGACCATCGAGCGGGCGCGGCGCAATCGCGATGCCGGGTGGCGCACCATCCTGTTTGTCGATGAGGTGCACCGCTTCAATAAAGGCCAGCAGGACACCTTTTTGCCGCATATTGAAGGTAAGCGCCCCGTGGAGGACGTCTTGAATTATTGGTGGGTTTGTTGTATGAGACAGTAAACCTACGTTGCACGCTTATGCTCATTGTATTTTCACATTGTATTGATTTTAATAACTTTTATTTCCATCCCGGTTTGAG
>NZ_JBLKSS010000165.1:0-9310 GCF_047607725.1 Sodalis sp. (in: enterobacteria) | reverse complement strand
TCATCGCCGGATTATCCATGATCTGACAGCCGTCCCTTATAGGATGCGGGTTCACTAGGCATCGTAGTGGAACATATTCTTACCGGGCCATACAACAAACCCACCAATAATTCAAGACGTCCTCCACGGGGCGCTTACGCTATGATGTCACGCCCGATATGCCGCAAACGCTGCAGCGTCGGGCGCTGCGGGCGTTTCAGATGCATTACCGGCCCAGCGACTACCGCGGCCTGTCGGATGCTCAGACGCTGGCGGTACTGCAAGCGTTATTGGAAATAGACGCCGGTGAGCGGCGCGGCGGCTAATTTGTCATGGTGGGCGAGAAACCCGCGCCAGCAGTCAACCACTTTCTCCAGGTCCTGGCGGCTGACGTTGAGATGCGTCACCAGCCGGGTGAGGGTGCCCGAGGCGATAATGATACCGTGGTCGCGCATCCAGGGTGCCAGTCTGGCCGCTAAATCGGCGGACTGGCGGGGATAAACAGCATATTGGTCTGCGCACCCGGCGCGACAATGTCGACGCCCAGCTGCGTCAGTTGCTGCGCCAGCCAGCGGGCGTTATCGTGGTCCTCCTGCAGACGGGTTACATGATGCGCCAGCGCGTAGCGGGCGCCGGCGGCCAGAATGCCCGCCTGGCGCATGCCGCCGCCCACCATCTTGCGCCAGCGTCTGGCGCGGGCGATATAGTCTTCGCTGCCGCACAGAAGCGATCCCACCGGGGCGCCCAACCCTTTGGAGAGGCATATTGTCAGCGTGTCGCAATATTGGTTTATCTCGCTAAGGGCAATGCCCTGCGCTACCACGGCGTTAAAAACCCGCGCGCCGTCGATGTGCAGGGCCAGTTGCCGTTCGCGGGTCAACGCCCACGCCTGGCGCAGATAGTCCTGGGGGACCACCTTGCCGTTGTGGGTATTTTCCAGGCTCAGCAGACGGGTGCGGGCGAAATGAAAATCGTCCGGTTTAATGGCGGCGGCCACCTTGTCCAGCGGCAGTGTCGCGTCATCGGCAAAGTCCAGCGGTTGCGGCTGGATACTGCCGAGCACCGCGGCGGCGCCCGTCTCGAACAGATAATTATGGGCTTTTTGCCCGACGATATACTCTTCGCCGCGCTGGCAATGAGTCATCAGCGCCACCAGATTGGCCTGGGTGCCGCTGGGGAAAAACAGGGCGGCCTCTTTAGCGGCCAGCCGCGCGCCGTCGGCCTCGAGCGCCGCTACCGTGGGATCGTCGCCATACACATCATCGCCGACTTCAGCGGCGGCCATTGCCTGACGCATCGCGTCGGTGGGCAAGGTCACGGTATCACTGCGTAAATCAATAATGCTAATCCCATCCTAACGTATTGGACTGAGGGCCGCTCAAGGGGGGCAGGCGCCGCGGCAAACGGCAATCCTGGCCGGCGCTTAACGCAGCCAGTTGTTTTTGGCGAGCTCCACAATCTCATCGCCACGGCCGTTAATGATGGCGCGGAGCATATACAGACTAAAGCCTTTGGCTTGTTCAAATTTGATTTGCGGTGGCATCGCCAGTTCTTCTTTGGCGGTGACCACGTCTACCACCACCGGACCCTCGTGGGCGAACGCTTCTGCCAGCGCGGCGGATGTTTCCACCCGAAGACCTTTGATGCCCGCGGCGCGGGCGATGGCGGCGAAATCGGGGTTTTGCAGATCGGTGCCGTCGGTAAGATAGCCGCCAGCTTTCATTTCCATCGCCACAAAACCCAGCACACTATTATTAAAGATAACGATTTTCACCAGCAATTTCATCTGCGCCAACGACAAAAAGTCCCCCATCAGCATGGTAAAGCCGCCGTCGCCGCACAGCGCCACCACCTGCCGACCGGGACAGGCGGCCTACGCGCCCAGCGCCTGCGGCATGGCGTTGGCCATTGAGCAGTGATTGAACGATCCCAGCAGCCGGCGGCGGCCGTTCATCGTCAAATAGCGGGCCGCCCAAACCGTCGGCGTTCCCACATCGCAGGTAAAGACTGCGTCCTGGGCCGCCAGCCGGCTGATTTCACGTGCGACGTATTGCGGATGGATCGCTTTCTCCCCGCTGGGCTGGGCCAGCGCATCCAGATCGCTGCGGGTGTCGCGGTAATGCGCCAGCGCCTTGTCGAGAAATGTCCGATCGGTTTTTTCGTGTAGCCGCGGCAACAGCACCGCCAGGGTGGACTTGATATCCCCCAGTAGCGCCATGTCCAGCTTACAATGGGCGCCCAGGCTGCCCGGCGCGATATCGATCTGGATAATGCGGGCATCTTGGGGGTAAAAGGCGCGGTACGGAAAGCGGGTTCCCAGTAGCACCAACGTATCGGCATTCATCATCGCCTGATAACCGGATGAAAAACCGATAAGGCCGGTCATGCCCACATCATAAGGATTGTCCCACTCAAGATGTTCCTTGCCGCGCAGGGCATGCACCACCGGCGCTTTCAACTGCTGGGCCAGCGCCACGACCTCATCATGGGCACCAGCGCAGCCGCTGCCGCACATCAGGGTGACATTGTGGGCGTCATTGAGCAGGGCGGCGAGCTTCTCCAGTTCGTCCACCGGGGGCACCGCCAGCGCCGCGCGGGGGGAGTACCAGTCAGGCCGTTGCCCTTCCGGCGCCGGCTTGAGCGCAACATCGCCGGGTAGGACAATCACCGATACGCCCCGATCGATAATGGCTTTGCGCATGGCGATGGCCAGTATTTGCGGCAGTTGTTCCGGATTGGACACCAGTTCGCAGTAGTGGCTGCATTCACGAAACAGCGACTCGGGATGTGTCTCCTGGAAATAGCCGCTGCCGATCTCACTGGAGGGAATATAGGCGGCGATAGCCAAAACTGGAACTTGGTTGCGGTGGCAGTCAAATAACCCATTGATAAGATGCAGGTTACAGGGCCCGCAGGAGCCGGCGCACACCGCAAGCTCGCCGGCCGCGAACGCGGCGACCTCTTCATGACGCGTGCCGTGCCACGCTATCGTACCCATTCGGTTAAGGCTGTCGCTCAGACCATTAAGCGAGTCGCCGGTGACACCCCAAATCCGCTTTACCCCCGCATGTTCCAAGGTGTGGGCAATCATTGCCGCCACAGTGTATTTCATGACTACCTCCGTAGAGAATGTCGCGGCAGCACCGTGCTGGGCGGCCGTCTGGTTATAGGGTAGACCTTATCGACGGTGTGGGGGTAAGGAAATATGACCGCGGGGCGTGGGGCCCTCGGTGCGCGACCGCTTAGCCGCCGGCGTGCACCGAAAACAGGGCGATGAGGACCGGCGCCAGCAGACTGAGCAAAAAGCCCTGTACAATTACCGCGGGCACGATCTCCATCCCGCCGCTGCGCTGCAGCACCGGCAAGGTAAAATCCATCGAGGTGGCGCCGCACAACCCCAGCGCCGTATGGCGGCGGCGGCGTATCAGCAGCGGGATCAGCATAATCGCTAGCAGTTCGCGCAGCAGGTCGTTGAAAAACGCCGCGCTGCCGATAACCGGCCCAAACACATCGGTCATCAGGATACCCGATAGCGAATACCAGCCATAGGCGGACGCGAGAGCCAGCCCGGTGGACAACGGCAGCCCCAGCAGCATGGCGGCCAGTGCGCTTAGCGCCACCAGCAGTCCGCGGCGGTTGAGGATTATCTGCCTGAGCGTCATACCTCTGTTGCGCAGTTGGATACCCACCAGCCACAGCAACAGAATCAGCAGCAGTTCGCTGGCCTGGGTCGCCAGGCTGAACCCGGACCAATGCGTGAGACCGAGCGCAAAGCCGGCGACTACCACGGCGCAGAGCTTGAGCGAGTCGAGGGCCATGCGCCAGCGCAGCGGCGCGAGAGTGGTGGCGGGACAGGGCAGGACTTTTTCCAGCAGTCCCAGCGCCAGCGCATTCATCGCCAGAATACACAGGGCGCTGACGGCGGTAATCACGCCGATCCGTAGCAGATTGCTGGCGAGATTGGGTAAAAACACCAGGCTGATACCCATCAAAAATAGGATAACGTACACCATGGCGCTTAAGGCGCGGTTTACGACCTGTAGCCAGCGGGCGGGCGGGGCAGCAGATAGCCGATAATCAGCGGGACGAGAATGAGCAACAGACTGGCATACATGAACAGACCACTTCCTTATGACGCCGCGAGGCGACTGACCGCCACACGCTAGCGAAAAGCGCCGGCGCTGTAAAGGACAGCGCTGTGGAAAAAACACCTCACCCGCCGAAGGGGCGGTGCGCGGGCCGTAAGGTGTGGTGACGGCGCCGCGCCGACCCATTGCAACGCCGTCGCGGCATCGGCCCTCGCGTCGCCGTCATGCCGGATAAGCCCCATCAAGCGCCCAGGCGGGTGAGGCGATGACCTCGTGACCCGATCTTTCGGGCTCAGCCCGGCGACAAGGGCTCCCGCCGCCGGCGCGCCGGATGGCCCTGCGGCGGGGGATTTATCGCATAATTAAACTTGCGTCGTAAAAGAAAAGTGTTATAACTTGATAGTATGCAGGCGCAAGCGGCAGAAAAATGCCAGCGACAGGCTGGCATTTCATGCGGTGACACCTTTTATATTGCGATGCGCGTTATTAGGCAACATTCTCGGCTTCAACAGGCACAATCAGGCTCGCATGGTTCCCTTTGGGCCCCTGATGAACCTCGAATCTGACGACTTGCACGGCCTTCAGCGTCCGGTAACCGTCCATCTGGATCGTTGAATAGTGCGCAAAGATATCCTCGCCGCCGTTTTCCGGGCAGATAAAACCAAAACCTTTGGCGTTATTGAACCATTTAACTTTACCCGTCTCCATGTTTCTACATCCCTCGCAACCGAAGCTTTTATGTGATGAGGATAGTTGACGTCGTAAGCGGCTGATTACCCGCATCCGCTTATGCCTCTACACTCTAGAGGATAGCGATAAGAGATCAAGCGATGGCTAAAGAGTTAGCTGACGACATTATCAAACTTTGAAGCAGTTAACGCTTTAACCCGTTTTTTTCGGACGGCTGCCGGCACACCCGGACAAAATCCTGACGCCGCCGGCGGCTATTTTGATTATCCAATGGTAAGATGAAAGAAAGGGGCTGCTCTAGCGCAGCGGTGATGATTTAGCGTTGGAACAACACGATGGGTAAGACAAGCGACAGGCTCGATGAGCGCCATCTAGCTGAAGAACAGGTGAAAAATGCGGTACAACCCCCGTCTATGTATAAAGTCATACTTATCAATGACGACTATACTCCAATGGAATTTGTTATTGACGTATTGCAAAAGTTCTTTTCTTATGATGTTGAACGTGCAACGCAACTGATGCTTAGGGTGCATTATCAGGGAAAGGCCGTTTGCGGTATCTATACCGCGGAGGTCGCGGAAACCAAGGCGGTTCACGTCAACCGCTACGCCCGGGAAAACGAGCATCCGTTGCTTTGTACGCTGGAAAAAGCCTGAAAGGGCAATCTATTTGGGGAGGTGCCAATGCTCAATCAAGAACTGGAACTCAGTTTAAACATGGCTTTCGCCAGAGTGCGTGAGCACCGGCATGAATTTATGACCGTGGAACATTTGCTGCTTGCCCTGCTCAGCAACCCTGCGGCGCGTGAAGTGCTGGAGGCGTGCACGGTCGATCTGGTGGCCCTGCGCCAGGAGTTGGAAGCCTTTATCGAACAAACCACACCGACCTTACCCGCAAGTGATGAAGAGCGCGAAACGCAGCCCACGCTCAGTTTCCAGCGCGTACTGCAGCGCGCGGTCTTCCACGTCCAGTCGTCCGGACGTAGCGAAGTGTCCGGCGCCAACGTGCTGGTGGCGATTTTCAGCGAGCAGGAATCCCAGGCGGCCTATTTGCTGCGCAAGCATGACGTCAGCCGGTTGGACGTGGTGAATTTTATCTCCCACGGTACGGGTAAAGACGAGACGCAGGCACCCGGGCCTGAAACGCCGGTCAACGAAGAGCAGTCAGGCGGGGAGGAGCGTATGGAAAACTTCACCACCAACCTTAATCAACTGGCGTGCGTCGGCGGCATCGATCCGCTGATTGGCCGCGATCGTGAGCTGGAACGCGCCATTCAGGTCCTATGCCGCCGTCGGAAAAACAACCCGCTGCTGGTGGGCGAATCCGGGGTGGGTAAAACCGCCATCGCGGAAGGGCTGGCCTGGCGGATCGTGCGCGGCGAAGTGCCTGAGGTTATCGCCAACTGCACCATTTACTCCCTGGATATCGGTTCGCTGCTGGCCGGCACCAAGTACCGCGGCGATTTCGAGAAACGGTTCAAGGCGCTGCTCAAACAGCTTGAGCAGGACCAGAACAGCATTCTGTTTATCGATGAAATCCATACCATCATCGGCGCCGGCGCGGCCTCGGGCGGGCAGGTGGATGCCGCCAACCTGATTAAGCCGTTGCTCTCCAGCGGCAAAATCCGCGTGATAGGCTCAACCACCTACCAGGAATTCAGCAATATTTTTGAAAAGGATCGCGCACTGGCGCGTCGATTCCAAAAGATAGACATTACGGAACCGACGGTGGAGGAAACGGTGCAGATCCTGACAGGGCTGAAAACCAAATATGAAGCCCACCACGACGTGCGCTATACCGCAAAGGCGGTGAGGGCGGCGGTGGAGCTGGCGGTGAAATACATCAACGACCGCCACCTGCCGGACAAAGCCATCGATGTCATCGATGAGGCGGGCGCGCGCAGTCGGCTGATGCCTGTCAGCAAGCGTAAAAAGACCGTCAACGTGGCGGATATCGAGTCGGTGGTGGCGCGGATCGCCCGTATTCCGGAGAAAACGGTTTCGGCGAGCGATCGCGACGTGCTGAAAAATCTGGGTGATCGGCTGAAGATGCTGGTTTTCGGTCAGGACAAGGCCATCGAGGTGCTGACCGAGGCGATCAAAATGAGCCGCGCCGGGCTGGGTCAGGAGCATAAACCGGTGGGATCCTTCCTGTTTGCCGGTCCCACGGGCGTCGGTAAAACCGAGGTGACGGTGCAGTTGGCCAAAGCGCTGGATATTGAGCTGCTGCGCTTCGACATGTCTGAATATATGGAGCGACACACCGTCAGCCGCCTGATTGGCGCGCCTCCCGGCTATGTCGGCTACGATCAGGGCGGCCTACTGACCGATGCCGTATTGAAGTATCCGCATTCCGGGCTGCTGCTTGATGAAATCGAGAAGGCCCATCCGGACGTTTTCAATCTGCTGTTGCAGGTGATGGATAACGGTACGCTGACCGACAATAACGGCCGCAAGGCGGATTTTCGTAATGTGATACTGGTGATGACCACCAACGCCGGCGTGCAGGAAACCCAGCGCCAGTCGATAGGGCTGATTCAGCAGGATAACAGCACGGACGCCATGTCGGAGATAAAGAAGGTGTTTACGCCGGAATTCCGCAACCGTCTCGATAACGTGATTTGGTTTAACCATCTCTCCACCGAGGTTATCCAGCAGGTGGTCGACAAATTTATTGTCGAACTCCAGGCGCAGCTGGATGCCAAGGGCGTTTCGCTGGAAGTCAGCGACGACGCGCGCAACTGGCTCAGCGACAAAGGCTACGATAAAGCCATGGGCGCCCGTCCGATGGCCCGCGTCATGCAGGAGAATCTGAAAAAACCGTTGGCCAACGAGCTGTTGTTTGGTTCGCTGGTGGATGGCGGCTCGGTGCGGGTGGAATTGGACAAAGAGAGTCAAACGCTCAAATACCAGTTCCTTAGCGCGCAAAAACGTAAGGCCGAAGGGGCGGTGCACTAACCCCCGGCGGTTCGGTCCGAGCAGAGCAGGGCGATACCCTGAGGTATCGCCTTTTTTATGCCAGCGCCGAGGGTTCCCGATGTTCTGGCGGCGGCTTGCGCATTGCCGTACTGTCGGTTCCGCGTTGTTGCGCCGCAAACGCCCGCGCTATCGCGCAATATGCCCGTTGCGCTGGCGCGTTGGCTGATAAAGTGGTGGCGCGATGCGTGAGGGAATGCAGGCGGATTCAGGGGATGGACGGAACAAAAGCACAGGCGGAATACCGGCTCGGCGGCGAAGGACGGGGCGGGTTAGCCGTGCGTCAGGGGGTAAAGCGGGGCGGCACAACGCCCTCAAGCCGGAGAGGGGCGATAGCCCGGATAGCGCAGCCGGATAGCCGGTGCTGGGGTCATCGCCTTCTTCAGCCGTTATGGCGGGTAGAAATACTCACCGGCGTCGTGGCAGGGGGAATTATCGCGCATTATGCCGAGGATAATCGTCACCGGAACCGGCCGGTCAACGCGCTCAGATAATCTCAGCGGCTGCGGAAGACAATGCGGCCTTTGCTCAGATCGTACGGGGTCAGCTCAACGGTGACTTTGTCGCCCGTCAGGATACGGATGTAGTTCTTGCGCATTTTACCGGAGATATGTGCGGTCACCACATGACCGTTTTCCAATTCCACGCGGAACATGGTGTTAGGCAGCGTGTCCAGTACGGTGCCTTGCATTTCAATATTGTCTTCTTTGGCCATCGAATCCTCTAGGTATGAATACCATAGTTTTTAACCGGCAAGATAATGCCGAAAAACCCTCATTATGTAAAGAAATGATGAAGAAAGCCTCATCATCTGCCGCTTTCAGAATCAGGAAGGACGGTAAAGAGGGCTTGCGGTTGCCAGCAGCCGGCCGCCAGTGATAAAGGTAGTAATTGCGTAAGCATAGCCAGAAAATCGCCGCGCGCAATATTATGCGCCCCGAGCGATGCGGTATGCGAGTTCAATACTTGGCAGTCTACCATTTTTCCGCCCTGATGCATAAAATAACGGCAAAAACACCACAGCGCCAATTTTGATGCGTTCGGCCGGCGACTAAACATCGACTCGCCGAAAAACAGCGCCCCCTGCGCTACGCCATACATGCTGCTGGTTCCGGTCACGTCCGATCACTGATTCCGGTCGCCCGATCAGCGATTCCGATTCTGTCCTATCGCTCATCTTCTGTTCCGCCATACTCTGGAGACTTTTAGCTTCCGGGGGTATGGCATGGCACGTAAAAAGAAGAACGCGAGAACATAAATATACATATATATAAATGCATTAATCATGAAATTTGAGCAGCGTCACTCGAATCGCAGCAGCGCTCGGCATCGGCTGTACTACAGTGTACGATATCCTCGGCCGATTCACGGTAGCTAACCTGGTCTGGCCATTGCCGGCGGAACTGTTCCCCGTCGACCTCGACCGCCTGCTCTATCCCGGCAAATCCGGCAAGGCTATCAAGACCTTACCCAGCTGGCTTGATATCGATACCGAGTTAAGCCGCAAGGGCGTGACCAAACAGCTGCTCTGGATGGAATATCAGGCCGTCGTGGGCGGTGATGCCCTCGGCTACTCAC